>DASXUN010000004.1 GCA_036504815.1 Gemmatimonadaceae bacterium | reverse complement strand
CACGCAGACGATTGCGTGGCGCGCGGTCGTTACCCCGGCAGTGGCAGTTCTCCGTGGCCCTCCGGCAGTTCTCCGTGCCTCCGTGGTGAAAGAGTCCAGCGCGGTGGCGGCCGTGTCGCCGCACGGTAGCTTTTCATCGGTCCCCGAGACGAGGAAGAGATGAGACGACTCACGTGGTTCGCGCTCGCTATCACGCTGCTCGCGCCCTCGGCGGCCGCCGCGCAGTCGGGAGAGGCGACCCTGCGGCAGTACGGCACTCCCACCCCCGTGCCAAACCCGTCGTTCCACGGCGACAAGACCGTGGAGTACAAGGTGCTATGGGACGTCAGCACCGCCCCGGCCCGTCCGAGTGAGATGCCCGCCGGGATGGCGCGCCCCGCGAACTTCCTGATGATCGCCGATGCCAACGGCATCGAGCGCGCCAAGGTGCACCTGGCGCTCATCATCTCGGGGGGCGCGGTCGGCTCGGTGATGACGAACGAAGCGTACCAGGCGGTCAACGGCGTGGACAATCCGAACATTGCCCTGATGAAGGCGATGAGCGATGCCGGGGTGCAGATCATCGTCTGCGGGCAGGCCATGGCCGGACGCAAGATCAGCCGCGAGCAGGTGCTGCCCTTTGTCCTCGTGGCGACCTCGGCCACCTTTGCGCGCGCCACGCTGCACGCGCAGGGCTACGCTACGTTCGCGCCGTAAGTCGTCCGCCTGCATTCGGCGCGGCCACGTCGGCCGTGCCGCGCGTGATCGTACGCTCAACCGTCCTGATCCACTGAGCCATGCGTACCCGTCGCTGTCTCCTAACTGCGGCTGTGCTCGCCGCCTCCGCCGTGCCCCTTGCCGCGCAGTCGCCGGCGTTCACCGTCGCGGCAAGCCGATGGGACTCTGAGAGGTTCGGCAACCACCGCGCCGTGGTGCGCGTGGACGCGAGCGGCCGCTGGGTGCACGTGCGCGTGCCGTGGCGCCGCCCGGACAGGGGGGCGGCTACCAAGGCGGCCATCATCACCACCGAGGCGGGCGCGGTGGTCGCCAACGTCCGTCGCGGCACGGTCACGCAGGCGGCCGGCGAATTCGACTTCGAGCCGATAGCAGGCGCTGGGCGCTACTTCCTGTATTACCTGCCGTACAAGTCGGGCGGGCGCTCCAACTATCCCAACGTGAAGTACCTCCCCGTCACGAACACGGCCGACAGCACGTGGCTCGCGGCGTTGGCAGCGGCCGGCGCAGTCCCGACGGCGAGTGTGGAGCGCTTCGAGGCCGTGGATTCGCTGAACAGCTTCGCGCCGATGGAAGTGATCGCCACTCCCGATGAAGTGTCGCGGCTGGACGCCGCCTCTCGCGACGCGGCGTTCGTGGTCTTCCCGGAGGATCGCCTGCACTCCATCCGGATGCGCGACCAGTTGCCGCTGCGCTGGGTGGAGCGCGGCTCGACGGCGCGGTTCGCCGACGCCGCGCGCCGCGGCGAGTTCCTCGCCTTCCAGTTGGGCGTCTGGGCGCGTCGTCCGCTGACCAACGTCCATGTGACGTTCAGCGACCTCAGTGGGCCCGGCGCCGTCATTTCCGCCTCGCGCCTCACCTCGTTCAATGAGGGCGGCATCAACTGGGACGGAGCGCGGCTCAGGAAGCGCGTGGATGTTGCGGCCGGCGCCGTACAGGCGATGTGGTGCGGCGTGGACGTGCCAATGGACGCGCTCCCAGGCATCTACCGCGGCACGGCAAGGGTCGGCGCTGAAGGCGCGGCCCCCGTGACCATCGCGCTCGCCATCACGGTGGGGCGCGATTCCGTGCTCGCCGGCGGCGCGAACGAGCCGGAGAAGCTGACGCGGCTCAAGTGGTTCAACTCAACGCTCGGCCAGCGCAACGACGTCATCGCACCGTACACGCCGATCGTGGTCGAAGGGCGCGTTCTGAAGATTCTCGGGCGCTCCATCACGCTCGATGCGTCGGGGCTGCCGGCGAAGATCGAGACGTTCTTCACCCCGGAGATGACGGGGGTCGGAGCGAAACCGAACGCCGTGATCGCGGAGGCGGTGAGGCTTTCGGTGGTGCAAGGGCACGGTGCAGGGTGTGGTGCAGGGGCACAGGCACGGTGTGGCGAGGGGGGGACGAAGATCGCGCGGGCGCTGCGCTTCACCCGGCGCGAGCCGGGTACCGTCTCGTGGGAAGCCACCACCGACGGCGGTGCCTATGAGATCGCGGTGCGCGGCACCCTCGAGTTTGACGGCTTCCTGAACTACGAGGTCCGCCTGCAGGCGAAATCGGAACTCGCGCTCGATGACGTGCGCCTCGACCTCCCGTACGCGAAATCCGCGGCCACCTACGCCCTGGGGCTCGGCCTCAAGGGGCAGTCACGCCCGGCGTCGTTCGATTGGACGTGGGACGTCGCCAGGAAGAACCAGGACGGCGCGTGGCTGGGAGGCGTCAATGCAGGGCTGATGTTCTCGCTGCGCGCCGAGAACTACGTGCGCCCGCTCAACACCAATTTCTACCTGCAGAAGCCGCTGCTCCTCCCGCCGTCGTGGGGCAATGAGGGCAAGGGAACGATCTCCTGGCGCGAGGACGGGAACACCGTGCGCGTGCAGGCCATGAGTGGCGCGCGCACGCTCGCCGCCGGCGACTCCCTGCGCTTCGACGTGCGCTTCCTGATCACCCCGTTCCACGCGCTCGACACCGAGAACCAGTGGGCGCGGCGCTTCTATCATAAGTTCTCGCCCATCGACACCGTGATTGCCGCCGGCGCCACCGTGGTGAACATCCACCATGCCAACGCCATCAATCCGTGGATCAACTACCCCTTCATCGCGCACGACACGATGAAGGCGTACATCGATGCGGCGCACGCGCGCGGACTGAAGGTCAAGATCTACAACACCGTGCGCGAGCTCTCGAACCACGCGTACGAGACGTTCGCCCTCCGCTCGTTCGGGCATGAGGTCTACTCGCCGGGAGCCGGCGGCGGTTACTCGTGGCTCCAGGAGCACCTCGGCGACGATTACATCGCCGCCTGGTTCGTGCCGGACATCAGGGACGCCGCGGTCGTGAACAGCGGGATGAGTCGCTGGCACAACTACTACATCGAGGGGATCAACTGGCTGGTGAAGAACGTCGGCATCGACGGCCTCTACCTCGACGACGTCGCCTTCGACCGCACCACGATGAAGCGCGTGCGCCGCATGCTGAAGCAGGACGGCCATCCGGGCATCGTGGACCTTCACTCGGCCAACCAGTACAACGAGCGCGATGGCTTCATCAACAGCGCCATGCTCTACATGGAACTGTTCCCGTTCCTCGATCGCCTGTGGTTCGGCGAATACTTCGACTACGAGAAGAGCTCGGCCGACTTCTGGATGAGCGAGGTCAGCGGCATCCCGTTCGGCCTGATGGGTGAGATGCTGGAAGGGGGCGGGAATCCGTGGCGCGGGATGGTGTTCGGCATGACCAACCGCATGCCATGGTCGGCGCAAGCCGATCCGCGTCCGCTCTGGAGGCTGTGGGACGCCTTCGGCATCAAGGGCTCCACGCTGCTCGGGTGGTGGGCGCCGTCGGTGCCGGTGACCACGGGACGCGACGACGTGAAGGCAACCGTCTTCCGCCGCAACGGCCGCGCGTTGGTGGCGGTGGCGAGCTGGGCGCCCACCCCCGTCTCGGTGCGGATGAATGTGAACTGGACGGCGCTCGGCATTGATCCGGCGCGCGCCCGATTCTACGTGCCGGCGGTGCAGGGACTGCAGGCGGCGCAAGAACTAAAGCCGGGCGATGCCATCGAGATCGCGCCGGGGAAGGGAATCATCTTCATCATCAGGTGATCGTGATGCGCAATCGCCGGGAGAGCGAGGGCGCGCGCCGCGCGGTGCGCGGCGTGCTGATGGCCGGACTGATGCTCATGACGTCGTCAGTTGTGGCCGCACAGGGCGCCAGCCGGAGGGTCGCTGTCGGCAGGAGCGCGGGTGGGAGGGGCGCGTCGCAGGGCCAAGCCTCGTTCGGCCCGGCGCGCGTGCGCGAGTATAAGCAGTCGTTCCCCACATATCCGTTCAGCGACCCGAACCCGATTCCGGTGGTCGGGCGCATCTATCCGTACTTCCGCTTCGACGGCTTCAGTGCCACCAGCGTGCCCAAGGACTGGAAGGTGGTGGAACTGGAGAACGACTTCATTCGCGTACTGATCACCCCGGAGATCGGCGGCAAGATCTGGTCGGCGGTGGAGAAGAAGTCGGGACGGCCGTTCATCTATTACAACCACGCCGTCAAGTTCCGCGACATCGCGATGCGCGGGCCGTGGACGAGCGGCGGCATCGAGGCGAACTACGGAATCATCGGCCACACGCCCAACGTCTCCACGCCGGTGGACTACGCCACCCGGCGCAACGCCGATGGCAGCGTGTCGTGCATCACGGGAGTCTTCGACCTTCTCACCGGTACCACGTGGCGCGTCGAGACGCGCCTCGCCCCCGACCAGGCGTACTTCACCACCACCTCCACGTGGTACAACAGCTCGTCGCTCGAGGAGCCGTACTACACGTGGATGACGGCGGGCATCCCGGTGCAGGGGAACCTGCAGTACGTCTTCCCGGGTACGGGGCAGATCGGTCACGACGGCGAACTGGGCGATTGGCCCGTGAACCGCAAGCTCAACCGCGACGTGTCGTGGTACGAGCGCAACGACTTCGGCCCATACAAGTCGTATCACGTTGTCGGCGGCGAGGAGGACTTCTTCGGCGCCTACTGGCACGAGCAGGACTTCGGCATGGCGCGCGTGGCGCCGCGCGACGAGAAGCCGGGCCAGAAGATCTGGATCTGGGGGCTCTCGCGGCAGGGGATGATCTGGGAGCAGCTCCTCACCGACACCGATGGCCAGTACTCCGAGCTTCAGTCGGGGCGGCTGTTCAATCAGTCCGCCGAGGGGAGCACCTTCACGCCGTTCAAGCACCGCGGCTTCACGCCGCAGGCGGTGGACCGCTGGACGGAACGATGGATGCCCGTGATCGGCACGAAGGGCTTCGTGACGGCGCGTGCCGCGGGGGCGATGAAGGTGTCAAAGGATGGCGACCAGATTATCGTGGCGATTTCTCCATCCGAGCCAATCGCTGACTCGCTCATCGTGACGGCCAACGGCAAGCGCCTTGCGGCGCGGCGCGTCGTGCGAGCCCCGTTACAAGCGTGGGCCGACACCATCGCGGCGCCGGGAGTCGACCTGTCGTCGGTTGTCGTCGTGCTTGGCGATCGCCGGATCGAGTGGCGCGGCGATCCGGCCGCGACGTCGCTCGACCGGCCGCTGGTCACGCCGAAGGCCTTCGACTGGACCTCCGCGTACGGGCTCTGGCTCAAGGGCAAGGAGCTGATGCGGCAGCGCGAGTACGTGCGCGCCGAGCCGCTGCTCGACAGCGCGCTGGCGAAGGAGCCGTATTTCGTGCCGGCGCTCGCCGACCGCGCCGCGCTGCACCTGCGCGCCATGCAGTACGCCGACGCGCGCCGGGTGGCGATGACGGCGCTCGCCGTGGACGCCTACGACGGCGCCGCCAACTACTACTACGGCGTCGCCAACCGCCGGCTCGGTCGCGCGGCCGACGCGCGTGATGGCTTTGAGATCGCCTCGCAGTCGGCCGAGTATCGCGCCGCCGCCTGGACCGAACTCGCGAGACTCTGGCTCGCCGAGGGCGATGAAGCGCGCGCCCTCTCGTACGTGGACAAGGCGCTCACTGTCGACGACGCGAACTTGGCGGCGCTCGCGATGCGCGTCGTGGTCGCACGGCATCGCGGCGACGCGAAGGGTGTTCAACGATGGCTTGGCGCACTCGAGGCGGCCGATCCTTTGAGCCACGTGGCCCGCTACGAGCGCCTGCTCGCGCAGAAGGCGCCCACCTCCGGACGCGCGCTTTTGAGCGGCGTGCGCGCCGAGATGCCGGAACAGAGCCTGTTCGAGGTGGCGTCATTCTATCAGTCCATCGGCGATCGCCGTGCGGCACTCGACGTGCTCGAAGGCGTCGGTGATCACCCTGAGGCGCTGTACTGGCGCGCGGCGCTGCTGCAGGGCACAGCGCGATCGTCTGCCGCGTCGAGCGCAGCGATAGCGGCGAGGCCCAGCGACGATCCCACGTCGTTGATCGAGCGCGCCAACGCCCTCTCGCCGCGCTTCGTCTTCCCGTTCCGTCCGGAAGTGCTCGACGCGCTTGAAGGAGTCGTGCGGCAGAACTCATCATGGAAGCCGCGCTACTACCTGGCGCTCGGTTACTGGGGGACCGGACGCGTCGCGCAGGCGGCGCTAATGCTCACCGGGCTGGCGCGCACCCCCGACTACGCGCCGTTCTACGCGGCACGGGCGTCGCTGCCGGGACGGGCGGCGCACGACGTGATCACCGATCTCGAGCGCGCCGCGTCGCTGGACACGGCCGAATGGCGCTACGGCAAGCTGCTCGTCGAAAGGCACCTCGAGCAGCAGGACACCGCGCGCGCACTCGCCGTCGCCACGGAGTACGCACGGCGCCTCCCGTCGTCGTACATCCTCGCAATGACGCGCGTGCGCGCCCTGATGGGCGCCCAGCGCTACGCCGAGGCGGATGCGCTGCTCGGCACGCTCACGATCATTCCGTTCGAAGGGTCAGCCGAGGGGCACGCGCTGCATCGCGAGGCCAAGCTGATGCTCGCGGTGGACGCCATGCGCGACGGCCGCTGGGAAAACGCGCGCGCCTTGATTGCCGCCGCGCGCGAGTGGCCCGAGCGACTCGGGGCGGGGAAGCCGTACCCCGCCGACGTGGATGAACGGCTGGAGGACTGGCTTGCGGCCGACGTTGCGCGTCGCATCGGGGCACCGGAAGCGGCCGCCGTGATGCAGACCCATCCGATGCCCGAGGCGACGGGGCTGGCCGGGCGGGTGATCGCGCGGTGGAGGACGCTGGATCGCTGAGCGGCGTCGCGGGGGCGAAGACGGTGCCGGTCGCGTGGAATCGGTGACGGTTTAGGTGTGGTGAGCGTGCAGCGTACCGCATGCTCGCCACCGTCCATTCGGCCGCCGTCATCGGCGTCGAGGCGCATCCCGTGCTCGTCGAGGTGGACGTGGCGCGCGGGCTTCCCGCCTGGTCGATTGTCGGGCTCGCGTCGAATGCGGTGAAGGAAGCGCGCGAGCGCGTCAGCTCGGCGCTGGTGAATGCGGGCTTTGAAGTGCCGGCACGGCGCACGACCGTGAACCTGAGTCCCGCCGACCAGGTCAAGACCGGCACCGCCTTCGACCTTCCCATCGCCCTCGCCGTGCTCGCCGCGAGCGGACAACTCCCTCCCGAGTGCGTCGAGGGACTCTGTGTGGCTGGCGAGCTGGGGCTCGACGGCACCGTGCGTCCCATCCGCGGTGCGCTCTCGATGGCGCGGCTCGTGCAGCGGCGCGGCTATCGCGCGCTCGTCCTTCCCGAGGCGAATGGCGGCGAGGCGTCGCTGGTGGGCGACGCGCAGCTTGCGGGGGCGACGACCCTCACCGCGCTAGTGGAACAACTGCGCGCGGGGCGGCTCGTCGCCCCGGTCTGCACGAGTGCGGCGACGAGCGCGCTCGATGAATCGCTCGACCTAGCCGACGTCGCGGGGCAGGGGATGGCCAAGCGCGCGCTGGAGATCGCCGCCGCCGGCGCGCACAATCTGCTCCTCGAAGGACCGCCTGGCGCGGGGAAGACGATGCTCGCCCGCCGGCTCCCCGGCATTCTCCCGCCGCTCACACCCGACGAGCACCTCGAGGTCGTCGCCATTCATTCGATTGGCGGCGTCCTTCCCGCTGGCACCATTCCGGGGCGAGAACCGCCGTTCCGTGCGCCGCATCATACCATCTCGCAGGCCGGGCTCATTGGCGGCGGAAGCGGCCCGCGTCCGGGCGAAGTGAGTCTCGCCCATGCGGGAGTTCTGTTCCTCGACGAACTGCTCGAGCTGCCGCGCTACGTACTCGACGCCATGCGACAGCCGCTCGAGGACGGGCGTGTGGTGATCGCACGCGCCGCCCAGGCCGTGCTGTTTCCCGCGCGCTTCATGCTGGTCGCCGCCACGAACCCCTGCCCGTGCGGCGGCGTCGGCGCCGCGCCGCGTCTTCCCCTCGCCGCCGGCGCCCCTCAGCCGCCGTTCAACGATGGCGGCACGGCCTGCCGGTGCAGCGCCGCCGACATCGCGCGGTACCGCGCGCGGCTCAGCGGCCCGCTGGCCGACCGTCTCGATCTGCGCGTCACCGTGGCGCCCATCGCGCTTTCCGCGATGCACGACAACGGCAACGAGACGTCCGCGACCGTGCGCGCGCGAGTCGTTGCGGCGCGCGACCGGCAGCGCGCGCGCTACGCGGCGCTCGACGGCGTACGCGCCAATGCCCAGGCCCCGACGCGCGCCCTTCGCGGCGCCCACGGCCCCACGCCCGAAGCGCACGCCTGGCTGGTGGACGCGGCCAGCCGCCTTCATCTCAGCGCACGCGGTTATGCACGCGTACTGCGCGTCGCGCGCACCATTGCCGACCTGGACGGCGTCGAGCGAGTGGAGCGCGATGCCGTGGCCGAGGCGCTCGCGTTCCGCGGTGTGGGGTGAACCCCCACATCGAAGTGAGAGGATTCCCGAAGGAATTCCACGCATCAGGCAGGCATCTTTCGCGTCGATACACCGCCGAAGGTCGCGCACGACACGGCGTTCGGCCCCATTCGCACACGCTGGCTGCCTCCTCGGCGGCATGCAGTTCGGTGCATCGAGACGGGCAGCAATAACCGGCGGGCCACGATGCAGTGGCGCCGCATCAGGTCGCGCTATGGCCTGCGCCCTCTCCGAGGTTTTCATGCGTCGTTTCGCTCTCGCCGCACTGCTGCTTGCGGCCCTTCCAGCCACGGCTGCCGCTGCCGTGCTCGGTTTCTCCGGTCCCAGCGTCGGTCCGGTGCCAGTCGAATTCATCCTGTTCGGCATTGTGCTCGCCGGCGTCGGCATCTTCCATCACCACACGTTCCGCATCGCGGTCACCGGCGCCATCGTGATCGCGGCGTACAAGATCGTTGCGTCGCCGTTTCGCGAGGGCGCAGGCTTCGGCGGCTTCCTTACACACGTCGAGCACGAATGGGTGATTCTCACCAACCTGTTCCTGCTGTTGATGGGTTTTGCCCTCCTTGCGCGCCACTTCGAGGAGAGCGGCGTCCCCGCCATGCTCCCGCGCTACCTCCCCGACGACTGGAAGGGGGCGTGGATTCTGCTGGTCGCCGTGGCATTCATCTCGTCCTTCCTTGATAACATCGCCGCCGCGCTCATCGGCGGCGCCGTGGCGCATACGGTGTTCAAGGGGAAGGTGCACGTCGCATACATCGCGGGTATTGTCGCCGCCTCGAACGCCGGTGGTGCCTTCTCGGTGGTGGGTGATACCACGACCACGATGATGTGGATCGCCGGTGTGAGCCCGGCGGAAGTCTTTGAGGCGCTGCTCGCCACGGTGGTCGCGGTCGTCCTGCTCATCCCGCTGGCGATGAAGCAGCAGAAGTACCAGCCGATCCAGGCCGATCCGGAAAAGAGTGCGACCATCGACTGGGTGCGCGTGGGCGTCGTACTGAGCATCCTCGCGCTGGCGATCATCGTCAACGTCGTGGCCAATACCCACTTCTACGAGATCTCCAACCTGGCGCCCTTCCTGGGCATGGCGGTGTGGGTGGCTATTCTTTCCACCGCCCCGCTGCGTAAGCCGGAGTGGAAGCTGCTCCCGGAGAATCTCAAGGGCACGATCTTCCTGCTCTCGCTCGTGCTCTGCGCCAGCATGATGCCGGTCGAGAAGCTGCCGACCGCCTCGTGGCAGACCGCAATGGGGCTTGGCTTCACGTCGGCCATCTTCGATAACATCCCGCTCACCGCGCTGGCGCTCAGCCAGGGCGGCTACGACTGGGGCTTCCTGGCCTTCGCCGTCGGCTTCGGCGGCTCCATGATCTGGTTCGGGTCGTCGGCTGGCGTCGCCCTGTCGAACATGTATCCCGAGGCCAAGAACACCAAGCAGTACCTGCGCCACGGGTATTGGGTGACGATCGCGTACGTCGTCGCCTACGTCACGCTGCTGCAGGTGCGCGGCTTCCACCCGGGGAGCACGCCGCGCACGGTGCAAACCGTCGAGGCGCCGACCGCGGTCGAAGCGCCGGCGGTTGTGCCGAGTACCGCTCCGGTGGCCGCTCCGGTCGCTCCGTAGTCGCGTTCGCTTTATCGAGTTTGTCGCCGCCCCGCACGGTTCGCCGTGCGGGGCGGAGTTCTTTGATGCACCGTGGAGTCACCGCGTCACCGCGTCACCGCGACGCCACGACGCCACGACGCCACGTCGCTGCCGGGTAGGGACTTGCGTCAAAGATATCTCAGTGGTAAGATAAATACTGGCGCCATCAGTACCGCAACGCACCACTTCCTGATTACGAGCCCACCCATGTCCACGCTCTCCTACGGTCTCCAGCCCACCGCCTACCGGCTTCCCGATGCCACGCGCCTCGGGCGCGCGCGGCTGCAAGTCACCAGCCTGGCCCGTTCGCTGGACTTCTACACGAACGTGCTCGGCTTCCGCGTGCTCGCGCGTCACGACGACTACGCGACGCTCGGCGCGCACGACGACGACCGTGCCATCCTCGAACTGCGCGACGGTGCGTCCAAGCCGGTGCCGCGCGGCGGGCGGCAGGGACTCTTCCATTTCGCCATCCTGCTCCCCGATCGCGCCTCGCTCGGGCGGTTCCTCGTGCACCTCGTTGCAATCGGTGCGCACGCCGGTTCGTCCGACCATCTGGTGAGCGAGGCCCTCTATCTCTCCGATCCCGACGGCCTCGGCATCGAGGTCTACGCCGACCGGCCGCGCGACACCTGGAAGCATGAGGGGCGCGAGCTGAGCATGGCGACCATCCCGCTCGACACGCGATCGGTCGCCGAGGCCGGCGCGGACGAGACGTGGCGCGGGATGCCGGCGGGGACCACGCTCGGCCACATGCACCTGCACGTGGGTTCGCTCGAGGAGGCGCGCGCCTTCTATCACGACGGACTCGGGTTCGACCTCGTCGTCTGGTCGTATCCGGGCGCGCTCTTCTTCTCGGCCGGCGGCTATCACCACCACCTCGGCACCAACACCTGGGCCGCGGGGCGGCCGAGTGCCGCCGCGGACGAGGCGCGGCTGCTCGACTGGGAGATTGTCCTCCCCGACAGCGCCGCGCTGGACGCCGCGTGTGCCCAACTCGCGTCGCGCGGCTACGTGCCCACGGCGTCGGCCCAAGGGTGGTCGTTCCGCGATCCGTGGGGGACGCAGTTCACGCTCGTCGCGGGGTGAGCGGGCCGATAGATTTCCGGCATGGCTCACTCCTCTCCCTATCGCCAACTCCCCGCCGCGCGTCGCGTCGACATCGTCACGCGCGCGATGAAGGCCAGCAAGGACATGCGCGCCCTGATGGTGTCGCGCATGCTCTCGCGCGGCCGCGGTTTTCGCCCGCAGACCCTGCTCACCTGGCCCGCCGACAAGCTGGCGCGTGAAGTCGTGCGCCTCGGCGTGGAGAATGCCGACGACGAACTGAACCTGCTCAACATGCTGTATGTCGAATTCGAGCCGCAGTTCCAGACGGTGTTCCTCGATGCCGCGGGCGTGAAGCACGAGAACGGCCAGCTGCCGGAGGAACTGCAGCCGCCGTTCGCGAGCGCCGAGGGCGTTGCGAAGGGAGTAGCCGCGGTGCTGGAGAAGTTCGGCGACGACGGTCGGCACTACCTGGTGACCATCGCCAAGTACAACGGCGAAGCGTGGCCGGGGCTCGATGCCGTACTCGCGGCGCTCCCCGCGGCGGCGCAGGGGTAACACCCCGCCACCGGGCGCGGTACATTCTCGCGGACTCTGTCCGTGAGATTCGCATGCGCGCCCTTCGGTTGCTTCCGCTCGTTGTAGTTCTCTCCGGCTGCTTCCATCGCGGCGGACTCTCCACCGGCGGCGTCGCGGCCGGCGGCTACGATGTCGTCATCGAGAACGGCCGCGTCATCGACGGCACCGGGGCGGCCTGGTACGACGGCGATGTCGCGCTGCGCGGCGATCGCATTGCCGCCATCGGGGCGCGCGGCGCCTTCAAGGATGCCCGTGTCGGGCAGCGCGTCGACGCCACCGGGCAGGTGGTCGCCCCCGGGTTCATCGACATTCAGGCGCAGTCGTACGGCAACTTCATGCGCGGCGACGGCCTCGCGCTGTCGATGGTGACGCAGGGGATCACCACCGCCATCCTCGGCGAGGGCGAGACCCCCGCGCCGGTGAACGACAAAATCCTCGCGCTCGAGACTGACACCGCGGCGCGCGCGCTGGCGCAGCGCTTTGCGGGCCCGCACGGTTTCGGCGACTGGCTGGAGTTCATGATCGGCCGCGGCGCGTCGCAGAACATTGGCTCGTTCGTCGGCAACGGCACGGTGCGCGTCTATGGCCACGGCGGCGGGATGGGGCCGGCGAGCCCGGTGGAGATCGACACGATGCAGGCGATGGTGCGGCGCGCCATGGAAGACGGCGCGTTCGGCATCGCGAGCGCGCTTATCTATCCGCCGAACGTGTACGCGAGCCCCGCCGAGCTGACGGAGATCAACAAGGCCGCGGCGCCGTACGGTGGCATCTACATCACGCACATGCGCAGCGAGGGCGACAAGTTCCTCGAGGGGATCGACGAGGCGATTCGTGTCGGGCACGGTGCAGGGGTGCCTGTTGAGATCTACCATCTCAAGGCGGCCGGCGTCCGCAACTGGCCGAAGATGGACATCGCCATTGCCAAGATCGACAGCGCACGCGCCGCGGGACAGGATGTGCAGGCCGATATGTACCTGTATCCGGCCGGCGGCAACTCGTTCGCGAGCTGCATCCCGCCCAAGTACGCCGCCGAGGGCAAGCTGCTCGACAACCTCAGGAACCCGGCGCTGCGCGCACAGATGATCGAGGAAATCCACGCGCGCGACGCGGGCTACGAGAACCTGTGCGAGGCGGCGACGCCGCCCAACGTGATGGTCGTCGGCTTCCGGAAGCCCGAATACCAGCAGTATGAAGGCAAGCGGCTCAGCGAAATCGCCGCCGCGATGAACAAGGACTGGGCCGAGGTGATCATCGACCTCAACGTCGCCGAGAATCTCGGGTTGAGCGAGATCCTCTTCCTGATGAGCGAGGAGAACATCCAGAAGCAGATTCGCCTGCCGTGGATGAAGTTCGGCACCGACGCCAGCACGCAGGACCCGGCCCGCGCGCGCGGCATGGTGCACCCGCGCGCCTACGGCAACTTCCCGCGCCTGCTCGGCAAGTACGTGCGCAACGAGAAAGTCACCCCGCTCGAGGACGCCGTGCGCAAGGCGTCATCGGCGGTGGCGACGCGCCTGCAGATCCACGACCGCGGCGTCATCAAGCAGGGACTCAAGGCCGACATCGTGGTCTTCGATCCGAACACGATCATCGACAACGCGACCTTCGAGAAGCCGCACCAGCTCTCCACCGGGATGAAGGATGTCTTTGTGAACGGCGTCGCGGTGGTGCGCGATGGGAAGCACACGGGAGCGAAGCCGGGACAGGTGGTGAGAGGTAGTGGGTACCGGCGATAGACTTAGCACGGAACGAGGAGGGGGTAGAGGCTAAGGGACGAGGAGGGAGAGTCGGAACGAGAAGTGGGATCTCTCGTGCGCCCTGAAGGCCTCCCTCCCCGTTCCGCATCCCGTCCCTCGTCCCACCGCCTCTACCTCCTCCTCGTTCCACCCCTCGTCCCCCCTCCTCGTCCCCCCTCATGCCCATTCAGCACGTCAGTGATACCGCCCGCTGGGTCGCCGTCTATCGCGCGATGGAAAGCGAGCGTCCCGATGCGCTGTTCCGGGATCCGTTCGCGCGGCAACTGGCGGGCGACCTCGGTCACGAGATCGTGCGCACGATGAAGAACGGTGTCGGCGCGGCCTGGTCGATGATTGTGCGCACGCAGGTGATGGACGAGCTGCTGTTGCGCCGCGTGCGCGACGACGGCGTGGACTGCGTCCTGAACCTCGCCGCGGGACTCGATGCGCGGCCGTTTCGCCTGGCGCTGCCGTCGACGCTGCGATGGGTGGACGTCGACTTCGCCGACGTGCTCGACTACAAGTGGACGGTGCTGAAGGACGCGACGCCATCGTGCCGCTACGAGCGAATGCCGGCCGACCTCTCGGACGCGACCGCTCGGCGCGCGATCTTCGCCGCGCTTGGGCGCGAGCACCGGCGCGTCTTCGTCATCGCCGAGGGACTCTTGATCTACCTGGGCGAGGAGGACGTCCTCGCGCTGGCGCGCGACCTGCACGCAGAGTCCTCTTTCCGCTGGTGGCTGATCGACCTCGCCAGCCCGCGCCTGCTCAAATGGATGCAACGTTCCTGGGGTAAGCGTGCCGCCGACGGCCAGGCGCCTTTCCGCTTTGCGCCCGAGGCGGGGACCGGCTTCTTCGAGCCCGCCGGCTGGCACGAGCTCGAGTTCCGTTCAAGCTGGCGCGAGTCCCACCGCCTGAATCGCAAGATGCGCGGCGCCTGGCTCTGGGGGCTCATCGGCCGGTTTTCGACCAAACGGCAGCGCCGCGAATCGGAACGGATGGCGGGAGTGGTACTGCTGGTAACTTCCAACGGAACGGGGAGGGGGTAGAGGCGTAGGGACGAGGGAGGGGAGTGGGGACGAGGAGGGGACACCGGCCCGTCCCCTCTCGTCCCCATCCCGTTCCTGCACTCGTTCCCCGTCCCTAAGCCTCTACCCCCTCCCCTTTACTTGTAGTGTCCGCTCACTTCACGACCGCCACGAGGTGAGCTTGCATCTTCCCCTCGATCGCTCCATCCCCGAACCGTCTCTGTAGTGCCGCCGCCGCAACCTGGGTGGCCACGTCGAGCCGGGCGGCGTCGCGCGCCTCGATCTCGTTGCGAATGGGCGTCCCCTGACAGAAGGCGACGGCTGGCTCGTGCGCTGATGGCGCGCAGCTGCGCGCACTTTCCGTCTCGAACTTCGGCACGTGCGAGAACCCTGCCCATTGCAGGTCGCGGGCGATCAGGTCGCGATCGAAGTAGCCGTGCGGCGTGCGACGCATGAAGGTGGGCGGATCGTCGGGAAAGACGTGCCGCAGCGAGTCATTCACGGTGTCCGCAAACTCGTTGTCCTCGATGCGGTCCCACACCGTGAAGACGAAGCTGCCCCCGCGGCGCAGGACGCGGCGGGCTTCGGCGTACGCGGCGGACTTGTCGGGGAAGAACATCACCCCGAACTGGCACACGACACAGTCAAAGCTCTCGTCGGCGAACGGCAGCTTCATGGCATCGGCCTGGCGCCACGTCACGGGGCGCGGCATGTCGGCGCTCACCGCGCGGTCAAGCATCGCGCGGTTCAGGTCGGTGGCCGTAAGGGTCGCCTTCGCCGGAAGGCGCTTGGCCAGCGCGCGGGTCACGACGCCGGTACCGGCTGCCGTCTCGAGCACGCGGCCGGCGCCGAGTGCGGCGACGCGTTGCGCCGTGAAGGCCGCGTACGGCTCGAAGAGGAGGGGGACGAGGTGACGCTCGTACAGCCGCGAAATGGCATCACCGAACGCGCTGTCGTTCTGGGGGGCGATCATGATGACTGTCCTGGGCACGGGGGGAAGGCCGGGACAACAATGCCGCGGCGGCGTCGCGACGCGGCAGGAGGATTCAGTCTATGCCGGAAGCTTCACGGAGAACAGACAACAAGGCGTCGGAACGAGGAGGGGGTAGAGGCGCGGGGACGAGGCGGGAGAGTCGGAACGAGGATGGGGATCTCCGCTCGTACCCTCTCGTCCCCGCCTCGTTCCTGCACTCGTCCCCCGTCCCTTGGCCTCCATCTCCTCCCCGTTCCGAGTCCCCAAATCTCCTCCTCGTTGCGGCACTTTCCAAGGTTCCGTCCGTATTAGTGGACACTACCTTTCCTTCATATGGATACCGATCGCGAACCCACGCCCCCCGGTGCCGTCGAAGCCCGGCTGCTCCGCAAGGAATCCCTGCTGCTCGAGTGGATCCGGCGGCATGGCTCCGTGCTGATCGGCTATTCGGGTGGCGTCGACTCCGCGTACCTCGCGTGCGTGGCGCTGGATGCCGTCGGGCCCAAGAACGTGCTAGCCGTCATCGGCCGCAGCGCGTCGTATCCGCTGGAGCAGTGGACGCGGGCACGGCAGGTGGCCGATGAGTTCAGGGTGCCGGTGCTCGAGATCGACACCGACGAGCTGCGCGATCCGCACTACGCGGCCAATCCGATCAACCGCTGCTACTACTGCAAGACTGAATTGTGGAGCAAGCTCGTCCCCATCGCCCGCGAACGGGGCATCGCGGTGATCGTGGACGGCAGCAACGACGACGACACCGCCGATTTCCGCCCGGGGGCGCAGGCGGGACGCGAAGCGGGCGTGAAGTCGCCGCTGCAGGAGTTGAAATTCTCGAAGGAAGAAATTCGGCAGCTCTCCCGGCTGCGCGGCATCCCGACGTGGGATCAGCCGTCCTCGCCGTGCCTGTCGTCGCGCCTGCCGCACGGCACCGAGGTGACGCCGCTGCGGCTCCGGAAAGTGGAAAACGCCGAACGGGCGCTGCGTGCGCTCGGGATCACCGGCAATCTCCGCGTCCGCTTCCACGGCGACACCGCGCGACTCGAGATGGACCATGACCAGATGGAACGCTGGAGCAGGCCCGCGCAGCGCCCGGCCGTGCGGGCGGCGGTGAAGGCCGCCGGATTCAGCCGGGTGGAACTCGACCTGCGTGGATTCCGCAGCGGCTCACTCAACGAACTGACTCGGGACGAGCGCGCCGATGCGCGCGTGCTCGACCTCTCGGAGAACGGCTGATGTTTGGATGCCTTGGACGCCTCGGCTGCCTGATCCTCCTCGCCGTGCTGGCGGTTGGCGGCTGGTACACGAAACCGTGGTGGTATCCTCGGGTGCGCGCGATGGTGGTCGCCACTCCGACGGCCTCGACGGTCACCTGGGCCCCCATCACCGCCGACGGCGCGAAGGCCGGCGCCCGCCTCGCGGCGCGGCTGACGGAAAAGCGCGGACCGGTCTACGCGACGCTCACGCCCGCCGAGTTCGCGGCCTGGCAGATGGAGCCGGCCATGAAGATCTTCGGCGCGACAGCAGGCAGCCCCGAGGCGGCCGTGCACGGCGACACGCTGCTGCTGCGCGCCAACGTGGCCGTCTCCGAACTCGGCGATCCCAAGTCGCTCGGGCCGCTCGGCTCGATGCTCGACGGGCGCCAGCCGGTGCTCATTGGCGGACAGCTGGCGATGGTGCAGCCTGGCGTGCTCGGCCTGCACGTCACGCAGATGACGGTCAACGAGCTGCGACTTCCCGGCGCGCTCATCGACCGGATCGTGAAGCGCATCAGCGTGCGGCAGCGCACCGACAGCCTCGCGCCCGGCGTGGTGGCCATGCCGGCGCCGCCCGGCGTTGCCGACGTGCGCATCTCCAGCGGCAAGATCGTGCTCTACAAGGCGGTCCCGTGAGCCGGCGCATCCTGGTGATCGACGACGAGCAGGGCATCCGCGACGCGCTGTCGCAGCTGCTCGAGTACGAGGGCTATGAAGTGCGCACCGAGGCGTCGGGCGCGGGCGGACTGGCGGCGTACGAGCAGTTCCGGCCGCAGCTCACCTTCCTCGACGTGAAGATGGCCGGGATGGACGGCCTCGAGACGCTGCGCCGCATTCGCGCGCTCGACGCGGCCGCCATCGTCGTGATGATCAGCGGCCATGCCACCATCCAGAACGCGGTCGAGGCGACGCAGGGCGGCGCCTACGACATCATGGAGAAGCCGCTCGACACCGACCGCATCCTCGTCACGCTGCGCAATGCCATCGGCCACCTCGCGCTGCGCGAGGAGAATGCACGCCTGCGCGAGGTGGTGGAGCAGAAATACGAGATTGTCGGCCGGTCGTATGCCATTCGCGCGCTCATCGAGACCATCGACCGCGTGGCGGCCACCGACGCGCGCGTGCTGATCACGGGCGAGAACGGCACCGGCAAGGAACTGGTGGCGCGCGCGCTGCACCGGCAGTCGCGGCGCGCGGCGGGGCCATTTGTGGAAGTCAATTGCGCGGCCATTCCCAGCGAGCTCATCGAGAGTGAGCTCTTCGGCCACATGAAGGGATCGTTCACCGGCGCGGTGCAGGACCGCGCGGGGAAGTTCGAACAGGCCGACAGTGGCACGCTCTTCCTCGACGAGATCGGCGACATGTCGCTGGCCGCGCAGGCCAAGGTGCTGCGCGTCCTGCAGGAGGGAGAGGTCACGCGCATCGGCGGGCAGAAGCCGCGCACGGTGGACGTGCGCGTGGTCGCGGCCACGAACAAGACGCTCGAGGAGGAAATCGGGGCCGGCCGCTTCCGCGAGGACCTCTACTACCGGCTCAATGTCGTGCCGGTGGTGGTGCCGCCGCTGCGCGAGCGGCGCGACGACATTCCGGTGCTCATTCAGTACTTCCTCGACCAGTTCGCGCCGAAGGGCTCGGCGGCCCGCGGGATGGAGCTGGCCGCCGCCGAGCGGCTGACCGCCCTCGAGTGGCCGGGGAACGTGCGCGAACTGCGCAACACCGTCGAGCGGCTGCTGATCCTTTCGCGCGGGTCGCAGGTGACCGTCGCCGATGTCGAGCGCCTCGTCGGCGCGCGCGCCGTCGAGGGGTCGTCGCTGGGCGGCCTCGATTCGTGCCGCACCTTCGAGGAATTCAAGCTGGCCGCCGAGCGCGCGTTCCTGACGGCCAAGCTGCGCGAACACGACTGGAACGTTGCCGAGACGGCCCGCGCGCTCGACATGCCGCGGTCGAACCTCTACAAGAAGATCGAGCGCCACGCCTTGGCGCGGGAGCAGTGATGAGCGACCGCAATTGGGACGCTGAACTCAAGAAGATCGATCGTCAGCTCGAGTCGGTGAGCGACGAAGCGCTCTTTCCGACCAAGGCGGCCAAGGGCGCACCCGCCAAGGCGCAGGCCGCTGAACTGCAGAAGAGCACATCGACCTGGGGCGTCTTCCTCCGTCTCTCGCTGACGGTGGCGCTTGGCGTGGGGATGGTCTTCTGGCCGTACAGCGCGCGCTGCGGGCTCGGTCTCACGGGGTACCTTGGCGCGGTCGCGGCCCTGCTCGTGAGCGGCATCTGGTCGTCGGTGTGGACGTTCCGGCATCGCGCGGGGAAGGCGCACACGCTGGCGCTGCTGCTCGTGCTGTGGGGGCTGGTGCTCGCGTCCATCGAGGTGCTGCCGCGCACGGGGTACGCCAAGCCGACGGCGGCGCACCCGGTAGGGTGGAGTTGCGCTAGGTAGGGGCGGGTTGAGTGTGGACGTCTGAGCGATGGCAGACGGCGGATGGCCGATGGCCGATGGCCGATGGCCGATGGCTGATGGCCGACGGCGGATGGCCGATGGCGGATGGCGGATGGCCGATGGCGGATGGCGGTGCTCCGCGCGGGGCGCCGCCATCTTCGTTCTTGCCGCCGCTGTCATCGGTACGCTGACAGCGCCCAGCGGTATTCCACGATGCCCGCCGACTCCCGTTCGAGCGTAGATTTCACCGCAGTACGGCGCCTGGCTTCTGCCATCCGCCATCTGCCATCCGCCATCTGCCATCTCCATGACACACTTCAAGAGTTTCATCGCCGGCCAGTGGGTTGAGTCCTCCACCGGCGAGTACGCCGAGAACCGCAATCCGGCCGACACGCGCGATCTCATCGGCCTCTTTCCCAAGGGCGACGCCAGCGACGTGAATCGCGCGGTGGCGAGCGCCAAGAAGGGGTTCGAGCTCTGGAAGAAGACCCCGGCGCCGGCGCGCGGCGATGTGCTGCGCCGCGTCGGCGACATCCTGGTGCGCCGCAAGGACGAAGTCGCCGACCTGATGACCCGCGAGATGGGCAAGCCGATCGCCGAAACCAAGGGCGACGTGCAGGAGGGCATCGACACCGCGTACTACGCCGCCACCGAGGGGCGCCGCCTGTTCGGGCACACGGTGCCGAGCGAACTGCGCAACAAGTGGGCGATGTCGTTCCGCCGTCCGATCGGCGTGGCCGGCATCATCACGCCGTTCAACTTCCCGCTCGCCATTCCGACCTGGAAGATCTTCCCGGCGCTGTTGTGCGGGAACTCCGTCGTCTTCAAGCCGGCCACCGACGTGCCGCACACCGGTCACGTGCTTGTGGAGATCCTGCTCGAGGCGGGGCTGCCGCCGGAGGTGGTGCAGCTGGTGCACGGTCCGGGCCGCGTGGGCAACGCGATCGTGAACCATCCCGACGTCGCGCTCGTCTCGTTCACCGGCTCCACCGAGACCGGCAGCAAGATCGGCGAGGTCTGCGGACGCACGCACAAGCGGCTGTCGCTCGAGATGGGCGGCAAGAACGCGATGATCGTGCTCAACGATGCCGACCTCGATCTCGCCCTCGACGGCGTGCTCTGGGGGGCGTTCGGCACCACGGGGCAGCGCTGCACGGCCACCAGCCGCCTCATCGTGCAGGACGGCGTGCACGACAAGTTCGTGAAGATGCTCGTGGATCGCGCCGCCAAGCTGAAGCTCGGCGACGGCCGCAAGAAGGGGACGGATGTGGGGCCGCTGGTGAATGAAGCCTCGCGGCAGAACGTCGAGAACTACGTACAGATCGGGAAGGGCGAGGGCGCCACGCTCGCGCTCGGCGGCCAGAAGGCCACCGGCGGCGACCTCGATCACGGCTTCTTCTATCAGCCGACCATCTTCACCAACGTGAAGGCGGGCTCGCGCCTGGAGCAGGAAGAGATCTTCGGCCCGGTGCTCAGCGTCATCAGGGTGAAGGACGCCGCCGAAGCGTTCACCGTGAACAACGATGTCGCGTACGGCCTGTCGTCCTCGGTGTACACGCAGGACGTGAACATCGCCTTCCAGGCGCTGCAGCATCTCGACAACGGGATCACCTACATCAACGCCCCCACCATCGGCGCCGAGGCGCACCTTCCGTTCGGCGGCGTCAAGGCGACGGGGAACGGCCATCGGGAAGGGGGATGGGAAGTGTACGAGTTCTTCTCGGAGACGAAGGTGGGATACATCGACTACAGCGGGGCTCTTCAGCGCGCACAGATCGACAACTATTAGGCCGCGCGGAACGAGGAGGGGGTAGAGACTTGGCGAGGTGGGATGGGAGTTGGAACGAGGAGGGAGCTCACTGGCGCGCCAGAGACCTCCCTCCTCGTTCCATAACTCAGCCCCCGTCCCTTGGCCTCTACCCCCTCCTCGTTCCGTCCGGCCCGTCCTCCTTGATTACCCGGTCCGCCCCGACTATCTCCCAAATGACCCCATGACCGTCCCCTCCCTCCTCCCCGACGACCTCGACCCGCCCCTCGTGAGTGGCGAGCCGCGCTTCGGGCCGACGCCGCGCCGCCGTCGCTGGCAGCCGTTGCGCGCGTTCTGGGAGTGGACAAAGTCGATGGCGACGGCGCTGCTGCTCTTCTTCCTCATCCGCTCGTTCATCGTCGAGGCGTTCAAGATCCCGAGCGGCTCCATGGAAGGGACGCTGCTCGTCGGCGACTTCCTGCTCGTGAACAAGATGGTGTATGGCGCGGAGGTGCCGTTCACCGGCACGCGCCTGCCGGCGGCGCACGCGCCGCTGCGCGGCGAGGTCATCGTCTTTCGGTGGCCGGTGGATCCGACGAAGGACTTCGTGAAGCGCGTCGTCGGCCTGCCCGGCGACACCGTGGGCATGGTGGACGGCGTGCTGCAGCGGAACGGCCAGCGGTTGCGTGAGCGCTACACGTCGCACACGGAGCCGGGCTCGGACCCGGTGGGCGAGGAGTTTCGCTGGCAGCGCGAATTCCTGGCCCGTCGATTGCCGAAGGGCAGGGCGTACCATCCCTCGCGCAACAACTGGGGCCCGCTCGTCGTTCCGCCGCGGCACCTCTTCGTGCTGGGCGACAATCGCGACAACTCGCTCGACAGCCGCTACTGGGGCTTCGTGCCGGATTCGATGGTGAAGGGGCGTCCGATCCTCGTCTATTTCAGCTACGCCCCCGACAGCACCTCGCCCGTCTCCTTCTTGACAAACGTCCGGTGGCGCCGCCTCGGCACGCGTGTTCGCTGACGGGGTGGGCTTCCGCACGGTCGCGACGCCCACCACATTCTGCACGGTATGACTGACCCATCAGAGCGCACGGGGCGTGCCCGCATGGCGGGAGCGCACCGCAAGAAGCACCAGTCAGAGGAAGGGTCGCTGGACCAGTACTTGCGCGACATCAGCGTCTTTCCGCTGATCACGCGCGAGGACGAGGTCGACCTGGCCCAGCGCATTCGCGCCGGGGACCAGGAAGCGCTCGACAAGCTGGTGCGCTCCAACCTGCGCTTCGTGGTGTCGGTCGCCAAGAAATACCAGAATCAGGGCGTGTCGCTCTCCGACCTGATCAACGAGGGCAACCTCGGCCTGATCCGCGCCGCCCACAAGTTCGACGAGACGAAGGGGATCAAGTTCATCTCCTACGCCGTCTGGTGGATCCGCCAGGCCATCCTGCAGGCGCTCGCCGAGCAGTCGCGCATCGTGCGCGTGCCGCTCAACCGCGCCGGGACGCTGCACCGCATCGGCAAGCGCGCCAGCGCGCTGCTGCAGGAACTGGGGCGCGAGGCGACGCACGCCGAAATCGCCGACGGGATGGACATCACCGAGGAAGAAGTCGCCCGGACGATGCTCATCTCGCAGACGCACCTCTCGCTCGACGCGCCGATGTCGCCGGGGGAGGACAACCGTCTGCTCGACTATCTCCCCGACACGGAAAGCCGCACCCCGGATGAGGAGACGTTCGAGAAGGCGCTCACCGAGTCGATCCACGAGGCGCTGCGCGGACTCAAGGAGCGCGAGGCGAAGATCCTCAAGCTCTACTTCGGGCTCGACGGCGCCGAGCCGATGACGCTCGAGGAGATCGGCGAGGTGCTCAACATCACGCGGGAACGGGTGCGGCAGATCAAGGAGAAGGCCCTGTCTCGCTTGCGGCATATTAGCCGGGCGAAGGCGCTGGAATCATATCTGGGGAGTTAGACTACGACAGAGTACGACAGAGTACGACAGAGTACGACAGAGTACGGCAGTGCTCAGGGCGCGGGGCGGGTGGCCGCGCCCTTTCCATTTGCCCCTCACCGGTTTCGATTTCTAGAATCGCCAATCGCAATCCGTAGTCGTAATCCTCAGTCGCAATCCGGATTCCTTATCCTCCATCAGCCTGAATAATGGCCTCTGCCTTCAGCTTTGATGTCACCACCGGCGTCGACCTCCAGGAAGTCGACAACGCCATCAACCAGGCGCAGAAGGAGTCGAGCCAGCGCTACGACTTCAAGGACGCCAAGGTGCTGACCATCGAGTTCGCGCGCGCCGAGGGGGTCATCCGGCTGCACACCGATCACGACATGCGGATGCGCGCGCTCTTCGACATCGTGCAGTCCAAGCTGATCCGTCGCGGCGTGCCGGTGAAGAACCTCGAGATCGGCGAGAACGTCCCGGCCGGCGGCGACACGCTGAAGAAGGAGATCACGCTCAAGCAGGCGCTCGACTCCGACACGGCCAAGAAGGTCGCGGCCGCCATCAAGGACGCGAAGCTCAAGAAGGTGCAGGCCTCCATCCAGGGCGATCAGGTGCGCGTCAGCGGCCCGGACAAGGACGCCCTGCAGGCGGCCATGGCGCTGCTCCGCGGCGGCGACTACGGCGTGGAACTGAAGTTCGGGAACTACCGTTGAAGTTTTCCGTCGTCACCCTCGGCTGCGACAAGAACACCGTCGACAGCGAACGCTACGTCGCCGAGCTGCGCGCGCACGGCGGCGAGCCGGTGGAGGCGCTCGACGAGGCCGAGCTGATCGTCGTCAACACCTGCGGCTTCATTGACGCGGCCAAGAAGGAGTCGCTCGACGCCATCCTCGAGGCGGCGCAGCTCAAGGGCGACGGCGCCTGCCGCACCGTGGTGGCCGTGGGGTGCATGGTGGAGCGCCACAAGGCCGAGATGCAGGTCGCGCTGCCCGAGGTGGACCTCTTCCTTGGCGCGTCCGAGACCGACCGGCTCGCCGCGGCGCTGCACGAGCGCGGGCTGATCGGCGATCCGGAGACGCTGCATCCGGGCGTGCGCCTCTACACCGGCGACACGCCGTGGGTGCGATACCTGAAGTTGAGCGAGGGGTGCGATCACGGCTGCGCCTTCTGCGCCATCCCGCTGATGCGCGGCAAGCACCGGTCGTTCGCGCTCGACGACATCGTGCGCGAGGCGCAGCTGCTCGAGATGCAGGGGGCGCGCGAGGTCAACCTCGTGGCGCAGGACCTGGCGCACTACGGGCGCGACCGCCGCGACGGCGTGCGGCTTCCGGAAGTGCTGCGCGCGCTGGTGCGCGAGACGTCGATCCCCTGGATCCGCAACATGTACCTGTACTCGGCCGGGATCACGCCGCAGTTGCTCGAGGTCATCGCCGACGAGCCGCGCATCGTGCGCTACCTCGACATGCCCATCCAGCACGCGTCCGATGCCGTGCTCGAGAGGATGCGGCGTCCGGAACGCCAGAAGACCATCCGCGAGAAGGTCGCGCGCTTCCGCGACGCCGTCCCCGGCGTCGCGATGCGCACCACCTGCATCGTCGGCTTCCCGGGGGAGACGGAGGACGACGTGGCGCAGCTGCTCGACTTCCTCGAGGAAGTCGAGTTCGAACGCGTCGGTGTGTTTGCGTACTCGCCGCAGGAGGGGACGCACGCCGCGCAGATGACGGACGATGTGCCCGAGGACGTGAAGCGCGAGCGGCTGGAGCGCGTGCAGGAACTGCAGCGCCACATCACCGCGGGACGCTACGAGTCGCGCCTCGGCGCGCGGTCGCGTGTCCTGGTGCAGGAGTCCGCCGCGGGCGAGCATCCCGCCGCCGGTCGACTGCCGTGGCAGGCCGATGACATTGACGGCCTCACCTTTCTCGACCGTGACGTGCCGGCCGGGCGCTTCGCCGAGGTTGAGGTGCTCGAAGTGGTGGACGACTACGATTTCCGCGCCCGCGTGCACACGGTGGATGAAGCGCCCGCCCCGAAGGCGGCGGGCGGCCGGTCGCTTCCCGTGATGACGTCGAGCGTCGGGAGCTACGGCCGTTGACCCGTCGCCGGCTCGCCGCGGGCGCTGCGCTCCTGTTCATCGGCGCGTGCGTCACGACGCGACTCGGCGTTCCCATCGAAGAACCCATTCGTGTCATCGGACAGCCCGCGGCCGTGCCGGTGGATACAGTGGCAGCGCCGACGCCGCGGCCCGAGGAAGTGCCGCGCGATGAGACGCCCGACTTCCGAAACGAGGGACGGCGCGACGTGCGCGTCGCACTCGCAGTGACGACGCCGGCGCCGGGCATCGCGGCCACGGGGGCGTGGCGCCTGTTCGAGGACCGCGAGAGCGTGTTGCTGCGCGGACGGCCGGGCGAGGCGTGGACGCTCGAACGCCGGAATGACGAATTGCGCGCGGTGCGCACCGACGGCTACGCCACGGCGTGGCGGCCGGCGCCGCTCGTCCTGCGCGCCGATCGCGCCGACGATTACCTCCTCTACAATGGCAAGCGCTACCGCGGGGTCCTGCGCTTTCACGCGGCCGACGACGGCGTGGGCGTGATGGTGGTGAACGCCCTCCCCGTGGAGCAGTATCTGCGCGGCGTCGTCCCGCTCGAGATCGGCGGCCGCACCGCGGCGGAGCAGGCGGCGGTGGAAGCGCAGGCGGTGGCGGCGCGTTCGTACACGTTCGTACGGCTCGCCGCGGCCGGCGGCAGTGCGGCCCGTCACGCCAACTACGACGTGGTTGCCAGCACCGCTGACCAAGTGTACGGCGGCGCCGACGCGGAGCGTCCGTTCAGCGACGCGGCCGTCGCGAGCACCGCGGGCCTCGTCCTCAGGTACGGCGGGCGCACGGTGGATGCCCCCTATTCCGCGGCGTGCGGCGGCGAAACGGCCAGCCCCGACGAAGTCTGGCGCTCGGGAAACCAGCCCTACCTGCGCCCCGTGAGCGACCGCATACCCGGCACCCAGCGTTACTACTGCGATCCCGCACCGCGCTTCGCGTGGACGCGCACGCTCGAATCCGACGAGCTCGACGCGGCGCTGCGCCAGTACCTGCGCAACTACACGAGTGTGCCCAATGGCGGACCGGGGCATGCCACGCGGGTGTCCGTCGAAACGCGCACCGTGACCGGCCGCGTCGGGCTGCTGCGTATCGAAACGGATGGCGGGCGGTACGCGGTTCGGGGCAATGACGTGCGCTACGTCCTTCGCGCCCCCGGTAGCGAGATACTGAACAGCACCTATTTTTCCGTCGAGTCGGAGACTGGTCCGGGTGGCGCGTTGCGGCGGCTCGTCATTCGCGGCAACGGCTGGGGGCACGGCATCGGGATGTGCCAGTGGGGGGCCATCGGCCGCGCGCGCGCCGGACAGGACTTCCGCACGATTCTCCGCACCTACTATCCGGGCACGGAGCTCGGTCCCGCGAGCTGATGTCACACCCTATGCTTCCCTTCGCCTCTCGACTGCGGTCGCTCGTCATCGCCATCCTGGCCGTGGCCGCGGCCTCCACGACGGTGCACGCCCAACTCGACGTGCCGCGCGGCGACACCGCGTCGGCGCGTCGCGTGACGGTCTCCCTGCTGACGTTCGGGCAGGGGACGCCCGTCTTCGAACGTTTCGGGCATAACGCCATCCGCATCGCCGACCCGCTCAGCGGGCTCGATGTGGCATGGAACTGGGGGATGTTCTCCTTCGACGAGCCCAACTTCCTGGGGCGCTTTCTCAGCGGCGACACACGCTACTGGGTGGCGGGCTACGAGACGGTGCCGCTCCTCGCCTACTATCAGGAGAACGACCGCCATACGGTGGAGCAGGTGCTCAACCTCAGTGGGGCGCAGAAGCTGGAATTGCTCCGCTTCGTGCGCTGGAATGAACGCGACGAGAACAAGTACTATCGCTACGACTACTTCCTCGACAATTGCTCCACGCGGGTCCGCGACGCGCTCGACCGCGTGCTTGGCGGTGCCCTCAAGCGGGCCTGGGCCGATTCGCTGAGCGACCATTCGTTCCGCGGGGAGGCCCTGCGCCTGACGGAAGGGACGCCCGTCAGCCGGCTGGGCATCGACATCGCCCTCGGGCCGCGCGCCGACAAGCGCATGACGGCATGGGAGGAGATGTACGTCCCGATGCGCCTGCGCGATCGCCTGCGTGGCATTGAGGTGCCCGGGCCCGACGGGAAGCCGGAGAAGCTGGTCGCGAGCGAGCGCGTGGTCTTCACGGCCATGCGCGATCCCGAAGCGCCGGCGCCGCAGACGTTCCCGGGCATCTACATCGCGGTCGCGCTCGGCTCGCTCGTGCCGCTGGCGCTGCTCGGCGGCATCGCCTTCCTGAGCGCGCTCCGCGGGCGATGGCCAACGGCGCAGCGCGTTGCGCGCGTCGCGATCGCCGCGATCGCCGCGCTCTGGTACGTCGCGACGGGATTTGCCGGCACCGCCGTGCTCTTCATGGAGATCTTCTCCAAGCACACGTTCTGGTTCGGCAACTGGAACGTGCTGCTGCTCAGTCCGCTGGCGCTCGTCGCCGCCTGGTTCGTGCCACGCGCGATAGCGAACGGCCGCGGGGCGCGCGTGGCACGGTGGATCGGCGGGCTGTGCGGAGCCAGCGCCCTGATCGCGCTCGTCGTCTCGATGGCGGGGGCGACGGGGCAGTCCACCGGCGCCGTGACGATGACGTTCGCGCCGACGATGATGTACCTCGCGCTGCTCGTGCCGGCGCTCACGCTCCTCCGGCCCGAATCCGCGTGACCTTCGCCGTCGGCATCGACGTCGGCGGCACCTTCACCGACCTCGCGGCGATCGGCGCCGACGGCATCGTCGTCACCCGCAAGGTGCTCAGCACACCCGCCGATCAGAGCGAGGGCGTGGCAGCCGCGCTCGATGCCTTCGCCGCGCCGCCGGGCGGCATCGCGCGCATCGCGCACGGCACCACGGTTGTCACCAACCTGCTGCTCGAGCGCCGCGGGGCGCGCGTCGTGCTGTGCGCCACCGAAGGGGCCACCGACCTGCTCGAGCTGCGACGACAGGAGCGCGCGTCGTTGTACGACCTCTCCGCGGCGCACCCGACGCCGCTGGTGACGCCCGATGACGTGGTGGCGGTGCGCGAGCGCCGCGAGCCGGAGGGCGTGCGGGTCGCGCTCACGGAGGCCGAGATCGCACGGGTGGCCCGCGAGGTGGCGGCGCGGGCGCCGCAGGTCGTGGTGATCTCGCTGCTCCACGCCTACGCCGACGGCGCGCACGAACTGCGTCTGGCGTCGGCCATCAGTGCGGTGCTCCCCAGCGCCGACGTCGTCTGCGCGCATCAGGTGCTGCCGGAGATTCGCGAATACGAGCGCACCGCGACCGCCGTGGCCGAGGGCTACGCCCGGCCGGCGGTCGCGAAGTATCTCGCGCGGCTCGGCGAGACCGTCGGACAGCGCGGTCATCCCGCCCCGAGCGTCATGACGTCGGGTGGCGGCATGCGAACCGCATCGGAAGCCGCGCGCGCCGCCTCGTCACTCGCACTCTCCGGTCCCGCGGGCGGTGTGGTAGGCGCGGCCGCCGTGCTGCGCGCGGCGGGCTTTGATCGCGCCCTCACCATCGACATCGGCGGCACGAGTGCCGATGCCGGCCTCATCCTCGATGGCGAGCCGCTCGTCGAATCGGGAGGCGACGTCGCCGGCGTCCCCATCGCGCTGCCGCGCGTGCTCGTGGACACCGTCTCGGCGGGCGGCGGTTCCATCGGATGGATTGACGACGGCGGGGCGCTTCGCGTCGGCCCGCGGAGCGCGGGGGCGATGCCCGGGCCCGCCGCCTTCGGGCGCGGCGGCAGCCAGCCCACGGTCACCGATGCGAACCTCGTGCTGGCGCGCATCGCGCCGCATCCGATGAGTGGCGGTGTGACGCTCGATGCGAACGCGTCGCAACGCGTGGTCAGCGCGCTCGCCGAGCGACTTGGCGCGACCACGGAACGTACCGCCCAGGCGATGCTCAACATTGCCGATGCCGAAATGGCGCGCGCCCTGCGGCGCGTCAGTGTGGACCGCGGCGTCGATCCTCGCAGTTGCGTGCTGATGGCCTTCGGCGGCGGCGGCCCGTTGCACGCCTGCGCGCTCGCCGACCTGATTGGCTCCACCCGCGTGCTCGTGCCACCCCACGCCGGCGTCCTCAGCGCGCTTGGATTGGCGATGGCGCCCGAGCGGCGCGAGGCGGCCACCAGCGTGATGCAGCGCACCACGACGCTTGACGCGGCCCGGGTGCGCGCGCTCGCCGACGTGCTCGCGGCGCAGGTGGATGGCGCGGTGCGCGCGTGGATCGCGCGCACGCGCTACGTGGGGCAGGGGTATGAGCTCGATGTCCCCTTCGCCCCCGGCGAGGACGGCGCGACGATCGCGGCCCGCTTCACCGAGCGGCACCAGTCGCGATACGGCTTTGTGCTCGACCGCGCCGTCGAGGTCGTCGCGATGCGCCACACCGCGAGTTCGCAGGCAGAGTCCGTGAGCTTTGCGCGCCACGGTGCGCCGACGTGGAACGCGAGCGCGCTCGTGGACGACGGTTCCCCGTGCGACGCCGTCGTTGCCGGTGAAGCGGTCATCACGCTCCCCGACGCGACGCTCTATGTGGCGCCGGGGTGGACGGCGCGCGCCCTTGCCGTCGGCGGCTGGCTGATGGAGCGTGGTCAATGAGCGGCTTCGATCCGCTGGCCATTCGCGTCTTCGCGTCGAGCGTCGCGATGATCGCCGAGGAGATGGGCGCCGTGCTCACGCGCGGGTCGCTGTCGCCCAACATCCGCGAGCGCCGCGATGCGTCGTGCGCGCTGTTCGACGCCGCCGGGCGGATGATCGCGCAGGCGGCGCACATTCCGGTGCACCTCGGCGCGATGCCCGAGGCGGTGCGCGCCGTGCGCGAGCGCGGGCCGGCCGCCGGCGATGTCTGGCTGCTCAACGATCCGTATCACGGCGGATCGCACCTGCCCGACCTCACGATGGTCGAGGCGATCGAGGACGGCGGCGGCATCGCCGGCTACGCGGCGGTGCGCGCGCATCACGCCGACGTCGGCGGGATGAGCCCCGGATCGATGCCATTCGGCGCCACCGAGCTGGTGCAGGAGGGGATCGTGCTGCCGCCCGTCCGGCTCGCGCCGCTGGGGGTGCTCGACGAGTCGCTTCTTGCGCTGGTGCTCGCCAACGTGCGCACGCCGGGCGAGCGGCGCGGCGATCTGGCCGCCCAGCAGTCGGCCTGCCACGCGGGAGCGGCGGGGTGGCGCGCCCTGCGCGCCCGCGAGGGCGTGACGCACGTCGAGACGGGGGCGTCGGCCCTGCTCGACTACGCCGAACGCCGCGCCGTGGCGCGCCTGCGCGAGCTCGGCGACCTCGACGCCGAGGCGGAGGACTTCCTCGAGGGCGACGGCGTCACCGATGCGCTCGTGCCGGTGCGCGTGAAGCTGCGCGTGCGCGATGGTCGCCTGACGCTCGACTTCCACGGCACGAGCCCGCGCGTGCGCGGCAACATCAATTGTCCGGTGGCGGTCACGCGCGCCGCGGCGCTCTTCGTGCTGCGCTCGCTCCTGGATGACGACGTGCCGACGAATGACGGCATTGCGCGCCCCATCGAGATCATCACGCCCGACGATTGCTTCATTGCCGCACGCTGGCCGAGCGCCGTGGCGGCGGGGAACGTGGAAACGTCGCAGCGCATCACCGACCTGCTCTTCGCCGCGCTCGCAAATGCCGGCGTGCCGGCTCCCGCGCAGGGGCAGGGGACGATGAACAACGTCACCTTTGGCGGCGATGGCTGGACGTTCTACGAGACGCTCGGCGGCGGCCAGGGGGCCAGCCATCGCGGACCCGGGCCGAGCGCCGTGCACGTGGGGATGAGCAACACGCGCAACACGCCCATCGAGTCGCTTGAGCAGGCGTATCCCATCCGTATCGACACCTACGCGGTGCGTCGCGGGTCGGGCGGACGCGGGGCGAAGGCCGGCGGCGATGGCGTCGTGCGCCGCTATCGCGTGCTCGAGCGCTGCACGGTGACGCTGCTCACCGAGCGGCGAATGCGCGCGCCGCGCGGGTCGCACGGGGGCGGGGACGGCGCCCCCGGCCATAACCTGCTGAACGGCGCGTCGCTCCCCGCCAAGTGCCGGCGCGAACTGCAGCCGGGCGACGTGCTGACGATCGAGACACCGGGTGGCGGGGGGTACGGCGATTGAGGATCGGGATTCCGGATTCCGATCGAGGATGGCGAATCCGGATCGCGATTGGCGAAGTAGGACGCAGATAGCGGACCGCTGACGTTGTTGGCAGTTTTCGATCCTCCCTCACTCCCCGCCATGAAGAAAGTTCTGCTCGCCCTCCTGGGCCTCGTCGCGCTGTGCGTTGTTGTCGTGGTCGCGAACACGGCCCGCCATTCGGCCACCGCCGAGTCCAGGGCGGTAGCGCCGGTTACGGTGGCCGTCGATTCCGCGGGCGCGATCGCGCGGCTCGCCACGGCCGTGCAGTTCCAGACCATCAGCTATGAAGAGGGGACGCGCGCTCCCGACAGTGCCGCGTTTCGCGCGCTGCACGAACATCTGCGCACCAGCTTCCCGCTGGTGCATCAGCACCTGACGCGGGAGACCGTCGCCGGCCTCGCGCTGCTGTACACCTGGAAAGGGAGCGACACGACGCTCGCCCCGGTGGTGCTGATGGGACATCTGGACGTGGTCCCCGTCATTCCGGGAACCGAAGCGGCGTGGACGCAGCCGCCATTCTCCGGCGCCGTGGCCGATGGGTTCATCTGGGGACGCGGCACGCTCGACGACAAGGTTTCCGTGCTCGCCGTGCTCGAAGGCGCCGAAGGCGCGTTGCGCGCCGGCTTCCAGCCCAAGCGCACCATCTACTTCGCGTTCGGCCATGACGAGGAAGTCGGTGGGAGCGGGGCGCGCGCACTCAAGGCCGAGCTGATCAAGCGCGGCATCAAGGCGCCGGCGCTCGTGCTGGACGAGGGTGGCGCCATCATGCCCGGTGCGGTCGTCGGCGCCAAGGGGACCGTGGCGCTCATCGGCGCCTCGGAGAAGGGATTTCTCTCGCTGCAACTGACGGTGAAGGGCACCGGAGGGCACTCCTCCACGCCGCCGGCACATACCGCCATCGGTCGCTTGGCCACGGCCATCACCCGCCTGGAGCAGTCACCCTTCCCGCTGGTGCTGGATGGCCCAAGCCGGCAGATGATGGAACGCCTGCAGCCCGCCATGCCCTACGCCGCCCGGATGGCAATGAGCAACCTGTGGCTCTTCGGTCCGATGGTGGTGAAGGGAATGGCGGCCAAGCCCGCCGGCGCCGCGATGCTGCGCACCACAACCGCCGTCACGATCGTCAGCGGCGGGGTGAAGGCCAACGTCCTGCCCATCGCGGCCAGGGCGACCGTCAATTTCCGCATTCGCCCCGGCGAGACGATCGCCAGCGTGACGGAGCGCGTGCGGCAGGTGATCGCCGACTCCGGCGTCGCCATCGAGGCGGTGGGATTCCGCACCGAGCCGTCGCCGGTGAGTGACGCCAGCGGGCTCGGCTTCAAGGTGGTGGAACGCTCGCTGCGCGAGATCTTCTCCGAGCCGGACCTCATCGTGACGCCGTACCTTGTCACCGGCGGCACCGACGCCCGAAACTGGTCCGACGTCAGCAGCCAGACGTTTCGCTTTCTCGCCGCGCCGATGACGGCCGACGCCCTCACGCGGGCGCATGGCACCAACGAGCGCGTCGCGCTCGGCGGCTACCTCAGCGCGGTGCGCTTCTACGAGCGCCTGCTGCGGAACACCGACGGGCTGTAGGCGAGCATCACGAGACCGGCGCCGGTAAGTCGGCGCCCGTAAGTCGGCGCCGATAGGTCGGCGCCGATGGTCGGCGCCGGTGGGCCGAAGTCAGTAGGCCGGCGTCAGCAGGCCCGCGTCAGTAGGCCGGGTGCGACTGGCTCGCCCGCCGCTTGGCCTCGCTCAAGTAGCCCGGGGCGACGTCGAGCAAGTTGGCGAGCTTGCGCAGCAGCATCGACTCGCTGTCGTCCACGCGTCCGTCGGACAGGATCACGCCGTACATCACCTCGGCCAGCACCACGCGCTGGCCCACGTCGAGGTGATCGCAGATCATCTGCGTGAACTGGAAGTGATCCACCGCCTTTCGGCGCACGTCTTCTGCCATCGTCAGGAGTTCGTGCACGCTGGGGACGTCGAGATTGAAATGTCGGCTCAGCGCTGATTCCACGGCCGACCGCTCCGGCGGCGTGAGTTCGCCGTCGGCGTAGGCCAGGTCCAGCAGCAGCGCGGTGGCTGCCAGCTGAATTTCGTCGTGCGGAGATTCGGCCGGGGTGCGCCGAATCTCCACCGACCGCCGCTGGCGGATGAAGTGGCGGAGGGAGTCCAGCATCTCACAGTCTGGACGATCAAGCCGTCCCGAAAGTCTCGGCGGCGGACTCCGAAGGGGCGGGGCCTACTTGTGCGACAGCGTCCAGACGTACGCGGCCACGGCCTGCACCTGCGCGTCGTTGAGGTTCATCGGGCCGCCACGGCCGCGCATGGCAAACCGGTGCGCAGGGTCCTTGATGGCCGTCTGCGGCACGCCTTCGGTAATGATTTTCACGATCTCGTCGTAGCTCCCCGTCTTGAGCTGCAGCCACCTCTTGCCGTCCAAAGCGGGGGCGTTCTGCGCGCCGACGCCGCCCTTGCCGTGGCACCGCTGGCAGGCGCCGGTATTGAAGAGCGAATCGCCGAGCGCGACGCTCACGGGTGTGACCTGGGGCGGACGGCGCACGCCGCCCGGATGGCAGGCGGCCACGGCCGCGAGGCCGGCGGCGAGCAGGGAGACGACGGTCGGGCGGAGACGCATGGGGGGCTCACGGTGAGGGGACTGGAGACGTCGGCACACGCCGACTGATGGCCGAAACTATACGTTTGGCATGGGGCCGTTCGTTAGCCCTGGCAACTTTCCCCGGAAGAAGTGGGTTTAGCCACCATCGCCAACCGCATCGCCTCAATGAACTCCGCCGCCCGCCGCGCCTGGGTGAATCTCGCCTCAGTGCTCGCGACCATCACCGTGAACGCCCTCGCGAACATCATTCCGTTCAACGGGCAGAACACGGGGCAGGTCTCCGACCGGTTCAAGGTCTACTTCGTCCCAAACGGCTACGTCTTCGCCATCTGGGGTGTCATCTATCTCGCCTGGTTGCTCTTCTGCATCTACCAGCTGCTTCCGGCGAACCGTGACAAGCCCCGCTTCGCCGCCCTCGGATACTGGTTCGCGCTGAGCGGCGTGTTCAACTCCTTGTGGCTGGTCTGCTGGCACTACAACCAGTTCACGCTGAGCCTCGTCGTGATGTTCGCCCTGCTCACCACGCTGATCGTCAGCTACCGACGGCTGGGCGTAGGCCGCACGCCGAGCGGCGCCATGGAGCGGTGGTGCGTGGATGCGCCGTTCGGCCTCTACCTCGGGTGGATATCCGTCGCGACTATCGCCAACGCCGCCGACGTGCTCTGGCTCAACAACTGGAGCGGATGGGGACTGTCGCCCCAGCTCTGGACGGCAATCATGCTGGCCGTGGCCACGCTGCGTGCGGTCGTCATCGTCTGGCGGCGGCACGACGTGCTCTTCCCGCTGGTGTTCGTGTGGGCCTTCGTCGGCATTGCCGACCGGCAGAGCGGGCCGGCCGCCCTGCCGCACCCGGAACTGGTGGTGAACGCCGCGCTGGCGGCAGCGGCGGTGTCGCTGCTGCTGGCACTCACGGCGGTTGGGCTGCGGGTGCGCGCGGCGCGCTAGCGACACTCAGGCGCCGGCGATCTCCGGTGCCTGTGCGAAGTCGAGGGCAAGCACCGAGCAGACGGGGTCGCTCGCCCGCTGCGGGAGCGTGACGACCACGCCCTGGTCCACGCGGCGCGCCGTGAGCGTGTCGCGCGGTGCGCCGCCGAGCATTCGTGCGCGTTGCGGCAGCGTGCGCAGCCCGGGGAGCAGCACCTCCCGCGATGACGGCCACTCGAAGAAGAAGCAATTGAACCGCCGCGCCCCGCGCGTGACGCGGAAGGCCAGGCCGTCGAAGGGCGACGCCTGCGTGCCGTGGATCGCCTCGCCGTGTGTCTTCATCCAGCGCGCGATGCCCTCGAGTCGCTCGACGCTCTCGGCCGGCACCGAACCGTCGCCCTTGGGGCCGACGTTCAGCAGCAGGTTGCCGCCCTTGGACGCCGTCTCGGTGAGCAGGCCGACGAGCGCCGGGACCGACTTCCAATTGTTGTCCGCGCGATTGTAGCCCCAGTTGTTGTTCATCGTGATGCACGACTCCCAGTCAACGCCGGGGAGCCCGCGATCCGGGACCTTCTGCTCGGGCGTGCCGAAGTCGCCCAGCTTCGGCCGGGTGAGCTTGGCCTCGAGCCCGTTGGCCGGCTGGCCGACCACCCGGCTGTTGATGAGCGTGCGCGGGCTCAGCCGAAGCACGTGTTCGGCGAGCGCCTCGCCGCGCGCGTAGGTCCAGGTCTCGCCCTCCCACTCCCCGTCGAACCACATCACGCCAATGTCACCGTACCAGGTGAGTAGTTCTTCCACCTGCGCGTGCAGGTACTGCACGTAGCGGTCGAACGACGCGCCGGCGGCGGGCCGCGCGGACTTCTCCCAGTCGCGGCGCGGCAGGTAGTCGGGATGGTGCCAGTCCATGATGGAGTGGTACCAGCACGGCACGACGCCGTGGCGCCGGCAGGCGTCGGCAACGGCGCGCATGATGTCGCGCTGGTACGGCGTGTGCGCGACGTTGAACGCGCCCTGCTTCGATGGCCAGAGCGAGAAACCGTCGTGGTGCTTGGTGGTGATCACCAGGTACTTCATCCCCGCGGCGGCGGCGAGCGCGGCCATGCGGTCGGCGTCGAAGGCGGTCGGGTTGAATCGCTGGAGGAACGTATCGTACTGCTCGATCGGGATCCGCGCGTTGTTGCGGATCCACTCGCCGTAGTCGGTGCGCCCATTCCACTCGCCGGCCAGCGTCGAGTAGAGGCCGAAGTGGACGAACATTCCGAACCGCGCCTCGCGCCACCACTGCATCCGGTCGGGTGCACTCCACGGCGCGGACAGGGCGGGGGCGAGGGCGGGGGAGAGGGCGCGCGCCAACGTTGGCGCCGCGAGCGAGACGAGCGCGGCCTGCGTACCGGCGCAGATGAAATCGCGGCGATTGATCATGGTGGCAGAAGGTTACGACAGGCCGGATCGTCTGGCGAGAGGAGAAGCACCGCGCGGAACGGGGAGGGGGTAGAGGCGCCGCGAGGTGGGACGAGACGTGGAACGGGGAGGGAGATCATCGCCTCCCCGTTCCGAGCCGTTCACCCCCGCTTAAGGAATCGCGCGCTTCCTTGACACAGTTCCCGCGCCGCCGACAATCTTAGGCCCATTGTAGAACCCCTCCGCTGACGGAGCGCCCCCTGCCGACCACCTGCTCGAAATGCGGTGCCCCGACTGCCGCCGACGCGATCTTCTGCAGTCGGTGCGGGCTGAACTTCACGCTCGAACAGTCGGCGATCCGCGCGACGCCCGCGGTGGACGCCGAGGGAGCAGCGAGCGCGGCTGGCGCCTACGACACCCTGACACGGCTGAACGCCGCGCTCGCGGGCCGCTACTCGCTGGAGCGCGAACTCGGGCGCGGCGGCATGGCGACGGTCTACCTCGCCAAGGACCTGCGGCACGACCGCGAAGTCGCCATCAAGGTGCTCCTGCCGGAACTCTCCGCGTCCATCGGCGCCGACCGCTTCGAGCGCGAGATCAAGCTCGCCGCCAAGCTGCAGCATCCGCACATCCTCGGGCTCTTCGACTCCGGGGTCGCCGAAGGGTTGATGTTCTACGTGATGCCCTTCGTGAAGGGCGAGTCGCTGCGCGATCGCATTGACCGCGAGGGACAGCTCCCGATCGAGGACGCGCTCCGCATCACGTTCGAGGTTGCCGACGCGCTGGGCTACGCCCACACCCAGGGGATCGTGCACCGCGACGTGAAACCGGAGAACATCCTCCTGCAGGGCGACTACGCCCTCGTCGCCGACTTCGGCATCGCCCGCGCGGTCAGCGAGGCGGGGGCGGCCAAGCTGACGCAGACGGGCATGGCGATGGGGACGCCGGTCTACATGGCGCCCGAGCAGTCGGTGGGCGAAGTGGTCGGTCCCACGGCCGACCTGTACAGTCTCGGCTGCATGCTCTACGAGATGCTCGCCGGCGAGCCGCCCTTCACGGGGAAGAACGCGGTGGCGATCATGGCGCGGCACGCGATGGAACAGGTGCCGAGCATTCGCATCGTGCGTTCCACCGTCCCCGAGGAAGTCGAAGAGGCCATCTTCCGGGTGATGGCGAAGGTGCCGGCCGATCGTCCGCAAACGGCCGCCGCGTTCAGCGAACTGATGGGCGCGCCGCTTGGCGCCACGTCCACCATGCGGGCGCGCGCCACGGCGCAGTTCCGCCGGCCGACGCCGATGGCGGGTGTGCCGGCGGTTCCGGCGCGCGCGAAGTGGCAGATCCCCGTCGGCGTGGCCGCGCTGCTGCTCATCGTGGCCGGCGGCGCCTTCGGCATCTGGAGCACCTTCAGCGGACGCCGCGTCAGCGTCGAAGGGCCGGAGGCCCGACGGCTCGCGGTGCTCTACTTCCAGGACCTGAGCCGCGACTCGTCGCTCGGGCCGCTCGCCGATGGACTCACCGAAGAGCTGATCCGCACGCTCTCCACGTCGTCAAGCCTCACCGTGATTTCGCGCACCGGTGTCGAGCGCTTCCGCGGCGGCGCCGTGCCGCCCGACAGCATCTCCCGGTTGCTGCGCGTGGGGTATCTCGTGCGCGGCGATGTGGAACCCGATGGCGACAAGGTGCGCGTGAGCGTGCGCCTCGACGACGGCAGCGGCGTGAACCTCAAGCGCGCGTCGTTCACGGGCTCGGCCGCCAACCAGCTCGCGTTGCGCGACACGATCGCCGTCGTCGCGTCGGACCTGATCCGGCAGCAGTTGGGGGCAGAACTGAACCTCAAGGAACAGAGCTTCCGCACCGCGAGCAAGGACGCCTGGTTGCTTCTCCAGCGTGGCGAGCAGGCGTGGAAGTCGGCCGAGGCGGCGCTCGGGCGTGGCGAGGCGCCGGCGGTCGAGACGCAGTTCCATGCCGCCGACTCGCTCTTCGCGCTCGCGTGGAAGGCCGACCCGAAGTGGCCCGAGCCCGAGACGCGGCGGGCGGCCCTGGCGTATCGCCGCGCACGGCTCGCCGGACGCGACGCCGTCGCGATCGCCAAGTGGGTGACGGTCGGCGTCGCGCACGCTGACAGCGCGATCTCGCTCGACAAGGACAATGCGGACGCCCTCGAGGCGCGCGGGTTCAACCTGTACTTCGGCTGGATCTCGGGCATCGAGTCGGACGCGGCCAGGAAGGCCGCGTCGCTCGCCGCGGCGCGGGCCGACCTCGAGCGCGCCACGACGCTCAATCCACGGCAGGCGGGGGCGTTCGCGATGCTCGCGTCGCTCTACTATCAGGTGGAGGACGCGTCGCTGTCGGATGTGCTGATCGCCGCCACGCGCGCGTACGAGGGCGACGAGTTCCTGTCGAACGCCAACGTCGTGCTCAATCGCCTCATCATGGCGAACTACGACCTCGGCCAGTTCGACAAGGCGGGGCAGTGGTGCGCCACGGCGCGCCAGCGCTTCCCCAAGGAGATGCGCTTCACCCGCTGCCGCCTGTACCTGCTCACGACGCGCGCCGAGCCGCCCAATATTGCGGCGGCGTGGGCCATCTCCGACTCGGCCGTGGCGCTGGCGGCGCCCGCCGCCCAGCCACTTGAGCGGCTGACCGCCAATATGCTCGTGGCCGCGGTCATCGCCCGCGCCGCCAAGGCGGGCCAGCCGGCCCTGGCCGACAGCGCCCGACACCTGGTGCGCGCTTCGCTGGGTGACCCGCAGATCGACGGGTTGCGCGAGCTCGCCTACTATGGCTCGTTCGTCCACGCCATCCTGGGCGACAACGACGACGCCATCCGGCTGCTGAAGGAGTATCTGGCCGCCAACCCGCAGCGGCTGCAGTCGATGCGGAACGACCCGGGGTGGTGGTTCAAGGACCTCGAACGCGAACCCCGCTTCCGCCAGCTCCTCGGCCAGCAGTAGGGGGATTCCGTAGGCAAAACCGGAGCAGGGTGCCCTACGCCTGGTCTGCTCTCCGTGCGCCCCACCCTTGGCCCGGTCTCAGCGCGCTAACCCTTGGCCCGCTCTCAAAGCGCCTAAAGTGGTAAGGGATATACCTTATATAGGGTTGCTATTGCCTTACGCGCCTGTAGGACATATTGTCTACGCTCGTTAGGCATTTGCCCTATACGCGGGACACCCCGTCCGTAGGGCATGCCCAATGCGAACGAAGCTGTCGGCCTTCGGGTCCCCGAACGGCCGCATTCGTCCACTTGGTTCCCTGAGGCACCATGCGTCGAACGTCGCTTCTGAGCGTCGCTTTCCTTGGCGTGGCCGCGCTGATCGCCGCCTGCGGTGAGTCGAATCCCGCCGGCACCCACGCGCTCGCTGAGTCGCCCATCGGCCAGCGGCGTGGCGCTCCCGTCCTGACGGCGGGTGAGTGCACCACCCTTTCGAATCTCTTCGCGCTCGCCGACAGCGCGTTCGGCGCCGGCTCCCCCGACGCCAACTCGGCCAAGGGCAAGATCAGCAATCTCCAGCACCAGCTGGACATTGGTGACAGCGCGGCGTTGATCAGCCAGGCGTACAACATCGTCAGCTTCACGCTGAAGAAGAACAGCCAGAGCCCGTTGCCCGGCGGCTCGGCGGTCATCGTGCGTTTCGTGAACGCGGTGTTCTGCTACGCCGGACTCGCGATGTCGATCACGGATCCGGCCAACAGCTTCCTGATCTATCCGAGCGATCTGCCGCAGACGCTCATCGGCGGCGACAGCCTGGCCGGCATCAAGCTCGACTCGTTCCCGGTGTCCGAGCCGACGCTCATCACCGTGGCGCCCATTCCGTTCACGCAGACCAGCCCTGGCAGCGGACCGCTGGACACCAAGCTCGACCAGTATCCGGGCTACTACTACTTCGAGAAGTTCTCGGCGACCGGCGCCCCGCTCACGCGGCCCGCCGTCGTCGCCGTCTGCCCAGCGACGAGCGTGTCGGCGGCCGTGCGCGGCCGCCTTCGGCTTGGTCATGACGCCAGCTACGGCTTCGAGCTGACGCCGCCCGCCGACGGTGGTTTCCTCACCTGTCCGCCGCCGGCGATCGCTACGGTCAGCGCGGTGGTGCAGCAGGTGCGGTCCACTCTCAACCTGCGCCGGGTGAAGTCGCTCGACACCTTTGGCTCCGGCGGCGTGGGCGGCACCGTCACCGAACTCAGCCCCTTCGGCACCGTGGACGCTACGCTGTCGTTCTCCTCGGGTGGCGTGGGTGGCACGGTGACCGAACTGATTCGGACGAAGCTCCGCAGCGCCGTGGAATCCGCGGTGGCCGCCACGCCGTGCAGCGCGATGGAGGCCCCGGTCGGGACTCCGCTGCCGGCCAACTGCCGCCCGAATGTGCTGGTGAAGACGCGTCTCGGCACGCGCATGGTCAATGTGCCGGTGCAATGGAGCGTGGAGTCAGGCGGCGGCGTCGCGTCGGCGCAGGACGCCGCGCAGAACTGCCTCGCGGGCCAGACGACGTCGTACACGTCGCTCACCGGCCGCGCGGCGGCATGCTGGACCTTGGGAGTCGTCCCGGGCCCCAACACCGTGCGTGCCACGCCCGGTGTCGGCGGCGACATCCCGTCCGGCGCGAGCTTCGACACCACGTCGATTCTCTTCACCGCCACGGCCAATGCGCCGACGTCGTTCACCTTCCTCGCGCAGCCCACGGGCACGATCACCGCGGGGAGCGCGTTCAGCGTCACCGCGGCGGCGGTGGACCACAATGGCGTCATCGCGCAGGGCTGGAACGGCGCCGTGACGCTGACGCTCAATCATGGAACGTTCGCGGGTGGCGTGACGTCGCTGACGGCCACCGCCGTCAATGGCGTGGCATCGTTCACCGGCGTCTCGATCACCGCGGCGGGGACCGACTATCGCGTGCAGGCGAGTGCCGACTTCTTCGGCAACGCCGTCACGACTTCCGGTGACGCATTCACCGTCGGCGCCGCGGCAGGCTTCGGTCTGGCGATCGTCTCCGGCAACGGGCAGACGGCGCTGGCGGGCACCACGCTCCCCGCCAACCCCACCGTCGGCGTGAATGACGTGTACGGGAACGTGGTGCCGGGGGCGACCATCAACTGGACGCCCGGCGGAAGCAGCACGGGCAGCGTCTCGCCGACGGCGTCGACGACCGGCGCCAACGGTCAGGCCGCCACGTCCTGGACCATCGGCGCCGGCGCTAATGAGCTGCGGGCAACGCTCGCGCGTGGTGTGGCGGGCGACACCGCGGTGCTCTTCACCGCAACCGGCACGACGCCGACCCTCGTCTCCCTGAACGCCTGCGCGCCGGGCGGGTCGGGTGATCCGTTCACCGACTTGACCAGCCCGTATGCATTCTGGGTTCCCGATCCGGGGGCCGGCAGCACGATGAAGCAGGTGCAGCTCTACATCTCGTCGGCGGGTAAGGCCAACGCCCCGTCACCGTATCAGCTGCGCCTCAGCATCCAGCGCGCCACGTTCGATCCGGCCGCCTCGGTGCCGGTGTTCGCGACCGCCAACGTCTTCCTCCGCGGCAGCAACAGCGAGCAGAAGATGGTGACGTTTACGCTCCCGACTCCCATTGTCGGCGCGAACGGCTCGTCAGCCAAGGCCGTCATGATGCGCCTCGAGGCAATCACCAATCCGGATGGGGCGAAGCTCAGCTTCAACACCGGGCCGTGCTCGCCGGGGAAGAACTGCAATCCGCCGCCGGGGTGCAAGGCGACCGAAGTGAGCAGCCTGCTACCGTATCCGTCGGGCACGTTCTACCGCAAGAGTGTTGGCATCAACGTGCTTGGCAACTAGCCAGGCGTCCCCCACGTGATGCCGTGAGGGGCCGGTCACCATTCGGTGGCCGGCCCCTCACGTCTTGTTGACCCGCCGTCGAAGCCGTCGTCATCACGGAGCCCGGAAATCACGGAGAACTCCGTGTCCTCAGTGTCTCCGTGATGCCGAAGCCATCCGGCGTCGCACCGAAGCTAGCGTTTGCCCGCGTCGAGGTCGTTCCAGTTCAGGATCGTGTTGAACCCGAGCGAGTACGTCCCCTGCGTCTGCCAGCGCCAGAACGGCCGGATGGCAAACATCACCACGTGCCCCTTGCCGATGGGCGAGTCCACGAGCTGCGCGCGTCCGCTGAGCGACTGACCGTTCACCAGCGAGCCCGACAGCAGCATGTCGTCGGCATTCGTCGGGAACGACAGGATCACGCGCGGCCGCTCGCCCACGCTCGCGGCAAAGCCGCCAAATCCGCCAGCGCCGGTACCAGCGCCCGCGCCCGCACCGCGCCCGCCGCGTCCTGCCCCTTCACTCGCGGCTGGCGCCGCCGCCGCCGCCGACTGCTCCCACGGCGACAGCTTCGGCTGGTTGGGCGTGGCCATCGGCGTCACGTTCTGGCTCTGCGACGAGCCACGGCCAAAGCCGCCGAAGCCGCCCGCGCCTCCCGGGGCCGCGTTCAGCACCGGCGCGGTGCTGAAGTAGACCGGGATCTGGGTACCCGCATACCCGTAGGTGATGGGGCTCTTCTTGTCGGCGATAATGCCGCGCATGATCGAGCCGCGCACGAACAGGTCGCTCGGCGTCTCCACCGTCACGCCCGGCGTCAGGTTGTACTCGGGGAAGATCGTCGAGGTGGCGCCCTCGGTGATGAGCGTGCCGCCCTCCTGCACGAACTTGTACAGGTTCATCAGCCCATCGAGCCCCATCCCGCCGCGGATGTCGTCGCTCTCGTCGGGCGTGCCCAGGTTCGGCGTGTCCTTGGACTTCTTGTAGGGGAGGGGCTGCGTGCCGGTGTTCGCGATGCCGGCGACCATCGACTGCGGCGTGCCGCCCACGTGCGGGAAGACGATCACGTCATACTTGGCGCGCAGGTTGGACTCGGCGCGCAGCTTCTGGTCGGCAAAGTAGGTGTACGGCACGCCGTACGTGTCGAGCGCGGCGCGCACCCACCCCTCGTCCTGCGTGCGCGTCCAGCTGTGCACGTAGCCGATGCGCGGCAAGTCGAGGTCGTGTGACTTCACCGTCGGCGCCGTCGCGACGGCCACGGCGCTCAGCCCCAGCGTCTTCAGCTGCGGCTCGAGCCTGGCGCGGTCGGCGTTGGCGATGATGAACGACCCGGCCATGAACTTCTGCCCGCCCGCCTCGAAGTCCTCCTCGGCGGCCGCCATCTTCACGTCGGCGTTCTTGAAGCGGAAGGAAACCAGGTTGTTGTCGCTCGTCGCGGCGACGATCAGCGTGCTCCCGGTCCCCTCGACGCCGCCCGCCGCGACCACCTTGCCGCTGACCGGCGTCATCGGCGCGCCGAGGATCGCCTTGTCGGCCACCGGCGTGATGACGAGGTCGCGCATCAGCTGGAACGTCCACCCCGTGTCGTCGTACGGCGACGGGTTGGCGGCCGAGAAGGCCTGCAGCGAGAAGTACATGTCGGCGAGCGTGCGGTACGGCTGGTCCGCGCGGATGATGTAGTCGCCCGGCTTGACGTCCACGCTCCCCGCCTTGAAGGCTGACGTGGCGCGGTGGAACTCGAGCCCCTGCGTCATCAGGTCATTCACCGCATCAGCCGCGTCGGCCTTCTTGTGCTGTCCGGCGGGAATCACCCAGGCGAAGGTCGGGCCGTTCGTGCCCTTGTCCACCGAGCGCTTGTTCTTGAGCCAGTAGTTCTCCAGGAAGTGCGCGCGGTTCTTGGCCACGTGCGAGAGCGACAGCAGCATCGCCGATTCCTGGATGTTGGTGTTGTTGCGCGGCCCCCAGTTGATGACCGGGAGCGGCGGGTTCGGGCGGAACCACTCGCGGCTGGTCGTCGTCGCCGGCGGGCGCACCACGTAGTTGTCCGGGCCGTAGCTCTGCACTTCGTAGAAGCGGCCGGTCGCGTTGTGCGCGTGAGCCACGTAGAAGAGGTAGTTCGGCGTCCAGCCGTCGTAGAACCCGTAGGTCCACACGCCCGGCACGTTGCGCTTGGCCATCTCCTGCACCTCGTTGATGGCGAGGTCCCACCACTCATTCACCGTGATGGCGTCGACCTGCTCGTTGTACGGGCCGCTGCCGGTGGAGGCGTAGAGGTACGTCACCGACTCGTGCAGGTCGTGCATGATGGTGGGCGTCCACTGGAGGAAGAACTTCGTGGTGTTCTTCGTGATGGCCAGCAGCTGCCCCATGCCGTCGCGGTTGTTGTCGTGCTGCACGTACTTGCCCCAGTACATCAGCGGGAGGCGCGCCTCGCCGGCCGCGCGCTTCTTGTTGAAGTAGTACGTGTCCACCTGCTTCTCGCGCCCGTCCACCTCGAGCACCGGCGTGATGAAGGTGATGACGTTCTTGCGGATGTCCTGGTAGAACTCGCCCTCGTCGACAACCAGGCGGTACGCGAGTTCCATCAGCATCTCCGGGCCGCCGTTCTCGGGCGAGTGCAGCCCCGACGTGATCCAGTAGATGGGCTTGGCGCTCTTGATCAGCCGCTGGGCCTCCGCCTCGCCCGTCTTCCGCGGGTCGGTGAGCTGCTTCAGCATCCCCTTGTACTGGTCGAGATTGGCGATCGTCCCCGCGTCGGCCACGGCGAAGAGCACCATGTCGCGCCCTTCCTCCGTCTTGCCGATCGTCCAGAACCTCGCGCGCCCGTTCGACGCCTTGGCCACCGCCTCGAGATAGCGGTAGATGTCCCTGGCATACGTCAGCTCGCCGGGCGTCCCGACGATGCGGCCGAGGAACGTGAGCGGCGTCGGCACCTTGCTCGAGGCCGGCAGGTGATCCACGAACTCCGTGGAGATGCGGGCATCCTGCAGGTGCTCCTTGATCTTCTTGGTGTACTCCTGGTCGACCGGCTGCTGCGCGCCAGCCAGCTGCGTTGCGAGCAGCAGGGCGGGGGCGAGGAGGAGACGAGAAAGGCGGGACATGCGTGCCCTCTGGGTGGGAGTGGGTCCGGTTAGCATACGCAACGCTGGGGGAAAGCGCTTGCGGAACGAGGAGGGGGTAGAGGCTCAGCGAGGGGGGACGGGAGGCGGAACGAGGAGGGAGTTCCCCGGCGCGCCCGGCGAACTCCCTTCTCGTTCCACATCTCCTTGCCCCTCGCTGAGCCTCTACCCCCTCCTCGTTCCGCCGCGGGTTACCCGGTCGGTGTCAACCGTCTCCCCGCCCCCGAGCGTCTCCCCTCCGCCGGCTGCACCGCATCGAACACCTTGGCCTCGATGAACGCGGCGAGCAGGGCCGCGTCCACGTGCCCGTGCCGGGCCTCGTCGTGCAGGATGTCCAGCGCGCGCTCGTTCGGCACGGCGCGCTTGTACGGACGGTCGGTGGCGGTGAGCGCGTCGTAGATGTCGCTGATGGTCATCATCCGCGTCTGCACCGGGATGTCGGCGGCCGCGACGCCGCGCGGATAGCCGGTGCCGTCCAGCTTCTCGTGGTGCCCCCACGCGATGAGCGGGATCCCCTTCAGTTCGCGCGTCCACGGGATCTGGTCGAGGAAGCGGTACGTGTGCGTCACGTGGCTCTCGATCTCGCGGCGCTCGCGCTCGTCGAGGTTGCCGCGGTTGATCATCAGGTAGCGCAGCTCGTCGTCGCTCAGCAGCGGCTTCTCGGTGCCGTCGAAGTCCACGAACAGCCGTTCGTTGATCTCGCTCAGCTCCTCGAACGTCCCCTCGGGGAGGATCGTCGGCTCGTTCGCCCGCACGATGGCGTCGAGGTAGCGCTGCAGCTCGTCGCGCGCCTCGCCGCGCGAGCGCTCCAGCTTCAGCAGCGCGTCGTCGTAGTTCGTGCGCCCGTGCTCCCACAGGTACTGCGCCCGCTCGCGCTCGTATTGCAGGTCGGCGCGCTGCAGCAGGAACTGGAACCGGTGCCGGATGATCGCGAGGTCCGACGGGTAGAGCTTCTTCTGCTTCACCAGCACCTGCTCGCGCACCCCGACCTTGCCGAAGTCGTGCAGCAGCGAGGCGTAGCGCAGCTCGCGCATCTCCTCGCGCGAGAAGCGCACGTGGCCGTACGGGCCGCTGTCCACGCGGTCCACGGCGCCGGCGAGTCCGGTGGTGTAGACGGCGACGCGGGACGAATGGCCCGACGTGGTGGGATCGCGGCTCTCGATCGCCGTCACCGACGCCATCACGAACCCCTCGAAGAGCCGCTCGATATCCTCGTACAGCCGCCCGTTCTCGATGGCCACGGCGGCCTGCGACGCGAGCGCGCTCACCAGCGCCACCGCGTTGGCGTCGAACGGGAGCACCTCGCGTTCCACGTCGGCAGCCGCCGCCAGCCGCGCCGCGGCGTGCCGCTTGCGGTTGATCAGCTGCAGCACGCCCACGATCTCGTCGCGATGCGTGCGCATGGGGATGGTCACCATCGACTTGGTGCGATAGCCGAACTTCTCGTCGAATGACCGGTTGAACTGGAAGCGGTCGCCCGGGCCCAGCGCGTAGGCGTCGTCGAAGGTGATCGCGTCGCCCGACACCGCCGCCGCGCCGGCGATGGACGTCGCGTTCAGCGGAATGGTGAACTCGCTGAACGGCAGGTCGGGGACGGTGGAGTTCTGCGAGAGCTTGAAGCGCAGCACGGCGCCGTCGCCTCCCCGTTCCACCAGGTACAACGAACCCGCATCCGCGCTCGACAGCCGCCGCGCCTGCTCGAGGATCAGCGTCAGCAGCGTCGGCAGGTCGCGTTCCGTGGACAGCGCCACGCCAATGCGCGTGAGTTCCGCGATCTCGCCGGCGCGCGCGGCCGCTTGCGCGGCCTCACGCCGCGCCGCCACGAGCGCCGCGGCGTGGCGCACGGCGCCCTGGAGCGCCGTGCGCGCGTGCGCCGGCGGGGCATCCTCCGCGACGAAGGCACAGAGTGCGTCGGCGGGAAGCGAGGCGTCGGGTTCCAGTGCGCCCGCCGCGCCGATGCCGATTAGGGCCGCTTGAGCGTCGAGCGCGGCGACGGCCGCGCGATCGGCCGCGAGCGCCGCGTCGAGCAGCACCACCACGGGCTGCTCGGCGGGCAGGTCGCCGCCGGCGGGCAGCGACGTCACACGGCGCACGGCGAACCCCGGATCGGTGCCCAGGGTGGGGAAGGCCGCGTAGCTGCGGCCAGTCGAGGCGAGGATCAGCGGCGTCGTGGTCACGGCAGGGGAGGGGACGAGAACGCCGGCACCCGGAGCGAACCGGGCGCCGGCGTTCAAATGTGGGGAGCCGCCAACGCCCCCGCTACCGGCCTACTGCAGCTTCTTCAGCTCGGTCTGCGCCTTCTCGAACTGCGGGAACTTGTCGAGCGACTTCTGGAAGAGCGACACCGCTTCCGACTTGTTGCCAGCGTCCTTCGCGGCGAGCCCCTTGCTGTAGAGCGCGATGGCCTCGTAAGGCACCTTCTTCGCGGCGTCCTTGCGGGCCTCGCCCACGCGCGCCGGGATGTCCGGCAGCTTGGCGCCCGTGTTGATCTTCGCGGCCAGCTGGACGACGAGTTCCATGAAATTGTCGATCTTGCCGTCCACGACGCCCGTCGGGCCGCCGGCCGCCGGGAAGACGATCAGGCTCGTCTCCGTGTTGAAGACGCGCGCGGTGAAGCGCATGCGGCCGGTGCGGTCGGTCACGAAGCCGCCGGTCACCATGTAGTGCGCGCCGACGAGCTTGCCCACCTTCACGGCAGACTCGTTGTCGACCTTCCCGTCGGTGCCCAGCTTCTGCTCCTCGAGCACCTTCTGGATCTGGTCGCGCTCGACCACGCGAATGTTGGGGTTGGCCGCGAGCTCGCCGATCAGCATGTCGGCGATCCCCTTCGACAGGGGCTGCAGCTCGGCGTTGGCGCTGCCGATGGCGCTGTTGTTGAAGTACAGCACCGCCACCGTCGGCTTGCTGCCGCCCTGGGCGGCGACGAGCGACGGCACGGCGAACGCCAGCACGGCGAGCAGGGCAAACATCTTCGAGAACTTCATGGGGTCCTCCTCGTGGGCGAGGGGCTAAACGGTCAGCGTCATTCCTTCAGCGGCTCCCAGCACCTGCAGCGCCCCTCCGCGGGAGCGCACCAGCGCGCGGCATTCGTCGACGCGCTGGTCCAATTCGTCATCGGCGCGGCGGGGCTCGTGGTGGAACAGCACCAGCGATCCCACGCCCGCTTCCAAGGCCAGCTCCACGGCATCGCGATAGGTCGAATGCCCCCAGCCGCGATGATGGTCGAACTCTTCGGTCGTGTACATCGAGTCGTGCACCAGCACCGAGGCGCCACGCACGAACTCCACAAACGCCGCTCGCCACTCCGCGCCCACCCGGTACTTCTCGGGGGCGCTCACCTCGTTGTCCGGCACATACACGATTGACCCGGCACCGCCGGGCGTGCGAAACCGGTACCCCAGCGCGCCGCCCGGATGCAGCACCTCGAACGCCTCCACCTCGTACCCCCGGCCGGCGCGCCGTTCGCCGGCGGCGATGGAGGAGAAATCGATGCGCGCATCGAGCTCCTCGAACGACACCGGAAAGACCACCGGCGACATCTGGTCCCGCACCACCCGATCCACACTCCCCTCGAGCGCCTTCGATCCCCAGATCGTGAAGTGGTTCCCACGCTGGAAGATCGGCGCAAAGAACGGAATGCCCTGGATGTGATCCCAGTGCGCGTGCGTGAGGAAGATGTCGCCCTCAAGCGGCGCGCCATCGCAGCGTTCCAGCAACGACAAACCCAGCTCGCGAATCCCCGTGCCGGCATCGAGGATCACCAGCCAGCCATCCTCGGTCCGAATCTCGACGCACGGCGTGTTGCCGCCGTAGCGCACGGTCCTGCGCCCTGGACTTGGAATGGACCCGCGGGTCCCCCAGAACTGCACACGGAGGGTCATCTGATGGAAGCTAGGGGGCAAACGTAGGCACGGACACTGTGGATGGTCACGGCCCCTCGGTGATGCACGTCACATTCGATGCTGGGCCCGTCCCCGGAGCGCCGCCTTGTCCAGCAGCCGTATGCGACGACGCTCTGTGGTGAGCCAGTTCAGGTCCTGGAACTCGCGCATGGCGCGCGAGACCGTCTCGCGGCTCGCGCCAATCACATGGGCGATGGTCTGGTGCGTGAGGGGCTTGTCGATGACGTCGCTGCCGCCCTCCTCGGCGGCGTCCAGCAGCATGCGGGCAATTCGTCCGGGGACGTCGAGCAGCACCAGCGTCCCGATCTTCTCGTCGGCGCGGCGCAGCCGCCGCGACAGCTCCTGCAGCAGCGCCCACGCCACGCCGGGGCTCGTTTCGACGCGGCGGCGGAAGTCGTCGCGGTGCAGGACCAGGATGGACGATTCCTCCATCGCGATCACATGCGCCGAGCGCGGATGGCCGTCGATGAGCGACAACTCGCCAAAGTACTCGCCCGCTCCCATCAGGCTCAAAATCACCTCGCGGCCGTCCTCGGCCAACAGCACGACCTTCACGCGCCCCGAACGCACGACGAAGAGGGCGTCCCCGGGGTCGTCCTCGAACAGGATGACGCTCCCCTTGGGGTAGCTCTTCTCACGGACGAGTTCGGCGAATCGCTGCCGCTCCGTTGCGTCGAGCGACTTGAACAGCGGAACGGTGGACAGGAAGTTGGCGATCGTCGGCACAGGGGGGGAGGCGGAAGTGCAACGGTGGAACTCTGTTTCTGCGGCGAACTTAGCTCTATCCGGGGCGGGCGTCAAACGCTCTTATAGTTGGGCGCTTGAATCCACCCCCCACTCGAGGGTATATTCCTCAGCTACCCTAGAACACCCGCCTGGAGTATTCCGTGAAGGCCGACATCCATCCCGTCTACGCGACCACGACCGTGCACTGTGCGTGTGGTAACACGTTCCAGACCCGGTCTGTCCGCGACGAGATCCACCTCGACATCTGCTCGAACTGTCACCCGTTCTACACGGGCAAGCAGAAGCTCATTGACACCGCGGGCCGTGTCGAGCGCTTCAACCAGAAGTTCAAGCGGAAGGCTGCCGTCTGAGCCTGCGCGACCGCCTCGCCGACGCGCTCCGGCGCGCGGCCGACGTCGAACGCGACCTGCTCGATCCTGCCGTATTGCGGGACGCCAAGCGGTTGGCAGAGCTGGGCCGTGAACATCAGCGGTTGGCCGGGCTTGTTGCGCGCGCCAACCGCCTGAACAAGCTGGAAGCCGAGCTCGCGCAGGTGCGCGAGCTCGTTGCGTTGGATGAACCCGAGATGCGGGAAGAGGCGCAGGCGGAGCAGGCGCGCCTCGAGGCCGAGATTCCGCGGCTCGAAGAGGAGATCAAGCCGCTCCTCGTGCCGCCCGATCCGCTCGACGACCGCAACGCGATCGTCGAAATCCGCGCCGGCACGGGGGGCGACGAGGCGGCGCTGTTCGCCGCCGACCTCTATCGCATGTACACGCGCTACATCGAACGCCACGGCGGGTGGAAGCTCGAGACGCTCTCGCTCTCGGACGGCAGCCTGGGCGGCTACAAGGAGGCGGTGTTCAAGGTCTCCGGCGCGGGCGCCTTCGGCGAACTGCGGCGCGAGGCCGGCGTGCACCGCGTGCAGCGCGTGCCGGCCACCGAAGCCGCGGGGCGCATCCACACCTCGGCCGCCACGGTCGCCGTGCTCCCCGAGGCGGAGGACGTGGACGTCGCCATCGAGGACAAGGACCTCCGCATCGACGTCTATCGCGCGTCGGGGCCGGGCGGGCAGGGGGTCAACACGACCGACTCCGCCGTGCGCATCACGCACCTCCCCACCGGCATCGTGGTGACGCAGCAGGACCAGCGCTCGCAGATCCAGAACAAGGCCAAGGCCATGGAAGTGCTGCGCTCACGACTGCTCGACCAGCGCCTCGCGGAACAGGAGGCGGAGCGCGCCCGCCTGCGCCGGAGCGCGGTCAGCACCGGCGACCGGTCGGCGAAGATCCGCACGTACAATTTTCCGCAGAGCCGCATCACCGACCATCGCATCAACTTCACGACACACGACCTGCAGGGCGTGCTCGACGGCAAGCTGGGCGCGCTGACCGAGGCGCTGAAGACGGCCGATCTCGAGGAGCGTCTGGCGAGCGGCGGCGAGTGAGGGCGGCGGCCCGGCCGCGGATGACGGCGCTCTGACGCGTGGGGTAGATAGTGGGGGACGGTCGTGCCGGTGCCGAGGCAGGCAGATGGCGGATGGCCGATGGCCGATGGCCGATGGCGGATGGCGGATGAGGCGGAGATGAGGGATCCGGTGGAACCAGGCGCGGGTAATCGGGATTCGGGACCTTTCGTGCGGTCGCTGCGGGACGTCGAACTGCCGGCGGACATCACGGCGGCGGCGTCGGGGGCCGGCGGGGCCGGCACCATCGGCGAGATGCTCGATGCGCTCGCCGAGGACTTGGGCGGCACAGGCGGTCTCGCGGCGCGGCAAGAGGCGCGCGACCTGATCGCCGCGGTGCTGGGCCAGCCCAAGTTCTGGCCCACGGCGCATCGTGACGAACCGCTGGCCCCGGCCGCCCTGGTGGCGCTTAGCGAGGCCGCCGAGCGCCTGCGGCGCGGGATGCCGTTCCAGTACGCGGTGCGTCGCGCCGACTTTCGCACGCTGACGCTGTACGTGGACGAGCGGGTCCTGATTCCGCGCCCCGAGACGGAGTTGCTGGTGGACCTGGTGCTCGCGGCGACGACTGGCGCGGGGCTGATTGCGGACGTCGGCACCGGCTCGGGCGCCATCGCGCTTTCCCTGGCCGCCGAGGGGCGGTACGAGAAGGTCATCGCCACCGACATCTCCTCCGATGCCCTCACGGTGGCGCGGCACAACCTGCGAGCCGTGCCCGCCGAGCGCCGGACGCTCGTGGAGTTCCGCGCGGGGAGCTGGTGTGCGCCGCTGGCGGGGGAGACCTTGGGCGCGCTGGTGGCGAACCCCCCGTATATTGCGCCAGCGGAGGCGGGAGAGCTGCCCGACCTCGTGCGCAATTGGGAACCGTCGTTCGCGTTGTTCGCGGAGCGGGATGGCATGGCGGCCGTTCGCGCCATCGTCACCGGGGCGGTCCCGGTGATCGCCGCGCACGGCGTCCTCGCGCTCGAAGTCGACGCGCGGCGCGCGCACGATGCGGCGGCGCTGGTGCAGGAATCGGGGGCATACGAGCAGGTGGTGGTGCACAAGGACCTGACCGGCCGCGAGCGGTTCGTCGTGGCCCGACGCAAGGAGACGTGATGCTGAGTGAGCGCGCCGTGGACCTGGGCCGCCTGATCGGACAGAGTGACGAGTACAAGGCCGTGCGACGGGCCAATGACGCGCTGGGCGCGGACGCCGACGCCATGGCGTTGCTGCGCCGGATGGAAGAGCTGCGGCGCGAGGCCGCGACGATGATGGATGGCGGCGAACAGCCGACGGCCGAGATGGAGCGCGAGCTCGAGCAGCTGCTGGGCCAGGTGCAGGTGAATCCGCTGTACCAGCGCATGATTGTCGCGCAGGAGAACTTCGACAAGATCATGATGCAGGTGAACCAGTGGATCCTCGACGGGATCAAGAAGGGCGCGACCAGCGGCATCATCACGCTCGGGTGAGTCCGGTGCCCGGTCGGCTGGTGGTGTTCGAGGGAGGTGAAGGCGCGGGCAAGACGACGCAGCTCGAGCGGCTGGCGTTGCGCCTGGGCCGGCACGGCGCGCAGGTGCGCACGCTGCGCGAGCCGGGCGGCACGCCGGTCGGCGACGAGATCCGCGCGCTGCTGCTGCGCCCCGGCGCGCTGATCCCCCCGCGCACCGAAGCGCTGCTCTTCATGGCCTCGCGCGCCGCGCTGGTCGGCGAGCAGGTGCGTCCGGCGCTCGAGCGCGGCGACATCGTCCTGCTCGACCGGTTCTTCCTGAGCACGTACGCCTATCAGGTCGGGGGCCGCGGGCTCCCCGAGGACGAGGTGCGTGAGGCCAACCGGTTCGCGACGGGCGGCCTCGTCCCGGATGTCACGGTGCTGCTGACGCTCGCGGCGGACGTCGGGCTCACGCGCGCGGCACAGCGCGGATCGGCCGACCGCATGGAGCAGGCCGAGCGCGCCTTCCATGACCGGGTCGAGTCGGCGTTCGCGCGTTTCGCCGATCCGTCGTGGCAGGCCGCGCATCCGGAGTGCGGACCGATCGTCGCCGTTTCCGCGGATGGCGAAATGGACACCGTCGAGGAGCGGGTCTGGCAGGTGGTTGCGTCCGCGTGTCCCGAGGTGCAGGGTTGAAACCGGCTGGAACCCGCCCCCCGATGCCCGCGTAGGAATTTCGTGCGCCGCAACCGCCTCATCATCACCCTACTGGTCCTTGCCGCCGGCGCGATCGCCGGGGGCTGGCTGGTGCAACGCGCGCTGCGGCGCACCGCGCGTCCGACGGTCGGCGGCGCACGCCTGCTCGCGGCGGTGATGGAGCGCGTGCGCGACAGCTATGTCGATTCCCTGGCGGTGGACGAACTCTGGCGCATGGCCGCCATCGGCCTCGTGGACGAGCTGGGCGATCCCAACAGCACATATCTCCCGCCCGACCGCCTGAAGCGCCTCACCGAGGCGACGTCAGGGTTGTACAGCGGCGTCGGCATCCAGGCGGACCGGCGCGAAGGCTACGTGGTGGTGCTCGCGGTCCGGCCCAACTCTCCCGCCGAGCATGCGGGGGTGCAGGCGGGCGACCGACTGATCGAGGTGGAAGGGCAGTCGATGCGCGGATGGACGATGGAAGAGGCGCGCAATGCGATGCGCGGCCCGCCGCGCACGCGGTTGCGCCTGGTGGTGGAGCGGGGGACGGCGCGCATTCCGTTCGACCTGGAGCGCGGCGAGATTCACGTCCCCTCGATATCGCGCGCCTTCGTGCTCGACGGCGGCGTGGGTTACGTGCTGCTCTCGACGTTCAGCGATTCGGCGCGCCAGGAATTGACCCGCACGGTCGATTCGCTGGGCGCCGCCGGCGCCCGCTCGCTGATACTGGACCTGCGCAGCAATCCGGGCGGCCTGCTGAACCAGGGCGTGGCCATCGCCGACCTGTTCCTCGACAAGGGGCAGGAGATCGTCGAGGTGCGCCAGCGCGGACAGAAGCGCCAGATGGTCTTCGTGGACAGCGCGGAGCAGCGCTGGCCGCGGCTGCCGGTTGCCGTGGTGGTGAACGGCGGCACGGCGAGCGCGGCCGAGATCGTGGCCGGCGCCCTGCAGGATCATGACCGCGCGCTCGTGCTCGGGCGCACCTCGTACGGCAAGGGAAGCGCGCAGAATGTCTTCGAGCTCGAGGGCGGCAGCGGGCTGAAGCTGACCACGGCGCGCTGGTTCACGCCGTCGGGGCGCAGCATCAGCCGTCCGGTGCGCGCGGACGACGGCGCGCCGCGCGTCGTGAACGACCGGCCGGAGCGCCCGGTCTTCAAGACCGATGCGGGACGCAAGGTCTTCGGCGGCGGCGGCATCTCGCCGGACCTGCAGGCGGGCGATAGTGTGCCGCCGCTCGGGGAACGCGCCTTCGTCGTCGCGCTCGGGGCGGGGGCGCCCAGGTTCCGCGAGGCCATGAAGGACTTCGCGGCGACGGAGGTGCGGCGCGGCGCACTGCGCGACACGCTGTTCACCGTCACGCCGGCGATGCGCGACGCGCTCTGGGCCCTGGCGGTCCGCCGGGGCGTGGAGGTGCCGCGCGTGATGTACGATGACGCCGCGGCGCTGGTGGACCGTCAACTGGGCAACGAACTCGCGCGGCAGGCGTTCGGCCTGCCCTACGCCGGCCGCCGGATCACGCGGAACGACAAGGTGGTGCAGCGCGCCGCCGAACTGCTGCGCAAGGTGACGGAGCCGAAGCAGCTGCTGGAGAAGATTCCGGCGGGTGATACGGCACCAAAATGATCTAGGATTTGGAATCCGGAACGGGATCAAGGATCGCGAATCAGGATTGCGAATTACGATTGGGCGCCTCGGCTCGCTGCCATGGCGCCCAATCGCGTATCACTGTCCGAATTCGGAATCGTTGATCCCGTTCCGGATTCCCAATCCTCTATTTCAGTTCCCCCGGCCGGTACCTGACCACCGCCGCCTTCTCGACATCCGCCGCCGTCCAGGCGACCGGCTTGAGGTCACCCTTCGCGAAGAGCTCGGCCTGCGTGGAGTACCACGGCGACTCGGGGCGCGAACTGTTGCCGTAGGCGAGCGCGGAATAGGCGCGCGGCGTGTCGCCGAACTCCACGGCGAGCACCCAGCCGTCGCCGCCATTGGCCGACAGCTTGCCGTCGGGATCGCGCGCGAAGTTGAGCACGCGGAAACAGCCGAGCGCGCCGCCGCAGCCGCCGACGGGGACATCCACCGGGCCGCGGCGCACGCGATGCACCTCGCCCCACGCCACGTCATACGATCCGTGACGGCGGGCGGTCTCGGTCACCGCCCACGCGAAGGCCTCGGCCGCCTTGGCGGGCTGCGAGAGGCCGTACGGGGTGCGCGTCGGGTCGGCCGACGTCCACGCCTTGGTGTACCGCAGCGAGTCGGGAAGGGCCGCGCCGTACCGCATCCACCACGTCTCGAAGAGCATCGCGCCGCGCGAGTCGGGCGCCGCGGTGTTGTCCCACTTCTCGATCAGCGCGAGCGCCGCCGCCACCTCGCCGGTCGGGTTGGTGGCCTTCACCGCGGTGATCAGGTCGGGCTTCACGCGGTCCGCGAGCAGCATGCGGTACGTGTGCTTCATCCGCACGACGTCCTCGAGCGTCACCTTGTTGGTGCCGCCCACGATCTGCCACCCGAGCTGGCTGCGCAGCGAGAGCGACGGCTTCTCGAAGCCCGGATACTTGTTGGTCGTGTCCACCGGCTCGCGCATGTTGGTGAAATGCGGCGAGCTGTTCTCCTGGTGCGTGTAGCCGCCCTTGGGGTTGAGGAACTGCGGCAGCGAGTCCCACGGGACGTACTGCGTCCACATGTCGCTGGTGCGCGACACCGGCGTCGCCACGGTGTCGCCGCCCGACGGATGCGGAAGCAGGGGGAGCGTCGCGTTCCACACCATCAGGATGTTGCCGGCGCGGTCGGCATACGTGTAGTTCGACGTGCCGCGCGCGCGCAGCCGCATGGCCGTCTTCCACTCGTCCAGCGACGCGGCGCGCATGAGCCGCAGGAACTGCTCGCCGTTGCGATACTCCCCGTCGTTGGCCGTCTTGAGGACGTAGATCTTGCCGTTCGCGCGGTGGATCACGGGGCCGGCGTTCGTGAACCAGAACTCCCGCGTCTCCGACGAGAGGCCGGCGCCGTTGCGGTAGAGCACGGTGACGAGCTCCCGGCGCAGCGGGACCGACGTGCCGTCGATGAGATAGTGGTCGGCGTTCGCCGGGTCGGCGTCGAGGGCGTAGAACTCCTGGAGCCGCTGGTTGTTGTTGGTGGTGGCCCAGCCAAGGTGCGCGTTGAAGCCGCCGATGAGGGTGAGCGGCCCGCCGATGCGAAAATCGCCGTAGAAGTCGAGCACACCGGGAACGGTGACGTGCGCCTCGTAGTAACCGGAGGTCCAGACGAGGTGCGGATTGCGCAGGAGGATTGCCTTGCCGCTCTTGGTGCGGCTGGGCGCGAACGCCCACGCATTGGAGCCCACGTTGTCGCGCGTCCATTCGGACTCGGCATCGCCCTCGCTCGGCGACGCGCCGAAACGGCCGCGCTCGGGCGGGAACTGCGCCGGGTCGAGCTTCGAAAGGAAGCGGCGCACCGAGCCGTAGGCGGGGCCGCCCATGTCGCCGGCGAGAATGTCGTAGCCGGTGAAGTCGGTCGGGAAGGCCGCGGGATACTCCGCCGGGTGCAGCGCGATGTACCGGTTGAGCCCGGCGGCGAAGCCTTCGTACACCTCGCGCGTGGCCGGCTCGAGCTTCACGTAGCTCTCCACGGCGCGCGCGCGGGTGATGCGCTCGAGGAAGTCGGTCTCCATGCTGTCGCGGCCGAAGACGAGCCCCATGCGCCCCGAAGAGCGCAGCACGCCGAGCGCGGTGCGCGGGCCGTAATCCTCGAGCATCAGCCAGCCGAGCGCGTAGCCGGCGGCCTTCAGGTTCTCGGCGCGGACGTGCGGGACGCCCGTGGTGGTGCGGATGATCTCAACCTGGCGCCAGAGTTCGGGCGCGCTGGACTGTGCGTGGGCGCTCGCGGCGAGCACAGGGAGGGCGACGGTGGCGAGGGCGGTGCGAAAGCGCATGCGGACCTCAGTCGATGGAAGCGAAACGGCAGCGTGCGCGGCGAGCGTGCCCGCGGTGCCGTCTTCAATTCTACGACTGCCCCGCGCTGGTCGCTGAATCAGGGGCGGCGCGGGGCGCCCGGTCCCATCAGCGCCGCCTGATCGATGACGCGCACGCCGTCCGGCACGTCGAAGACAAACGCGCGCTTCGGCAGCGCGACGCCCAGTCGCATGTCGGTGAAGCGCATGCGCCGGCGGAGACCGCCCGGCTCCTCGATCTCGATCTGGCGCAGGAGCCGGTCGGCGCCGATCCAGACCCTGGCGCTCTGGAATGGCGCGCCGTCCGCGCGCGGGGTGAGCACGAACGCGGTCACGACGTCGCCGCCCACCCGGTCGCGCTCCGGGACGACGCGCACCTGCATGCGATCGCCCGGATTCGCCAGCAGGCGCGCGACGACGTCGAAGGCGCCGCCCACTTCGCGCGGCAGCTTGAGCACCTGTCCCTTGGCGGTGCTGGGCAGGTAGACCCAAAGCGCCGCGCCATCGGAGACGACCACGTCACCGGCGGGGTCGGTGAAGCGAAAGGCGAAGCGATCGGGTGGACGCTGCATCAGTTCACCGCGCGAGAGGCGCGGCGTCTTGATGACCGGGCTGACCAGCGTCTGCTCGAAGCCGGCGCGCATGGTCTTCGCGCCGGCAAACCTGGCGACGGCCTCGCGATAGAGCGTCATCGCGGCGGCGGTGTCGCTGCGGGACTGCGCCGCGGCGCGCGATGCGCTGGCCGTCAGCAGGATGGCGACCGCCGCGAGGACGCGGCACGCACCGAGGGCGCGCCGCACGCGACGCGCCCTCACGTCCTGTTCGGCGACGTGCCGCATTACCGCGGCGGCATGGCGGCGATCTGCCGGCCGATCGCCGCGGCAATCGTCCTGAGCTCGTCCATCAGGTCGCTGAACTGCTGCGGGAACAACGACTGGGCGCCGTCACTCAACGCCCGGTTCGGGTCGGGATGCACCTCGATGAGCAACCCGTCCGCGCCCGCGGCCAAGGCGGCGCGCGCCATCGGTCCCACGCGGTCGCGCACGCCGGTGCCGTGGCTCGGGTCGGCGATCATCGGCAGGTGCGACAGCTTCTGCACCGCCGGAATCGCGTTCAGGTCGAACATGTTGCGCGACGACGGGTCCCACGTACGCACGCCGCGCTCGCACAGGATGACCTGGTCATTGCCCTCGGCCAGGATGTACTCGGCGCTGAGCAGCAGCTCCTGCACGGTGGCGGCCATGCCGCGCTTGAGCATCACCGGCTTGCGCAGCTTGCCGACCGTCTTGAGCAGGGAGTAGTTCTGCATGTTGCGCGCACCGATCTGGATGCAGTCGGAGTACTCCGCGACGTGCCGGGCCCCTTCGTCGTCCATGGCCTCGGTGACGATGGCCAGCCCCGTCTCCTCCTTGGCGCGCTGGAGCAGCTTGAGCCCCTTCTTGCCCAGCCCCTGGAACGAGTACGGCGACGACCGCGGCTTGAAGGCGCCGCCGCGCAGCGCCACGGCGCCCGCCGCGCGCACCAGCGTGGCCGCCTGCAGGATCTGCTTCTCGCTCTCCACCGAGCAGGGGCCGGCGATGACCGGGACCTCGGTGCCGCCGAAGGTCACCCCGGGCGCGATGGCCACCAGCGTGTTCTCGCTGCGCCACTCGCGCGAGACCTGCTTGAACGGGCTCGAGACGTAGATGATCTCCGCGACGCCCGGCAGCGCCTCGATGTGCGAACCGTCGACGCGCCGATCGTTGCCCACCAGGCCGACGGTCGTGCGCTGCGCGCCCGGCATCGGGAGGGGCTGGAAGCCCATCTCGACGATGGCGGTGCAGACGCGTTCAATGTCTGCCGATGTCGCGGTGGCCTGCATGACGACGAGCATTCCGTGCTCCGCTGCGGGTATCGAGCCGTTTTGGCTACAGACTTGAAATATAGTCAGTTGATGGGAACAGCGCGGAACGAGGAGGGGATGGAGGCGAAGGGACGGGGGTGGAGATACGGAACGAGGAGGGAGTTCCCGGGCGCACCGATGAACTCCCTCCTCGTTCCACCTCTCGTCCCCCCTCGCTGAGCCTCTACCTCCTCCTCGTTCCGCGCCGTTACCTGCCCTTGAACAACGCCTTCCGGAATGTCTCGACGCCATCCGCCCGCAGGCGAATCAGGTAGACGCCGGTGGGGACGGTGTGTCCATACTCATCCGTGCCGTCCCAAGAGAGCCGCGGGTCGCAGCCGGCGTTGCTCCCCTCACTCGCGCGACCATAGCGGCCGGCCGGCAGGCTGGCGGAGCTGAAGGCGGAGCCGGGAATCAGGGACCGCACCTGATTGCCGCGCAGGTCGAAGACCTGCAGCTCCACGCGCGACGCCATGCGCAGGTCGAACCAGATGCAGGTGGCGTTCATGCGCGCGTTCGGAAACGGATTCGGAAAGTTCTGGAACAGGATGGTCGCGAACGGCACGGAAGGATCGAGCACCACAAAGGATGCGATGCTGGCCACGTGCGTCGAGTCGCCCGCCGCCGTCCAGGCGAGCACCGACCAGCGATACGACGTGTTGCCCTCGAGATCGCGCACCGGGACATACACGGTGTCGTCGAGGCGGCCGACCAGCACCGTCTGGCCGTTCGAAGCGGTGATGCGAATCTCGTACTGCCAGCGTCCCGCGGAGGCGTCAATGCGCGCCGACGACCAGGTGAATGGCGGCCGGTTGGAGTAGACCACCGCGCCGTTCGGATTGTTCGGCGCGACGAGCGTCAGCCACGGGGCGGTGAGGATGGGACCGGTGATCGCGGAGTTTACCTGAAGCCCAGAGGTGGTGGTTACGACGCCGCGCCAGTACACGGAACTCTTTTCCGGCAACAGCCGTCGCGGCGCGATGGTTCGGCTCGTCCCGGCGCTCGACACCGTGGTGTCGGTGAGCATGCCAGACGCGAACGACGGGTTGGTTCCCACCTGCAACGTAAACCGGAGCGGCATGTCCGCGGCGGTGAAGCCCGAGCCCACGATCGTGAACGCCGGTATGCCCTCGCGAAGCGGGTTCTGCGTCGGGCCGATAACGGTGACGGTTCGCTGGGCGACGGCGGGCACCGCCCAGAGGACGCCCACGGCGACGGCCGCCGCGGCACGCCAGCGGCTTCCGCCGAGCGTCGCTCTCCGCGCCGGCGCCGCCGGCGGTTGCCCTCCTGCGGCGCGGGTCACGAGACCGGGGTTTCCTCCGGCGCGCCCTCGTCCACCGGCTGTCCCGACATGCGCACGCTCACCAGCGACGACACGCCCGGCTCCTGCATGGTGACGCCGTACACGGCGTCGGCGGCCTCGGTGGTGGTGCGCGGGTTGTGCGTGATGACGATGAACTGCGTGTTCACCTTGAACTCGTTCAGCATCTTCACGAAGCGGCCGACATTCTGGTCGTCGAGCGGCGCGTCCACTTCGTCGAGCAGGCAGAACGGGCTGGGCTTGGTCAGGAAGATGCCGAAGAGCAGCGACAGCGCCACCAACGCGCGCTCGCCGCTCGAGAGCAGGTGAATGCGCTGCGTGCGCTTGCCGCGCGGCGACGCGTGAATCTCGATGTCGCAGTCGAGCGGCATCTCCGGGTTCTCGAGCCGCAGGTCGCACTCGCCGCCGCCGAACAGCGTCATGAAAATGCGATGGAAGTGCTCGCGCACCTCGGCGAACGTCTTGAGGAACATCTCGCGCGCCGTCGTGTCGATCTCGCGAATGGCCTCGCGCAGCGCCTTCTGCGCATCCGACAGGTCGGCCCGCTGCGTCGTCAGGAACTCGAGGCGCTTGACGGTCTCGTCGTGCTCCTCGATGGCGAGCTCGTTCACCGGGCCAAGCGCCTCGAGCTGCGCGCGCAGCTGCTCGGCTTCGGCGCGCAGCGCGTCGTCCTCGACGTCCAGCGCCACGTAGTCGGCGAGCAATTCCTCCAGCGGCTTGCGCCACTCCGCCTCGAGGCGTTCGCGAATCGCCGCCCGCTTGCCGCCGAGCTCCGTGTGGCGCAGCTCCGCCTGGTGCAGCGTCTCCGCCGCGAGCGTGCCGTCGCGCCGCGCGGCGTCGAGCTCGTGCTCGGCGGCCCCGAGCGCCGCGTCCGCCGCGCGCACGTTCGCCTCGGCATCCTCGAGCGCCTGTTCGGCCGATGCGAGCGACTGCGTGCGCCCCGCGAGGTCGTCGCGCCAGGCGGTCATCTGGCGGGCCAGTTCATCATCGGCGGCGTCGATGGCCGCGAGTTCCTGCGTGAGCGCCTCGAGCCGCGCGGCCGCGCCGGCCTGCTCGAAGGCCAGACGTTCCTCGCGCTCGGTGGCCACCTGCCGGCGCGCCTCGGCCTGCGCGTGTGTCACCTGCGCGGTGGAGCGCGCCTCGCGCGCCGCATCCTGGCGCGCCTCGGCGACGCCAAGCGCTTCGCGCGCCTCGATCGCGCGCTGCTCGGCGAACGCGAGCGCCTCGTTCTCCTGCTCGATGCGCGCCGCCCCTTCGGCCGCGCGAGCCGACAGCTCGGCCTGGCGCGCCGCGAGCCGCTGGGCCAGCGCCTCGGCCTCGGCGACATCGCGCTCCAACCGCTGCACGGTGCGTTCCCGCTCAGCCGCAACCGATGAAGCGCGCTGGGCCTCCTGCTGCGCGAGACTGTCGGCGTGCGCCGCGGCGGCCGCCGCGCCCTCCGCGGCCACGACGTCGGCGTGCACCCGCTGCAGGGCGGACAGCGCCGCCTCGCGGCGGGCGCCGATGGTCTGCAGGTCGGCACGCAGCTGGAACAGCTCGGCCTTGCGGCGCAGCGGACCCGCCCCGGTGCCGGTACCCGGCAGCCAGACGGCGCCGCGCGCATCCACGAAGGCGGTTCCCTCGTCCATGCTGCGCACCCTGCCGAGCAGCGCGCGCACCCAGGCGCGCACCGGTCCTTCGGCCTGCACGCGTCCCGCGAGCTCCTCGCCATCCGACCCTTCGTCGGCGACGGTGAGCGCGTCGAGCGGAAGGAGCAGCAGCGCTCCCGGCGTGGTGCGCGCGTGCCAGTGGCGCACGGCATCGGCGACCGCGCGGTCGCGGACGACCACCGCGTGCACCGTGGCGCCCAGGAAGCGCTCCACGAGCGCCGCGGCCGCGGCGTCGGCGCCGATGAAGTCGGAGAGCGGTCCCAGCACCGCCCCCTCGCCGAACTGCTCGCGCTCGCGCAGCAGGCGCGCGGCCGCGGGAGCGAGGCCGACGCGCTCGCGTTCGAGTCCTTCGAGGGCGCTCAGCTTGCCCTGGAGACCGGTGTGTTCCTCTTCCACGCGGCGAAGGTCGGCACGCGCCGCGGCTTCCTGCTCGCCGAGTCGGCGGGCGAGCGCCCGCGCCTCGTCGAGCGAGCCCGTGGCCTGCCCGGCGGCGCCTTGCGCGACGGCGAGCGCCTCGGCGGCCACGGCAAATTCGCGCTCGGCCAGCTGCAGCTGCTCGGCGAGCCGCTCGCGTTCGCCGGCCAGGATCACATTGCGCTGGGCGACTTCGCCGGCCTCACGCTCGGCGCCTTCGCGCTCGAGCTGGATGCGATGGATGCGATCGCGCGCCTCACGCACGGCGGCATCGGCGAGCCCCAGCGCATCACGCGCCGCCGCCACGCCACCGCGCGTCTCTTCCTCGGCCGCGACGGCGCGCTGCAGCGACTCGGCCGCCTCGCGCACCGCGGCTTCGCACTGCGCCTCCTCGGCGCGGGCGGCATCCCACTCATTGCGCAGGCGGTCGCCGAACGCGGCCCCCTCGCTGCGCTCCTGCTCGGCGCGCTCGCGGCGCGCCAGGGCGTTCTGGTGGCGCTCCTCGGCCACGGCCACCTCGCGCTGCAGCAGCTGCTGCGACTCGCGCAGCTGCGTGGCGACGCGCGTGCGTTCCTGCCGCGACGTATCGGCCGCCGCGCGCGCCGCGTGCGCCGCATCGCGCGACAGCTCGGCGGTGCGCACGCGCTGCTCGCCCTCGGGGACGCGTTCGCGCAGCGCCGCGAGTTCGCCGTCGAGTCGCGACAGCTCGTCCATCCACGACGCCATCTCCCGCTCGGCGAGCGTGAGCTCCACCGACCGGCGGCGCTTCATCACCTCGGTGTGGCGCTCCGCCTTCTTCCGCTGGCGCGCGAGCGAACGCACCTGGCTGCCGACCTCGTTGATGAGGTCGTCCAGGCGCGCCAGGTCGGCCGACGTCTCCTCGAGGCGGCGCTCGGTGGAGCGGCGGCGATCGCGATACAGCCCCACGCCCGCGGCTTCCTCGAACAATTCACGCCGGTCATCGGGACGATCGCTGAGCAGCGCGTCGATCATCTTGCTCTCGATCACCACCCCCACGTCGGCGGCGAGCCCCGTGCCGCGCAGCAGGTCGTGGATGTCGCGCAGGCGGCACGGCGTGCGGTTGAGCAGGTACTCGCTCTCTCCCGAGCGCGAGAGCCGGCGCGTGATCACCACTTCGCGGTACGCGATGGGGAGCACGCCCTCCTCGTTGGAGAAGTGCAGCGAGACCTCGGCGATGTTGACCGGCTTGCGCGCCGACGACCCCTGGAAGATGACTTCCTCCATCTTGGCGCCGCGCAGCAGCCGCGCGCGCTGCTCGCCGAGCACCCAGCGCACGGCGTCCGAGACGTTGGACTTGCCGCAGCCGTTGGGGCCGACGATCGCGGTGACCCCCGGATTGAACGACAGGTCCGTGGGGTCCGCGAACGACTTGAAGCCGTGCAGCTCGAGTCTGGTCAATCGCACTTAGAACGTTCTCCCGGTTCGGTACGCCAGCTGCGGGTGGAGCCCGGCGGCGCGAAGCTCCGCGTCGAGGGGCACCGCCGCAGCGGCCGTTTCAAACGCGCCTGCGTACAGGCGCACGCTTCCATCGTCCTGCAGCAACGCGTAACCCTCCACACCGCGGGCGGCGAGCGCGGCCACGCGCGCCGCCGCGTCCGCGCGCGGCATCTCCGCTTCCAGCAACAACGCCATCGGCACCCGCACCACCAGGCCCGCACCCGCGCCCAGCACGCCATCACGGCGCAGGGCGGCGAGCATGGAGTCCGCACCGAATCGATCGCGCCACGCGCCCGCCAGCACCTTGTGCCAACGCACGCGTGCGGCGCCCATCACGACGGGAGACACCGTGCCGCCCGGGAGGCGAGCGCCGCGCTCGCGAAGCCACAAATTTGCACCCGCGGCAGTGTTTGTCGCCACAATTTCCACGGCGAATTGCGCGGCAATCGCGCTGTCCGAGGGATTGACAGGCTCGGCGACCGGCACTGTGTCGGCCGGCAAAGTCGGAGCCGGCGCACCGGGTCCCACCGTTAGCGCACGGGTACCCACCGCCTGCCCGGCGGCGCGTCCCGCGGATGCCGGCGTCGTGCGGGCGACCGACGCGGGTAGCCCCATCCCCGTCCAGCCACGCTGCCAGAGGGCAAGCCCTCCCGCGGCGAGCGCCAGCACCGTCACGATCACGATCGCGGCCCGACGCCGTGAGGGCGCGCGCGGCGCTGGTGCGATGGCTGGCTCCGCAGGGGTGCTTCGCTGGTCGCCCACCTGCGCGATGACACGCCAGGCCATTGGCACGTCGGCCGTGCCGACGGCAATGACACCGTCCGTCCGCGGCACGAGCGTTTCGAGGCCGGGGACGTCGGACGGGGCGAGGATGAGAAGCAACGCGCCCGCCTCGGCGAATCCCGCGGCCAGTCGTCCCCAGCGCTCGCTCCGCACCAGTTCGGCGGTCAGCGGCTCCGCGCCGCGCGGCAGGATGAACAGCGACGGCGTCTGGTCGGCCGCGGGGCGCGCCACGTCGTTCAGCGAGATGCCGTGCACGAAGCTTTCGGTGATGCCCGGACCCGTCGCGCCGGGCGCGATGACGCCGAGCGCGGCGGTCGCGCCCGTGAGATCGGCCACGGCGACGTGGCGCTCGCGCGCCGTGGCGCGCGCCGCGCCGATGGCGACGCGCGCGGCAGCGCTAGCGTCGGTGCCCAGCACCACGGCCACCGAAAGTCCAGCGAGTTGCGGCGCGAGCCGCCGCCCTTCGTCTTCCCACGCATCGGGGCCCGGCGCTGGCTCACGCCGGCGGCCGATCACGGCGACGCCTCGAACACCCAATAGGGGAGGCCGCTGCGCCGTCCGGCTTCGTCGGCCGCCTCGCGCGTGGCGAATGGGCCCGCGACGACGCGATACACCATCGTGCCCTCGCGTTCACTCGACTGCACGCGGGCCGTCGCCCCGTCCACGCGCACCGCCGCCGCCATCGCGCGGGCGCGACTCTCGGAGAGCACGGCCGCGAAGCTGAGCATCCAGCCATGCCCGCGCATCTCGGCGCGCGCCGCGGGCGGCGGCACGGGGCTTGGCGCGGCCGCGCCAGGTTCGGGGAGCGGCTCGACGACCGGCGTGAGCGAGTCGACGCCGAGGGTATCGCCCATCGCCTCGGCAAAGGTCACTGGCTCGTCGAGCGTGGAGGAGCGCGGACGGAAGCCATTCCACCGGACGAGGGTCCAGACGTCCGCCGCACCGTTCGCCACGCGGCCATGTTCGCGCCGGGTCTCGGCGTCCACGATGACGAGCGCGCCGTCGACGGCGAGGGCCAGGGATCCGTCGGGAGCGACGAACGGGAGGTCACCGCGCCACGCGGTCGCGACGCCGCCGATCACGCGATGTGTGCCGATGGCGACCACATAGGCCGAGTCGCCGCGCTCGCTGTGGGCGAGCAGGTACTGGCCGTCGGGATCCATGCGCAGGGCGTCCACCGGCCCCGGCAGGGTAATCTTGTCACTCACCGCCGACTCGTACCGGTCCACCACGTACAGTGTGGTGCCGCCCTTCACCGCGACGTACAGCCGGTCGCCGCTCGGCGTCGGGGCCACGGCCCGCACCGGATCACTGAAAGTGATGGCGAGCGAGCGTTCGAGGTCGCGCGTGCGGAGTCCCTCGAGTCGGTCACTGCTGGCGAAGTAGATCCGGTCGCCCACGACGGTCGGAATCACCAGGTCGGCGCCCACGGCGGTGGCGCTGTCGGCAATCCGCGTCTCCGGCGGATGCAGCTTGCGGACGGTGACCCGTCCGTCGGCGGCGTCGCTGAGGATGAGCAGCGCGCCGTCGGGCAGGGGGACCAGGGTTCGCGCGGCGACCGGCGGGCGGAAACGCCAGGCGCCGCTGCTCGTGAGCCGCACGACCTCGCCGGTGGGCGCGATACCGAAGACCGAGTAGCCGTCCGCCGAGCTGATGCCGCGCAGTCGCTCCGTCGTGGATGGCGTGACGCGGCCGAGTCGCAGCTCCACGCGCACCGGCATGCGCGCGGCATCGAGGACCACGAGCACGCCCTGCTGCGCGTCGAAGGCGAGCGCCTCGGCCACGGCCGGGGCCCGCTGCGACGATGACCAGACCGTGCTGTCGCTCCACCAGCGGTAGGCACGGGCCACGCCGCCGCCGCGCGCGAAGCGCAGGAGCACCGCGTCGGGACCTGCGGCCGTCGCGGCGGCCCCGCCGGCCACGCCCGCATCCGGCACGCGGCCGCAGGCGGCCGCCAGCAGGGCAGAGAGGAGAAGGGCGGCGCGGCGCATCATTCCAATTTGGACGTCGGGCGAGTGGGATGAAAGGCGATGGAAGATCTTGAATTCGGAACTGGACAAGGGAGTGCGACTGAAGATCCCGACACGCGATTGGGCGCCGCGTCAGCCACCGCAGCGCCCAATCGCCCGTCGCGATTCGAGTTCGTGATCCGGGATCCGATTCCGGATTCCAGGTCCTCGATCGTCAGAAGCTCGACCCCAGCGTCCAGAACCAGTACCCCTTCTTCGAGGCCGCATCGAGCGGGTACGACCGGTCGATCCGCAGGATGGCGAAGTTGAACAGGTTGACGCGGAAGCCATAGCCGTAGCTGCGCAATGGATAGCGCTGCGTGGTCCAGTCGTAGTTCTTGGGCCGCGAGAGCGTCACGGACTGTCCCTTGCTCCACGCCACGCCCGCGTCGCCGAAGATGAGTCCGTCGACGGGGAGGAACTGCACCAGCGTCTTCCGGAACTTGAACGGCCGGACAACGGGGAAGCGCAGCTCCATGTTGCCGAACGCCACGCGGCTGCCGAGCAGCTGCGTGGCCGAACACTCGCCAGTGCCGCCCGGGGCCGTGGAGCAGGCGTTGGAGTAGTAGTTCTCGCGGTCGTAGCCGCGGATGATGTCGGCGCGCCCGATGTACTTGGGGAACTCGAACTCGCCGCTGCCGGCCGAGATGGCCGTCTGCAGGCGCGTGGCGAGGGTGAGGTAGCTGAACAGGATCGCGTCGTAGCGCCGGTAGTCAGCGTTGTAGTTGGTCCAGCTCAGGTTCCCCATCGCGCGCTCGATCTCGAAGCGGTACCGCTGTCCGAAGATCGGCCCGGTATAACCCATGATCGAGTTGTCGTGCACGAACGCGACATACGGCGCCGCGAAGTTCAGCGACGACGCGTTCACGATGCTGTCAATGTAGAGCTGCGTCGTGTAGCCGTAGGCGTAGTCCACGCCGTAGCTGACGAACATCAGCGAGCGGTCGATGTTGTTGAGGCTCATGCCGTATTCGAACCGCTTGAAGCGGTTGAGCGGATAGAGCCCGGCCAGGAACATCGAGCGCTGGATGTACCGGGCGATCACCTGCTGCTGCACGGCCTGCGTGTTGGACACGGGGGTCAGCGCCGATCCCGCGAGGAAGAAGCTCGGGGACTGCTGGACGCCGACCGTGTACTGGAACCGATGCGCGAGCGACTGGTACGCGGCGAAGAGCTGCGCCTCTTCCACACGGCCATTGATGCTACCCGCGAGTGCGAGTCGCCGGTTGCCGACGAGGTCGGAGAGCACGATGGCCGTGCCGCCGTAGACGCCGCGGCCGTAGTTGTCCTGCGCGTATCCCACCTGCGGCCGCGCGATGTACTCGGGACGCAGCGAGCCCGGATACCGCGTCTCCCGGAACTTGGTGGTGTCGGGAAGGGCGAAGGTGGCGTTGTCGAGCAGTGAGGCCACGCTCACGCCGGCTCCCGGCGCTCCCGTGCGTTCGGGCAGGCGATCCGTGGGACGCAGCCCGCCCTCGCCGCGGTAGACGGACTGCCGGCGCGGATCGCGGCTCGGCGCCGGTGCGGCCTGCGGCGGCTGCGCGGGCTGCGGCGGCGCGAGCACCGAGTCGCGACCCGCGGCCGCCTTCGCCACGATGGCGCTGACCTTCGCTTCCGCGGCCGCCCGCTCACTGCGGCGCCGCATCTCGGCGGTGTCCTGCGTGACGCGCGCCTCCACCGCTCCCGACGCGGCAACCACCGCCTCCTCGCGGAACGGCGCGCCCTTGAGCGCGCGCGGGTTGCTCACCTGCCAGACGGTGTATCCGCTCCCCTCGCTGTACACGAACGCCAGGCGGTCGGCGGTCGCGGCCCACGTGAGCGCCGGGCTGTTCTCGGTCACGGACTGGACGCCGCCCACGAGGCGCGTCAGCTGGTAGTGCTGGCCGTCGGCGAAATCGTAGAGGAAGACCTGCGGAATGCCCACGCGATCGCTGATGAACGCCAGCGACTTGCCATCGGGGGCCCACTGCGGGTTGAGGTTCTTGCCGCTCTGCCCGGGGAGCACCTCGGTCTGCCCCGACGCGAGGTCGAGCACGCTGATGCGCCACCGCCCGAACTTGAGCACGTCGAGCTGCGTCTGCGGGCCGCGCTCGCTCACGAAGGCGATCTGCTTGCCGTCGGGCGACCACGCCGGCATCAGGTCGCCGTAGAGGTCGTTGGTGAGGCGGCGCAGGTTCTTGCCGTCGGCGTCGATGATGTACAGGTCGGAGATGCCGCCGCTGAGGCCGCTGAAGACGATCTGCCGCCCGTCGGGCGACCAGCTCGGGCCGACCATCGCGTCGAGCCCCGTGTCGAGGCGGCGCACGATGTCGTGGCTGCGCACGTCGGCGACGTAGATCACGTCCTTGCCGCTGCGCTGCGCCGTGAAGGCGAGATACCGTCCATCGCGGGAGAACGCGCTCTGCGAATAGGCGTAGCGCAGCTCCTCGAACTCCGGATTGAGCGTGCTCTTGGTGAGCCGCTTGAGCCGCTTGCCCGACTCGGCGTCGGCCAGGTAGAGGTCGAGGAAGACCTCGGCCTTCACCAGGCTGCCCGTCGAGATGTACGCGATGTACTTGCCGTCCTGCGAGAGCGCGGGGGCGACATAGACCGGGATGATGCCGCCGGTCTTGCGCTCGGTGAGCAGGGACGTCGCGATCTTCCGCGGCCGGTCGAGCCGCTCCACCTGCGGCAGGTACTGCGACTGCATGGCGTCCTTCCAGTCGGCGCCGAGCTCCTCGAGCGAGAGCCCCGTGTGCCGCTTGAAGGCGCGGTCGTAGCCGACCGTCGGCGTGGACTGCATGATCTCGCCGACGATCTCGTCGCCCCAGCGCGTGCCGATGTAGCGCCACAGCGACTCGCCGTAGCGGTACGGGAAGTACTGGTCCGGGCGCCGTTCGAGGTCCTCGACCGTCGGGAACTTGCCGCTCAGCGCCGCGTCGCGGATCACGCCATCGGTGGCCGGGTGGTCGGGGCCGACCGACAGGTACTCGGCCATGCCTTCCGCGAACCAGAGCGGCGGCATGCGCTGCTGCAGCGTCTCGAGCCCCTGGCCGGCGTGGCCGCGCGAGAAGATGTCGTACTGGAACTGGTGCACCATCTCGTGCGTCAACACGTGCTCTGCCTCGCCGAGGTCGCCGTTGAGGAAGAACATGTTGCGCTGGCGCTGCGCGTCGGTGACGCCGCCCGTCCCTTCGCCGAGGTCGCCAAAGACGTTGTTCTGGGCAAAGGCGCCGCGCGACGCGAAGATGATGATCGGCTTGCGCTCCTTGAACTGATAGTTCATCAGGCGCGACAGCCGCGCGTACGAGCGCTCCGCCAGGCTCCCGGCGAGGCGCGCCATCCGCTCCTCCTCCGGGTAGAAGTGGATGTCGAAGTGCTCGGTCTTCAGCACCCGCCAGTTCAGCTTCTGGAACTGGACCTGGTTCTGGCCGAAGTACCCCTGGGCGGCGAGCGGCTGTGCGAGGCACAGGCCCACCAGGCACAGGCCAGCGAGGCGGAACTTCGACATCAACGCTCCCGGCTTAGGACGTGATGGCGACGGCGGGGGCGTCACCCCACAGTCGTTCAATCTGGTAATACGACCGCATGGACGGGTGAAACACGTGCACCACGAAATCGACGAAATCCACCAGCACCCAGCGTCCGGTGTCGGCGCCCTCGATGTGATAGGCCTTCAGGCCGGCCCGCGCCATCTCCTCGACGACGTGCTGCGCGACACTGCGCACGTGCGTGTCGGACGTCCCGGTGGCGACCACGAAGTAGTCGGCCATGTCCGTGACGCCATGGAGGTCGAGCAGCACCACGTCCTGGGCCTTGTTGTCAACGCAGAGCGTCGCGGCACGCCGCGCATGCTCGGCGATCTTGGCGGGAGCAGCGATGGGGGACATCTATGGACGAAACACCGGCGTGAAGGGAAAGTTCCGGCACGGAAGCGAACGACGGAATAGGACAGAATACGACAGAGTACGACAGAGGTACATACCCGGCGCCGAGCGTGTGAGTCTCGCCCTCGCACGCCCCGCGTGCGCCGGCAGTGACCCAGCGCACACCCGCCGGCCCAAGGCGGAGCACACCCCGCCCGCGCCCCATCGCGCCCGCCGCGCCGGCACGATGCCAGAAACACAGAACGGGGCCAGCAAGCTGTCCCCGTTCTGTGCTACTCTGTCGTACTCTGCCGTACTCTGTCGTACTCTGTCGTACTCAGCCCTTGATCACCCAAACCTTGATTTCGGGCTTCACATCCGCATGCAGCTTGATGGCGACCTTGTAGACGCCGAGCGCCTTGATGGGCTCGTGCAGGTCGATCTGCCGCTTCTCGATGTGGATGCCCTGCGCCTCGAGCTGGGCGGCAATGTCCGCGGTCGTCACCGACCCGAACAGCTTGCCTTCCTCGCCCACGCGCGCGGCGAAGGTGAGGGAGATGGGCTCGATCTTCGCGGCGAACTCCTCGGCCGCGGTGCGGCGCGCGTTCTCCGCCGCCTCGAGCGTGGCCTTCTCCTGGGCAATGCGCTTCTTGTTGCCCGGCGTGGCTTCGTACGCGATGCCGCGCGGGAGCAGGAAGTTGCGGGCAAACCCCGCCGACACCTTCACGATGTCGCCCGGATGCCCGAGTTTTTCGACCGCTTCTCGCAGAATGACTTCCATCGGAAACCCCAACGTTCAGGTTGACGGGCGCGTCCGGCGACGCCAATCGAGCCACGTGTCGCCCAAGCCGAGCCCCAAGAATATCACGCCGGCGGCACCGGCGAACAGCACCGATGCACCGACCAGAACGACCGTCATGATCCGCCCGGGGGCCAGGAAGTACACGGCCACCCCGGCCCCGCGGAGCGCGTACAGCGCGCCGAAGAAGACCAGCAGGTTGGCGCCCACATCCCGCACGGGCCCCAGCCCCGGCACCACCACCAACACCAGCCCGCCGACCAGGCCCCAGATGAACTGGTCATTGAACCGGAACTCCCGCAACCGCGACAGCGGCGCGCCGATGCGGGCGCGCCCCACGCGGTGATAGACCGCCCACGCCAGCGCGAGCGCGGCCATCGTTTCCAGCGCCAGCAGGGCCGGGAAGAGCATCGGCGACTGTTCGGCGGTGCGCCGAACCATCACGCGCTGGTCCTCCAGCGTCTTCTCGAACCAGGCCGCGGATTCGGCATTGCTCGAGCGGAAATCCTGCCAGTCCTTCGTCGCCAGCCGGGCCCGCCAGTCCGCGTCGAACGTGTCGGCGCGCCGCAGGACCTCGCTTGCGAACACCTGCTTCACCCGGGCCGGGCCGCCGGGCACCGCGAGGGTCGAAACGCCCCCCACGGCCAGCGCCAGTCCGAGCGTGGCCAGCGCGCGCGGCAGGAACGGCCGGTCGGGCCAGACCAGCGCCCACACCGCGAATGCCACCGCCACCAGCACCCCCCAGCCCCGCGCCAGCAGCGCATAGTCCGTGCGCCCCGGCCCCGTCGCCACGACCCAGGCGGCGAACGCCACCCAGAGCACCGCGAGGAAGAGCCGCCCGCCGGCCTTCCATCCCGCCAGCGCGCACGCCGCGAGCACGGGGACCAGCACCAGCGTCGTCTCCGCCACCGGCAGGATCACCGAGAACGGCGGCATGGCCGGCAGGAGGAGCACCAACACCAGCCCGCCGCCGACACTGCGCCAGCCGCGTTCGCGGGGAACCGCGGCCGGCGTGGGTTCGGCGACGGGATTCGTCACTTACTGCGACTGTCCGCGCGTGTACGGCAGGAGCGCCAGGTAGCGCGCCTTCTTGATGGCGCTCGCCAGCTGACGCTGGTGACGCGCGCACGTGCCGCTCAGGCGGCTCGGAAGGATCTTGCCGTTGTCGGTGACGAAGCGCGACAGGAAGCGCTCGTCCTTGTAGTCCACATGGCGGATGCGCAACTCGTCCATGGGGCATGTCTTTCGCTGGCGGCGCATTATTCGTCGTCCTCGTCGTCGTCGTCACGGGCCCGCTTGGCGGCGAGCTGTTCTTCGGTCATCGGCGGGGCGCCGAGCTCATGCTCATGGATCGAGATGAGGTAGCGGACCACCGCGTCGTCGAGCTTGAGCGAGCGCTCGAACTCGGGGAGCACCTTGCCGTCCGCCTTGAAGCGGGCGACGACGTAATACCCCGTCTCCCGCTTGCCGATCTTGTAGGCGAGCTGGCGACGGCCCCAGTGGTTGAGCGCAATCTCGCCCTCGGCGCTGAGCAGCGCGTGGTGCTTGGCGATCTTGTCGTTGATGGCGGCGTCTTCGAGCGTCGAGTCGAAGACGTACACCGCCTCGTATTCACGAGTCACGGATGGCAATCCTCCTTTGGTCGTTCGCGCCCCCCGCGGGTTGCCGACGCGGGGGGAGGCAGGGCGGCCAGGACGGCCGCGTGATGTTGAGCCTCTAAAGCTATTCCCCGACTGGCCGCCGGTCAATCGGGGCGCGAGATTCGTTTTATGTACACCGTCTCCCAGTTCCTCGCGATGGTGAACGACCGCGCGCGGACCGATGCCATGGACGCCGCCATCCGGCGGGTGGTCCGTCCCGGAGACCGCGTACTCGACCTCGGATGCGGCTTCGGCTACTGGTCGGTGATCGCCTGCCAGGCGGGCGCGGCGCACGTGGACGCCGTGGACATCAATCCGGCCGTAACCCTCGTCCCGCAGGTCGCAAAGGCCAACGGGTGCGAGGCGCGCATCGCCTGGTATCACGCCGACGGCGCGCGGGTGGCCCTGCCCGCGCCGCCGGACGTTCTCATCAGCGATCTGCGGGGGACGCTCCCCATCTCCGGTGATCACCTTCCCGTCTTCATGGCGGTGCGCGACCGCCAACTGCGCCCCGGTGCGCGCCTGGTCTGGGAACGCGACACGCTCTGGGTGGCGCCTTCGGAGGTGTCGACAACGTACCGCCGGGACGTGCTGCAGTCACATGCCGCCGATCGTTGCGATATCACGCCTATTCTTTCGCACGTGGCCTCGGTGCCGTATCGCACCAGCGTGGAGAGGGGACAGCTGCTCGGGGCGGGCGTGCAGTGGGCCGCCATCGACTATGCCACCGTCGGTTCCCCCGACTTCGAGACACGCGTGGAGATCTCCGTCGCGCGTGACGGACTGTTCGAGGCGTTGACGCTCTGGTTCGACGCCGAATTGCAGCCGGGCATCGGTTTCTCCAACGCGCCGGGCACGAGCGTCGAGATGTACCGCAACCTGCTCCTTCCGCTGGCGAAACCCTTCCATGTGAAGGCGGGCCAGCGGATGCAGGTGGAGCTTCGCGCGCGGCACGTGCCGGGCGGCTACGTCTGGCAGTGGCGCGGCGAGACCCTGGATGGCACGACCGTGTTCGACCACCACTCGCTGGCAGAGACGGTCATGCATCCGACGCTGCTGCCGCCGCCCGTGGCGTCGCCGCTGCCGACGCTCGGCGTGCGGTCGGAGGCGCTCGCGTGGCTCTTGACGCAGCTCGGTCGCTCCACGACCGTGGCCGCCGCGGCCGGCGAGGCTCGCCGTCGTTGGCCAGCGCTCTTCACCAGCGAGAGTGAGGCGGAACGCTGGGTCCAGGCATCATTTCAGCAGGCGAAGCGATGGGATCGCGGGGTCGAGTAGCAGGCTTTTTGCATTGAATTTCAGCTCGCGATTGCCCATATTACTAACGGTGTCACGAACGCAGTCAGTTTCATTTCGGCGGGGAGTGGGCATGGACCGGTCAAACGAGCAACAGTGCCTGCCCGAGAAGCAGGAGTACGCGGCTCCGACCCTTCGCGAGTACGGGACGGTCGCGGCCGTGACGGCCACGCGTTCCAAGGCCGGCACGCTCAAGGACGGCGGGCCGAACAACATCAAGTCCTGACGCGCCGTCAGCGCGGGAGCAGGCCGTCTGGCACGCTGGTGCGGGACGGCCGTTTGTTTTCTATTCGGACGGTGGTCCGCGTTGGGTCGCATCACGGCAGTCGTGCCCGGCGGGATCATCTCTTCAGATGAGGGAACGGCGAGTGTCCATCACGTCTGGGTTGACCGTCGCCGATGCGGTCGTGGCGTCGCGCGATCAAGTGTCGGCCGACGTCGCCGGTGAGGCCGTGATCCTCGGCATGCGAGACGGCGTCTACTACGGTGTGGACCGCGTGGCGGCCCGCATCTGGACGCTGGTGCAGCGTCCGGTCGTGATTCATGAGGTCGTTCAGGCGATCTGCGATGAGTACGACGTCGAGCCCGCCGAGTGCGCGGCCGATGTGCTGGCCTTCGTCGAGCTGCTGCTGGCCAAGGGTCTGGTGGTGCGTGCTCCTGCCGCGCCGGCTTCGTAACTTCGCGCGCCTTTCGCCGCGCGAACGCGCCCTGGCCGTGCGCGCCCTCGGCCTGCTGGCCGTCATTCGGGTGCTGCTGCTCGTCCGCGCCTTTCCGCGCGTGAGACGGTTCACCGAATGGCTCGCGGGTGAGCAGGCGCTGCGCGAGGACGCCGCCTACGCCGTCGAAGTGCGCCGCGCCGTGGCGCGTGCGGCGGCGATGGTCCCAGACGCGCGCTGTCTGGCGCAGGCGCTCACGGCCGAGGTGCTCCTGCGCCGCGCGGGATGCACGGCTCGCACCACGATTGGAGTGGCCCGCGACGGACGGCCGCTGGAGGCGCACGCCTGGGTGGAGAGCGCCGGCGTCATCGTCAGCGGCGCCGCTACCGATCTGGATCGGTATCAGCGACTCGCGGTCTTCGGCGATCCCGGCGCGACCGGCGAGCGCGGCGACTGATGCTCGGCTTCGCTGCGGTCGTGGACCTCGATGGCGCGCCGCTCACCGCCGACGCGGCCGTGCCGCTCGCCTCAGCACTGGCGATTGACGGCACCGTCACCGTGCCGTTTCGCGCGGAGGGATTGTGCGGCGCGCATCTCGCGCACCCGGCGCCGCTGGATTTCGATCGCGCCCTGCCATGCGTGGGGGCGCGCGGCGCGGTTCTTTTTGGCGCGCTGCGGCTCGATGCGCAGGGCGACCTGCGCCGCGCCCTGCGGACGGCCGGGACCGAGCCGCCTCCCGGGGCCGCCGACGCGGAACTCGCGATGGCGGCCTGGGAGCTATGGGGTGAGCGCTGCGCCGAGCGCCTGATCGGCGACTTCGCCTTTGGGATCTGGGAACCGGCCTCGCGGCGCCTGACCATGTTCCGCGATCATCACGGCAACCGGCAGTGCTACTGGGGACGCGACGGTTCGAGGCTCGTGCTGGCCTCGTCCATCGAGGGCGTGCGCGCGCACGCGCCGCTGGCCACCGCCTGGCGCGAGGAGGCGATGGCTGCCTTTCTCCGGGTCGGCTACGTCGAGGACGTGACGGGGACGGTCTGGCGTGACGTGCATCGCGTGCCGCCGGCGCATGTCGCGACCTTCTCCGGTCGGGGCGATCCGCGACTGCGGCGCTGCTGGGAATACCCGGTTCCCGAGCCGCTTCGTTACCGTGATGGTGGACAGTACGTCGAGGGATTCCTGGCTGTCCTGGGCGAGGCCGTGCGCGACCGCCTGCGCGCACCGACGGCCGGCATCCAGCTGAGCGGGGGGCTCGACAGCCCGATGCTTGCCGCGATGGTGCGGGCGGTCGCACCGCAGCTCCCGCTCTTTGCGCAAACGGTCAGCTTCCCGCGGCTGGTGCCCTGCGACGACGATCAGCTGGCGCCTATGGTGGCCCGCCAGCTGGGCCTGGCGCACGACACACTCCTGGGCGACGACGAACTGCCGTTGGCCTGGCTGGATGATGCGGCGCCGTATGCGCCGGAGCCGCTCGACGAACCCGACCTCGGCGTCGTTCGGCGAAGCCATGCGGCGCTCGCGCGTCACGCGCCGGTCATGTTCATCGGCGAGGACGGCGACACCCTGATGCGTCCACCGACGCTTGCGTCACAGGTCCGCGAACGGGGCCTCGCGGAAGTTGCGACGGCATGGTGGGCGTATTGGCGCGCCACGGGCGCGCGGCCATGGATTGGCCTCGAGTGGCGGGCACGGATGCGGCGCGCGTTGGGACGAATTCCCGATCGGACGCCGTGGCTGCTCGCGGGGGCCCGGGCGCCGCAGTCCGCGGTCGCGCTCGTGTCGCATCCGGTGCGCGCACCTTCGGTGCGACTGCTGTCGTCGCCGTTGTGGGACAACGTGTATCAGGCCACCGCGCCATCGTACACGCGCGCGGCGACGCTGCCGACGCTTCCCCTCGTCGATCCGCGCGTCATCGCGTTCGTCTTTGCGATCCCGGCGGTGCCGTGGGGGGAGCACAAGACGCTCTTTCGCGAGGCGATGCGTGGACGGCTGCCCGAGGCGATCCGCACGCGGCCCAAGACACCGCTCCGCGGCTACTACGAGGCGCGGGTCGCGCAATGGCGCGCCGCGGGCGGCGCCGTCGTGAAGCTCTCGCCGCGTGTGGCGCCTTGGGTGGATCGGGCGCGCGCCGAATCGATCTTGCGGGATGGCGCCCCGAACCTGGCAGTCGAGGCGTGGCGCGTGATTCTCCTCGACCGCTGGATGGCGCGGATGGAGGGTGCGCGTGCCTGATTACCAGATCTGCGGTCTTACCGTGCGTGCCGATGTGCCGCTGCCGGACCTGCCGTCCGCCGACGCGCGCGCCGTCGACGTGCTGGTCACGCTGGCGCAGGGCGCGCCGTCGCCGGCCGTGCCGCGCGGTGCCCAGCCGTATGGCGACGGCGGCGCGACGGGACATGCGAGCGACGTCCGGCGAGACGATGCGGGCACGTTCTGGTTCCGCTATCCCGATGGCACGGGCTTCACCGTGAACGGCGCGGCCACCCAAGTGCGCGGCTGGTGGGCCACCGACTCGACGCTGGCCGACACCGCCACCTATCTGCTCGGCCCGGTGCTGGGATTTGTCCTGCGCCGCCGCGGCGTGCTCGCGCTGCATGCGAGCGCGGTGATGCGCGACGGGCGCGCCGTGCTGCTGGTCGGACCGGCCGGGGCGGGGAAGAGCACGACCGCGGCGGCATTTGCGGCGGCCGGCGACGCCGTGCTCGCCGACGATGTCGTGGCGCTGCGCCTGGTGGATGGCATCGCGATGGCGTACCCATCGTACCGGCTCCTGCGCCTGTGGGACGAATCCGAGCGCATGGTGTTCGGGACGTCGCAGCAGTTGCCGCGCATCACCCCCTCGTGGGACAAGCGCGGCCTGCCGCTGGGCGCCGACTACGCCTTTCGTGCGGAGCCCGCGCCGCTCGGCGCCATCTTCGTGCTGGCGGAGCGCAGCGCGGAGCCGCGCGCGCCGTATGCGGAGCCAATGGGCGGCGCCGACGGCCTGATGGCGCTGGTGGCCAACACGTATGCGAACTACCTGCTCGACGACGCCATGCGCGCCGAGGAGATGCGTTCGCTCGGCGCGATGATGCGCGGGCGTCGCGTGCTTCGGCTCGTGCCACACGCGGATCCCGTACGGCTGGACGCCTTGTTGGACTGCATCCGGGCATCCGCCCGGGATGCAGATTGGAGTGCATGATGGCGGCATCGGCAGATCCCGAACTGGCCTTCGTGCTCGCCTGCGTGCGACGTGACGCGGGCGCCACCGCGGCGCGCGCCTTGGCGGCGGAGGCAGTCGGCGACTGGCGTCGGGTGGCGGACCTCGCGCGGCAACACGACGTGCCGTGGTGGGTGGTGCGCGAGCTTCCCCGTGAGAGCGTCCCGTCCGAGGTGCGCGACGCGCTGGTGGATGAGACGCGCGACCTTGCGCGCCGCGCGATGGCGGGAACGCGAGAACTGCTCGCGGTGCTCCAGGCGCTTTCGCACGGCGGGGTTCGCGCCCTCGCGTACAAGGGGCCCGCGCTCGCCGCCGACGTGCACGGCGACCTGGCGGCCCGCCGGTTCACGGATCTCGACATCCTCATCGCGAAACGCGATCGCGCCGCCGCGCGCCGCGCACTGGCGGCGGCCGGCTATCGCGCGCCCGCCGGCTTCACCGAGCGCGAAGCGCGCTTCTACCATGCGTGGGAGGGCGTGGATCTGCTCGAACACGACGCGAGCGTCTGGCCCGTGGAACTGCACTGGCGATGCCACGCGCGCCGCTACGGTGCGCCGCAGGATCCCGCGCCGCTGTTCGCGACGGCGCGCACGATGGCGCTCGGCGGGGCCGAGGTGCTGGTGCCCGGCAGCGAGGAACTGGCCGCGCTGCTCGCGCTGCACGGCGTGAAGCACGCGTGGAGATCGCTGCTCTGGGTGGCGGACTTTGGGCACGCCGTTCAGCGTGACGGTTTTGACTGGATGCGGCTTGCGGCAATCGCATCGGAGTGGAGTCAGGCGTGCGCGCTGCACACCGCCTTGCTGGTGGCGCACGACGTGCTTGAGGTGCCGGTGCCGGTCGCGATGCGTGATCGCGCGCGCTCCGACCACCGTGCGGCGCGACTCGCCGGGGCGGCGGTGTCTGCACTGCGAGGCGAGGTGACCACCGAAGACGTCGGGCGGGAGTCCACCGCGCGCTACGATCTCCAGTGGCTTGCCGGCGCGTGGCCGCAGGTGCGCTACGTGATGTATGCCGCGAGTCTTCCGACCACGCGCGAACGACAGGCCCTCCGCCTTCCCGACGCGCTGCTTCCGCTGGCCTTCCCGGTGCGCGCGCTTCGACTGCTGCGTCGCGCCCTAGGGGGCGGCGAATGAGCGCACTGATCGCGTTCGTGCGCGCGCTGTGGCGCGAGCATCGCCGGCCGATGACCCTCGTGGCGGTGCTGACCGTGGTAGTGATGCTCACTGAGGGGATCGGCTTGTTGCTGCTGGTGCTGGTGCTGCGCGGCGCGGGCGTTGACGCCGGCGCCGGCAGCGGAGCTGCGGGGCTGGCCGATCGCCTGCTCGGAGCGCTGGGCGTGCCCGCAACGCTCGAGGCGGCCCTGGCCGTCGTGGTGGTGCTCGTCGCGCTGCGCGCGGCGGCGCAGTGGATGCTGGCGCAGGAACAGGCGCGGCTCGAATCCACCCTCGTCGCGTCGCTGCGCACGCGGCTGTTTGCCGCCGTCGTCCGAATGCCGTGGGCGCGTTTCACAGGGGAGCGTCCCGGCGCGGTGATGCACGCGGTGGGCCCGCAGGTGGATGACGTGCACAGCGCGCTCGTGATGGTGCTGCAGGGGGCTTCGCTGGCCGCCACCCTTGCCGCGGGCACGGCCGCGGCGCTGGCGCTCTCGCCGCTCCTCTTCGTGGCGGTCGTGTCCAGCGGATTGCTGGTGCTGGCGGTGGCGCGGGTGCTGCGCGCGCCGGGACGCGTCGAGGGTGAGGACCTTCTGCGCGCCTCCGAGGACGTCTTCGCGCGGCTCAGCGAATTTCTTGGCGGGCTCAAGATGCTGCACGCGCATGACGCCGGCCGCGCGGCGGTGGACACGGTGCGTCGCGAAACCGACCTCTGGGCACGGCTGACGCGTCGGGTGGCGGCGCGTCGCGCCGGGGTGTCGTTCGCGCTCGCGGTGGCCACGGCGCTGGGACTCGCCGCGCTCGTCGTGCTGGCCGTGCGCACGTCCGTCATTGCCGCGGCGCCGCTGCTCGTCCTGCTCGCCGTCTGCGCGCGCCTCGTCCCGCGGCTCGCGGACCTGCAATCGCTGTTCAGCCATCTGCAGCAGTGCCTCGCGTCGTACGATTCGGTGCAGCGGCTCCTGCAGCGCTGCGAGGAGGCGGCAGCGCAGGCGCCGCTGGAACCCGTGTCTGCCGACGCGCCGCCCGACGTTCCGCCGCTGGTGGAACTGCGCGGCGTGCGGTTCCGCTATCCCGGTGCCGCGGCAGACGCGGTGCGCGGCGTGGATCTCACCCTCGAGGCCGGCGCGATCACGGTGGTGACCGGCGAATCGGGATCGGGCAAGACCACCATCGGGGATCTCGTGCTCGGCCTGCTCCGGCCAACCGCGGGCGACGTGCTCGTGGACGGGCGCCCGCTGCGCACGTGGTCGCCCGAGGCGTGGCGGGGGATGATCGGCTACCTGGCGCAGGAGCCGATGCTCCTGCACGGCACGATTCGCGAAAACCTCCTCCTGGCGCGCGCGACGGCCACCGACGCCGAGATGCGGGGGGCGCTGGCGGCCGCCGCCTGCGACTTCGTGGACGCGCTGCCGCGTGGCCTCGACGCGGCGATCGGCGAGCGCGGCGTGCAACTGAGCGGCGGGGAGCGCCAGCGCATTGCGCTCGCGCGCGCGCTGCTGCGCGCCCCACGCCTGCTCGTGCTCGATGAAGCGACCAGCGCGCTCGATTTTGAGACCGAGGCTCGCGTGCTCGCGTCGGTGGCGTCGCTGCGAGGACGCTGCACCGTGCTGCTCATTGCGCATCGCGCGGGGCCGCAGGCGATCGCCGACCGCGTGGTGGCGCTCGCCTGAGCCCGTCGCGTCAGCCACGGCCGCCCGCGCCGCGGCCGACCGCTAGACGTTGAAGCGAAAGAGCAGCACGTCGCCGTCATTCACGACGTACTCCTTGCCCTCGCTGCGCACCGCGCCGGCTTCCTTGGCGCCTTTCCATCCGCCGAGCTTCACGAAATCGTCATAGCTCGCCGTTTCGGCGCGAATGAACCCGCGCTCGAAATCGGAGTGGATGACGCCGGCGGCCTGGGGCGCGGTGTCGCCGCGATGAATGGTCCAGGCGCGGACTTCCTTCTCGCCGGCGGTGAAGTAGGTCTGAAGGCCGAGGAGGTGGTAGCCGGCGCGGATCAGCCGGTCGAGGCCGGCCGATTCGATCCCGAGGTGCGACAGGAACTCGGCGCGCTCGTCGACCGGGAGTTCCGACAGCTCGGCCTCGATCTTGGCGGAGAAGGTGACGACTTCCGCGGGCTCGTGGTCGCGCTCGATGGCGGCGCGCAGCGCCGTGACGTGCGGTCCCTCGTTGCCGGCCAGTTCGGCGTCGGTGACGTTGGCGGCATAGAGAATCGGCTTCAGCGTCAGCAGCTGCAGCGGCTGGAGCCAGGCGCGCTCCTCGCTCGTGAGCGCCACGTGCCAGAGCGCGCGTCCCTCGGCGAGCGGCGCCATCGCCTTCTCGAGCGCGGCGGCCTCCACCGCGGCCGTCTTGTCGCCCGTCTTGGCGGTGCGCCGCGCCTTGTCGAGGCGCTTCTCCACCGACGACAGGTCGGCGAGCGCCAGCTCGAACTCGATGGTCTCGCGGTCACGCACCGGATCGATGGCGCCATCCACGTGCGTCACGTCGTGGTCGTCGAAGCAGCGCACCACGTGCACGATGGCGTCGGTCTCGCGGATGTTCGACAGGAAGGCGTTGCCGCGCCCCTCGCCCCTCGACGCGCCGCGCACGAGTCCCGCGATGTCCACGAACTGCACGGCGGCCGGAAGCGTGCGAATCGGCTTGACGATCTCCGCGAGCGCATTGAGCCGCGGGTCGGGGACGTCCACCACGCCGATGTTCGGATCGATCGTGCAGAACGGATAGTTGGCGGCTTCGGCGCCGGCGGAGGTGATGGCGTTGAATAGCGAGGACTTGCCGACGTTGGGGAGACCGACGATACCGAGCGAGAGCATGAGCAGGGGGGTACGGGAAACAAGAACGGACAGCGGTTAACGGTTCACCGTTGTCCGTATCCAGTTGGCCGAGTCGAGCGCCGACGGCGCCACGTGCCACAGCAGCAATGAAAGGTAACCAGGCGGGGAAGTATGGTACGGCATCCGGCGCCGGACCTGCGAAGATGGGCGCATCGGAGGTGCCCATGCAGGATTATCGGAAGCTGGATGTCTGGACCAAGGCGCACGAACTCGCAGTCGACGTCCATCGTGCCGTCGGGGTGCGAGGCGCTGGGGAGAATGCGGCGGCGGCTGCCTCCCCGACGGCGCCGTCGGCCGGTTCGGGGGAATCGGAACTGCTCGCGACCGTCCGCCGCGCCGCCGTGCGCGTGCCGGTGCTGATCGTGCGGGGCTGTGAGGGCGAGACGGCTGCGGCGTTCTCGCAGGCGATGCGCGAGGCGGCGCTGGCGACCGACGAGTTCGCGTACCTGCTGCGGCTGGCGCGCGACGCGGCGGTGCTGGAGGCGGTGCCCTATGCGAAGCTCGAGGCGCGGACCAACCAGCTGCGGGCGATGCTCGGTGCGCTCAACCGCACCGTGCGGCTCAAGCTGCGGGAGGGGGTGCGTCCGGCGGCGGCGAAGGGGGTGGCGGCTCGGGGGGTGAAGGGCGTCCGGGATGACGATTCATCGCGGCGAGAATCCCGTCCACGATCCACGTCGTGACGCCGGCGTGCAGGGCGGGGAACAGTTCGCGCACGGCCGCCTGCTCGTCGTGGGTGAACGCGCCGAGCACGAAATCGCGCAGCACCTCACCCGGGATCGGTTCCGTTCGTCCGACGCCGATGCGCAGCCGCGCGTACTCCTGCGTGCGCAGCGCCTCCTCGACGCTGCGTAGCCCGTTGTGTCCCCCCGCCGAACCCTTCGCCCGAAAGCGAAAGGTGCCCAGCGGGAGGGCCACGTCGTCGACGACTACCAGCAGGTCGTTGGCGACCGCCCAGAACGGGCGATCCACGTACGGCGCGAGCGCGTCGCCGCTCAGGTTCATGAACGCCTGCGGCTTGAGCAGGCGAACGCGGCGCCCCTCGACCGCGCCGTCCGTCGCGCGCGCCGCGGGGCCGGCGCGCCACGGGGGGAAACGCCAAACGTCGGCCAGGTGGTTGACCACCCACCAGCCGACGTTGTGACGCGTATCCTCGTATTCGGGACCCGGATTGCCGAGGCCGACGACGAGTTTCACGAGCGGAGAATCGCCTAGGCCTTCTTCTCGGCCTCGGCGCCCTCCTCCTCTTCCTTCTTGCCCTTGCTGAGCACTTCCGGTTCGGCCTCGGCCGCAACCTCGGCACCCGGCAGCGGCTCCGCCGCCTTCTCTTCCTTCGGCGCGGCGCACGTGCAGACCGTCGCGTCCTCGTCGTCCAGCACCTCGACGCCGGCCGGCACCGCGATGTCGGAGACGTGCAGCGACTTGCCGATGGCGAGGGCCGTGATGTCGACCTCGATCTTGCTCGGGATCGCCATCGGATCGACGCGGATGGAGAAGTCGTGCATGATCTGGTCGATGATGCCGCCTTCCTTGACGCCGATGGAGGCGCCCACGAACGCGAGCGGCACGTTCACGGTGACCTTCTCGCCGGCGACCAGTTCCTGGAAGTCGACGTGGAGGATTTCCTTCTTGTACGGATGGCGCTGGATCTCGCGGATCAGCGCGTTGGACTTGGTGCCGTCGAGGTCGAGCTCGAAGACCGTCGTGCGATACGCGACCTTCTCGAGCATCAACTCGAACTCGTGCGTGTCGAGCGAGAGCGAGCGCGGCTCGCGGGCGTGCCCATAGATGACGCCGGGGGTGCGGCCGGCGGCGCGCAGCTTGCGCGCGACGCCCTTGCCGACATCACTGCGGCCGGCGGCGGTAAGCGGAGTGGTAGCCATGATAAGTTCCTGCTGAAGTACATGTGCGCTACGTGGGTTCCCGGTAGGTCCGGCCCGGCGTCGCACGGGGAGAGAAACTACAGACAAACAACAGACAAACAACAGAGAGACAACAGACAGACAACAGACCGGCGGGGCGGGGATCGGCGCGGGGCCGGCTACTCGAACAGCGAGCTCACCGACTGATAGGCGTGGGTGCTGCGAATGGCCTTGGCGAGCAGTTCGCCGACGGAGAGCACGTTGAGCTGCGGGAAGCGCCGCGACTCGGGGAGGGCGATCGTGTCGGTCACGGTCACTTCCTTCACCGGCGAGTTGCTGAGCCGCTCCACGGCGGGGCCGCTGAACAGGGCGTGCGTGGCGCAGATGTAGATGTCGCGCGCGCCAAGTTCCTTGAGCGCGCGCGCCGACTCGCTGACCGTGCCCGCGGTGTCGATCATGTCGTCGGCGAGGAGACAATCGCGCCCTTCGACTTCACCGACGACGTTCACGACCTCGGCGACGTTGGCCTGCGGGCGGCGCTTGTCGATGATGGCGAGCGACGCGTCGAGGCGCTTCGCGAAGCCGCGCGCCATCTTGGCCGACCCGACATCCGGCGCCACGACGACGAGGTCCTTGAGGTTCTTCTTGCGATAATGCGCGGTGAGCACCGGCGCGGCGTAGAGGTGGTCGACGGGGATGTCGAAGAACCCCTGCAGCGCGTGCGCATGGAAGTCGATCGCGAGCAGCCGGTCGGCGCCGGCTCCGGTCAGCATGTTCGCCATCAGCTTGGCGCCGATGGCCACGCGCGGCTGGTCCTTGCGGTCCTGCCGGCCGTAGCCGAAGTACGGAACCACGCAGGTGATGCGTGCCGCCGAGGCCCGGCGCGCCGCGTCGATCAGGAGCAGCAGCTCCATGATGTTCTCGGCCGGCGGGTTGGTCGGCTGCACGATGTAGACGTCCGCGCCGCGCACATTTTCGTCAATGCGCGCGAAGACCTCACCGTCGGCAAACCGTGAGGTCGTGCACTTGGTGAGGTCGCAATCGAGGTGCTTGACGATGTTCTCGGCAAGCGCCCGGTTTGCCGTGCCAGTCAGGACCCGAAAGCCCTTCAGCGGAACCGCGAGACCGTCCATAGCCACTAAAGATGAGCGATCTGGCATCCAATTGGAAGCGATGCGTGGCGGCGGCGCGGGGCGGCTGTGTGGGGCGGGCCGATGGCAGATGGCGGACGGCCGATGGCCGATGGCCGATGGCCGATGGCTGATGGCTGATGGCTGATGGCCGATGGCGGATGGCTGATGGCCGATGGCGGACGGCCGATGGCTGGGGCTATCCGTCCTCCGCCTTCCGCCATCCGCCATCACTCGCCCTCACACCAATCCCAGCTAGCTCAGAGTTGCCCCCGGTGGACTCGAACCACCATTACCGGATCCAAAGACCGGCGTCCTAACCATTGGACGAGGGGGCAGCGGTTCAAAGTTAGCCGCCGCCGAGGCGCTATTGAAGCTGGGGCGCTAGCCCAGTTCGACGGGTGCGGCGGGCGCCGTCCGCGTCATCACCATGCTCCAGCCGGCGGGAAGCGCGAGGACGCCGGGGCCGGACTCCTTGGGGGGCGGCACCGAGATGCCGAATTCCTGCACGGCGAAGAGCGTCGAGCCCGACCCGCTCATGCGGGCGAAGACCGAGCGCGGCAACGCCGCCAGTTGGGCGCGCACCTGGGCGAGTTCGGGATGCTGGTCGAAGATGACCGGCTCGAAGTCGTTCACCGCGTCGGCGGCCACGGCACTCCAGCTGCCGAGGTCGCGCGGCGAGCGCCACGCCGCGCCCGCCGCCGTCGGGTGCTCCGCGCGATGGGCCGCGAGGGCACCGTACGCCGCCGCGGTGTTGACGCCAAAAGTGGGCACGACGAGCAGGACGGGCGCCGCGGCGAGCGGCGGCAGGTCGAGCAGGCGCTCCCCGCGCCCCCACGCGATGGCGAGTTCCGAGGGCGAGACGAGAAAGGCGACGTCCGCGCCAAGCCGGGCCGCGATGTCCACGAGCGCCGACGGACCCAGCGGGCGCGGCGCGAGCGCGTCAAGCGCGCGCAGCACCGCCGCGGCGTCGGCGCTGCCGCCGCCCAGTCCGCCGCCGACGGGAATCCACTTCTCGATTTCAATCGCGAAGCCGCGCGGCCACCCGGCCACGGCGGCGTAGGCGTCGGCGGCGCGCCAGGCGAGGTTCTGCTCGACGGGACCGAGATCGCTGGCGCGCTCCGCGTCACCGAACGAAACATCGAGCGTGCGCGACGGCGCCTCGCGAACGGTCGTCACGTCGGCCAGCTCGAGTCGCTGGAAGAGGGTCTCGATCTGGTGAAAGCCGCTCGCTTCCCGCGCGAGCACGCGCAGGGTGAGGTTGGCCTTCGCCTGCGCCTGCACCCGAGCCGTGCTCACGGCGACATCCCCTCGTGCTCGCCGGTGACGCGCCGTTCCGCGGCCTTCGTCGCGGCTTCGACGTCACCGAAATGCACGCCCATGCGCAGGAAGTACCACGCGCCGATCACGGTGATGGGAATGTAAGACAGGAAGTGGAAGCCGAGCGCCCACGTGACCGCCTGCACCGGAGCGACGCCGTAGACGGGGAGCGCCAGCTTGGCCGCCGTCTCGAAGACGCCCACGAAGCCGGGGGAGGACGGCACCGAGACGCCGATCACGATGATGCCCTGCACGAAGAGGGCGGCGGTGAACGGCGCGACGATGCCGACGGCGCGGAAGCCGAACCAGAAGGCGAGCGCGTTCATCAGCCAGTGCACCAGCGCCCAGAAGAACGTGGCGAAGAACCGCGACGGCTCCCGGACGACGGCGAGGCCGGCGGCCAGCGCGTGCACCAGCAGGCCGACCCGCTCCTGCGTGCGCGGCAGCACCGCGCCGGCGATGCGCACCGCGAGGCGTTCCATCGCGTGCGGCCACTGCGCCACCGCGAAGAGCCCGCCGAATGAGAGCACCACCACGGCCGCCATCACCCCGGCGATGGACTGCACCGGGCGGCCGCCGATGATGAAGTCGCGCGGGAAGTCGGGGGCGAGCATCGCCGCCACCAGCAGCAGCACGACGCACAGGGCGTCAAAGACGCGGTCCACGGCCAGCGAGGCCAGGGCGGTGGACCACGGGACTTCCTTGCGTTCGCGCACGAGGACGAAGACGCGCACCAGTTCACCGGCGCGGGCGGGGAGCACGTTGTTCGCCATCATCCCGATGGCGGTGGCCCGCCAGAGCGGACCGAACGGCAGGTTGGGCGCCACCGGGTCGAGGATGGTGCGCCAGCGGCGCGCGCGCAGCGGGAAGATGAGCTGCGAGGACACCGTGCAGAGCGCCCACAGCGTCAGGTCGCTTGCGCGCAGCGCCGACACGACCTGCGCGAAGGGCACATCCTTCAGCGCATACCACAGCAGGAGGGCACTGACGGCGATGCCGAGCGCACCGCGAGCGCTGATTCGCATGCGTCAGTCCGACGTGGCGGCGAGCTCGAGCAGGTCGAACAGCTCGGCGAGCACGGCCGGGTCGGGAGCGCCTGCCGACTGTCGAATCACGTCGCGCAGTTCGATGGCGCGGTCGAGCGCATCGCGGCCGCGATAGACGAGGTCCTCGATGGGCACGACCACGTCGGAGCTGTAGTCCACGGGCGTCACGAGCGGTTCGGCCTCGAGATTGCTGAGTCCAGCGAGTCCGTTCGACAGCAAGGCAGCCAGCGCATCACCCGTCGGCGCCGTGCCGGCGTCGGCGGTGCCGCGCGAGACGAGTGACGCCTGCCCCGTGGGCGCGAGCGAGGCGATCTCGACGACGTCGCCCATGGACGCCGCGCCCTCGACGGCGTCGGGAGCCAGCGTGGCGATGTCGACGATGGGTGTGGCGGGCACTGCCGCGGCGGCGGCGGCGACGGCCGGCGCCGGCGCGGGCATCGCCGCCGCCTGGCGCAGCGTGCGCACGATCTCCGCCGTCGATTTGCCGTGCGGCGCCGAGAGCAGCTCGCAGGCGTGGTCGAGCGTGCCGAGCGCGGCACCGGCGAGGAGCGACGCCTGACTGCGCTGCTCCTCGAAGAAGGCGGCCAGCGGATCCTCGCTGAAGGAGACGGCGAGGCGCGAGAGCGCCCGCGCGGCGCTGCCGATCTCGCGGGCGAGCCGCTCACGCGTGGCCGCGTCCACGGCGCGCCCCGCATCGGCGATCAGCCGCCGCAGGTGCTCGGCGTGGCTCACCACCTCGAGGCGGAAGCGCTGCGCGGCCGTCGTCGGCGGCGACGGGGCGGCACTGACGAGGCCGGGGGCCCCATCATCGAGAAAGAGCGTGCCGATCGGAACGATCTCGTCGGCGCTGGCGGCGCCGCCCCCGCACTCGGCCGCGGCCCGCGCGAAGGCGCTCAACGCGTCCGACGCGGTCGACGGACGGTCGCCACGCGTGAGGGCAATGCTTCCGTCGGCGAGCACCACCGCCGCCGCGTGGAAGAGCGCGCGCAGGGCGGGCGTGACGGCCCCGCCCAGTTCGAAGGTCTTGGCGGTCTGGTCGAGCGCGTCCACCACCTCGGGGAGCGGCGGCACGTCCTTGAGCAGGGCGATGCCGCGCAGTCCGCGCACGCGCTGCAGCGTCGCGGCGAAGGCCGCCGGACCGACCGGGTTGTCGGCGAAGGCCATCAGGGCGCGCGCGATCTCGGCCGCCTCGGTGGCGAGGAAGGCCGACGCGTTGGGTGCGGACGCGCCGACGCTCGACGAGGCGGGGGCAAAGGTGGCGAGTTCGCGGGCGCGGGCGGCGGCGCGGCGGGTCTCGGTGTCGCTCCACGTGCGCACGCCGCGAATGAGGAGCTTGAGATCGTCGATGGCCGCCACCACCGCACCGCGCAGGGCCTCGTTCCACGTCAGCGTGCCGAGCCGCACCGCCTGCGCCACCCGCTCGAGGGCGGTGGCGACCTCGGCGATGCCGCCCACCTTGGCCATCGTCGCGCTGCCGCGCAGGGCGCGCGCGTGGCGCATCCAGGCCTCGACGTCCGGCGGGCCGCCGCGCGCCGCGGCGACGAGGCCGTCGAGGTCTTCGACGTACTCGGACGCTTCCAGCGTGAAGAAGTCGAGGAGACCGCTGCTCATCGCGTTAGCAACCTACGAGGTGAGAAAACGGGCGGCAATAAGGCCATACTAATAGACGAGAGGGGAGGGCTTGGTGTCACCACGACTGAGGATGTGGAATCCGGATTGGGATTCAGGATTGGGATCGAGGATTGCAATTGGCGATTGGTGGGAGTGCGCCCCCCGGGCGCGGTCATCGCCGGTCGAATTCCGCATTCGGAATCCCGTATCGAATTCCGGATTCCCAATCCTCAATCGTTGTGTCGAGCGTTGTCCATCGCCCCTCTCATCTCCCGCACCGCCGCCTCGATCCCCACGAACACGGCGCGGCTGATGATGTGATGGCCGATGTTGAGTTCCTCGATGTCCGCGATGGCGGCGACGGGGCCGACGTTGCGGACGGTCAGGCCGTGGCCGGCGTGGACGGCGAGGCCGGCGGCCCTTCCCCGGAGCGCGCCATCGCGCAGCGCCTTCAGGGTGGCGGGATCGGCCGGCGCGTGCGCGTACCGTCCGGTGTGCAGTTCGATCGCGGCGGCGCCGGCCGCCGCCGACTGGTCGATCATCCGCGGGTCCGCGTCGATGAACAGCGACGTGCGGATGCCGGCCGCGGCAAGTCGCGCCAGCCCGTCGCGCAGGCGGAGGGGGTCAAGTGTGACGTCGAGCCCGCCCTCAGTCGTCACTTCTTGGCGGCGCTCGGGCACCAGGGTCACCTGGTGCGGGCGCAGCCGCTCGGCGATGGCCAGCATCTCGTCGGTGAGGGCCATCTCGAGATTGAAGGGCGTGCGGATGACGCCAAGCAGGGCGGTCACGTCGGCGTCCTGGATGTGGCGGCGATCCTCGCGCAGGTGCGCGGTGATGCCGTCGGCGCCGGCCGCTTCGCACCGCACGGCCGCGGCCGCCGGGTCGGGCTCGTCGGTGAGACGCGCCTGACGGATGGTCGCGACGTGATCAATGTTGATGTAGAGGCGGAGATGCCCCGGGCCGCCAGATGATGCCATAGTCCACCCCATCGTGATCGCGGACGCGCTCCGCGGGAGTCTTCAGTGAAGAGAGTCGCCCTGCTGCTGCTGCCCGTCCTCGCCGCCTGTTCCAGCCTGCCGGGTGGCGGCTCCGGCACCGGCGCCGAGTCGCCAAACGCGGCCATCCAGCAGTTCCTCGCCGCCTCCCAGCGCAAGGACCTCACGGCGATGGGGAACGTGTGGGGAACCGACAAGGGTCCCGCCAGCACGTCCATGAGCCAGAAGGAACTGGAGCGGCGTGAGTTGATAATGATCCAGTGCCTCGCGCATGAACAAGTCGCCCTCGGCGCGCCGACGCCGGGCGAGGCCGGGCGCCTGCGCATTCCGGTGACGCTCACGCTGCTGACGCTCAAGGCCACGCCGTTGTTCACGGTGGTGAAGGGGCCGGCGAACCGCTGGTATGTGGAGAACCTTGAGCTTGATCAGCTTCGTGATCACGGCTTCTGCGGTGCGAGCAACACGCCTCCGGGAAACGCGACGAACACGCGGTAGCGTACGCGCCACGACCGGCGCGATGTGACGAAACGCGGCGTCCGCGCGCGCGGGGCGGCAGGCCACCGACAATCCGGGGCTTGCCGCCCCGATTAGTATTCAGACAGTTCGATGAGCACGCCGTTCGTTGACTTCGGGTGCAGGAAGGCAATGCGCTTGCCCTCGGCGCCGATGCGCGGCACGTCATCGATAAGCGTGATCCCGGCGGCCGTCGCCTTGGCGAGGGTGGCGTCGAGATCATCGACGTAGAAGCAGATGTGGTGGATGCCGGGGCCTCGCCGGTCGATGTACTTCGCGATGGGAGAGTCGGCCACGGCGGGTTCCAGGAGTTCCACCAGCGAGTCGCCGGCGGCGAAGCCGGCAATGCGGGCGCCGTCGGCATCATCGAGCGGCACCGCGGGCAGGCCGAGCACGTCGCGGTACAACGGCAGGACATCGGGAAGCGCGCGCACGGCAACGCCGAGGTGGGCGATGCGGGTGCCACGACGGGCAGGGGTGGTCACGGCAGGGTGCTCCGGCAACAGGGTGGGCGCCTAACATTATCAATCACGACGGCTGCACGGCACCGTCGCGGCGGAGGCGAGTGGAATGGCGGGTAATCTGATTGCAGTGACGGACGCCGACTTCGAGCAGGAAGTCGAGAAGCATCAGGGAGTGGCGGTCGTCGATTTCTGGGCGGTCTGGTGCGGTCCGTGCCGCATGATTGCGCCGGTGCTCGAGCAGCTCTCGGTCGAGTACGAAGGCAAGGTGAAGGTGACCAAGCTCGACGTCGACACGAACCAGAAGACGTCGATGCGCTTCAACGTGCGGTCCATCCCGACGCTGCTGTTCTTCAAGGACGGCAAGGTCGTGGATCAGGTGATCGGCGCGGTGCCGAAGTCGGCGCTGGAAGCGAAGTTCAAGCAGCACACGGCCTGACGCCGTTGCGGGGCGGGACGTCCACCCCGCAGAATTGAACCCGGGTGCCGCACGAGCCGCGCCCGGGTTTCGTTTGCCCTCCTCTCCATGCCTGTCGCCGCTGGACATCCCCGGTACCCCAAGATTCGCGCGCTGCTGCCGCGCACGCGCCTGGCGTACGTGCACCTGCAGAATCTGCTCACCGACGCCAAGCGCGATCGCGCGGCGCGGGTCTTCGGGTACGTCGCCATCTGGCTCCCCGAAGAGCTGCTGATGCTCTACATGGAGGAGGGCGACGTGGTGAACGCGACCGCCACCTCCGACGGCCGGCGGTGGCGGGCGCTCTCGATCGGCGAGGCGGTGGCCAAGGTGCCGAGCGCCGCCGAGTATGGCGAGATCTGTTTTCACGAGGCGGAGGACGAGCAGCTGGCGGCGATGTACCACTCGCAGCTGACGCCCGACCTGGGATGGCCGCCGGAGCTGCCGGCGGCGAGCACCGCGGCGCTGCTCGGCAACCTGATGGCGACGCTGTTCGACGGCCTCGTCGAAATTGTCGCCGACGGCGGCGTGAACTACATCGTCGTCCAGCATGGCATGCCATTGCGCGGCTACTTCGCCGACGATTCAACCGCGCTCGACGGCGCATCGCGGGTGCGCGCGCTGCTCGACCGCGCGTTCCAGAACGGCGGGTCGGCGCGACGCTGGAACGTCCCGCCCGTGCTCCCCAACCAGGCGGCGCCCGCCCTCATCGCGGCATATCGTGAGCTCGTGGGCACGCTCATCCATCGCCTGCACGCGGGCGGCGCGGAGAGCGCGCTCGCCGTGGCGGAGCATGCGCGCCACCACCTGATGGAAAAGCATCCGGCGCTCGACCGGTTCTCGCTCACGATTCCCAACCAGCGCGATCCGGTCGTCGACGCCCCGGCGCTCGCCGCGGCGATCGCGGCCTGGCTGGGCGAGACGCTCTGGCACCTGCCGCTGCCCGAGGGCGTGACGGCGGAGCAGCTGCTCGCCGACGTCACGCGCCAGCGCCGGCACCTGTTCCAGGCGGCCGGGCTGTTCGAAGCCCTGCCGTGGAACATTCCGTGGTAGACTCGGTCGGCACGCTCTACATCGTCAGCACGCCCATCGGGAACCTCGGGGACCTGAGTGCGCGCGCGCTGGAGACGCTGCGTTCGGTGGATGCGATCCTCGCGGAAGACACGCGGCACACGCGCGCCCTGCTGTCGCATTTCGACATCCACACGCCGCTCGAGTCGTATCACGAGCACAACGAGGCGGCCACCACGCCGTCGCTCGTCGGGCGCCTGCAGATCGGGGCGCGACTGGCGCTGGTGAGTGACGCCGGCACGCCGCTGCTCAGCGATCCGGGCGCGCGGCTGGTGCAGGCCGCGGTGTCGGCCGGCGTGCCGGTGGTGCCGATTCCCGGCGCATCGGCGCTGCTCGCCGCCCTCGTCGGCGCGGCGCTGCCGGCCGATCGGTTCACGTTCTTCGGCTTCGTGCCGCGCAAGGGCCCCGAGCGCCGCGCGCTGCTCGCCGACGTCGCCGCGCTCCGTCACACCGCCGTGCTGTACGAGGCGCCGAACCGGGTGGCCGACACGCTCCGCGATCTCGCCGCGGCCGGCGCCGGCGACCGGCTGGCCGTGGTGGCCCGTGAACTGACCAAGCAGTTCGAGGAGTTCTGCCGCGGCGCGGTGAGCGCGCTGGCCGCGCAGTTTGCCGAGGCGGCGCCGCGAGGCGAGGTGGTGATCGTCGTGCAGGGCGGCGAGGCGCCGCCGCTCGACGAAGAGGCGCTGCGCGCCCGGGCGGCCGCGCTGCGCGCCGAGGGGTTGAGCGCTCGGGACGTCGTGCGCGTTCTCATGGAGGACGACGGCGCCCCCCGCAATCTCGCGTATCGCCTCGCCCACGACTGAGCATGCGCCTCTCCCACATTCTCCTGCTCGCGCTTCCCCTCGCGACCGGCGCGGCCCGCCCGCTGCACGCGCCGGCGGCGCCGCGCCTCGCCGTGGCGCGCCTGCAGTACGACGGTGGCGGCGACTGGTACGCCAATCCCTCGAGCCTGCCCAACCTGATCGCCGCCATCCGTCAGCGGACCACGCTCGACGTGGATCCCAAGGAAGCGCGCGTCACGCTGATGGACGAGCGGCTGTGGGACTATCCGTTCCTGCACCTCACGGGGCACGGGAACATTCGGCTGACCGAACCGGAAGTGGCGCGCCTGCGCGAGTACCTGCTGCGCGGCGGCTTCCTTCACGCCGACGACAATTACGGGCTCGATGATTCGTTCCGTCGCGAGCTCAAGCGCGTCTTCCCCGACCGCGAGCTGGTGGACGTGCCGCTGCGGCACCCGGTCTACCACGCGGTGTACGACGTTCCGCAGGGCGTGCCGAAGATCCACGAACACGACGGCAAGCCGGCGCGCGGCCTCGGGCTGTTCATCGGCGACCGCCTCGCCGTCTTCTACAGCTACGAGAGCGACCTCGGCAACGGCTGGGAAGACGTGGGCACGTACAAGGATGATCCACCGGAGCTGCATGAACAGGCGCTGCGCATGGGCGTGAATCTCTTCGTGTACGCCATCAGCAGCCGTCCGGGCGCATGACGACCGTCGAACGGCTGCTCGCCGAGCATGCCCGCGTCGCCCGGCAGGTGCGCGCGGCGGTGGTGCTGCGCGTCGCCACCGTGGGCGTGGCGACGCTGACGCTGGGCGCCATCGCGCTCGGCAACACGCGCTGGCTGGCACTGCCGCGAGTCGTCCCGCTCTTCCTCTGGCTGGTCGCGGGCGCCGCGGCGTGGGGCGGATGGGAGCTGCAGCGTCGGCGGCGCCGCACGCAGACGTCGCCGGGCGACGTGGCCCGCGCCATCGAGCTGGAGCGCGGGCTGCGCGATGGCGCGGCGCGCACGCTCCTGGAAGTGGCGCCACAGGGTGGCCCATTTGTGGCGCGCGCCGACTCGCTCCTTGGCGCGCGCCTCGGCGATGCGCCGCTGGCGCCGCGATTGCAGCGCTCCACCCAGCGTGCGCTTGCCGTCGCCGCCGGGACGACGCTCATCATCGTGGCCGCGGCGGCGGGGACGGGCGGATCGCACGGCGATGGATGGCGCGCGCTGCTGCATCCGGCCTCGGCGTGGGCGGGCACGCTGTTGCCGGCGATCACCTTCGACGATCCGCCGGCGGGGCTGTTGCGTGGCGACACGGCCCCGCTGCGGGTGCACGCGCCGGGGCGCCGCGCGCTGACGGTGCGCCAGCGCGCGACGGGCGGCGCGTGGCGCGACACGACGCTCGTCGTGCGCGATGGGGCGGCGTCGTGGCGCGTCGGCCCGCTCGACGCCGACGTGCTGCTGATCGCGACCGACGGGCGCGTCGTCTCCGACACCCTGCGCCTGCGGCTGGCCGAGCGCTCGTTCGTCGGCGACGTGACGATCTCCGCGCAGTTCCCAGCGTACCTCTCGCGCGCGCCAGAGACTCTGGCTCTCGAGGGCACGCTCCGTGTGCCGCAGGGAACGGCACTCACCATCGCGGGGCGGGCGTCGGAACCGCTGGCGGCCATCGCGCTGGGCGGCGACGCGGTGCGCGTGCCGCTGACGATCACGGGGCGCGGGTTCACGGGACGATTCACGCCGCGCGCGAGCGCGACGCTCCAGTGGCGCGCGTCCGGGGCAACGGGCCCCATCGCGGACCTGCCGGTTCCGCTGCAGCTCGAGGTGGTTCCCGATTCGGCGCCGCAGGTGGACTTCCTGACGCCGAGCGCCGATTCCAATGTCACGCCCGCGGGCGCGGTGCGCGTTGGGGTGGCGGCGGTGGACGATCGCGTGCTGCGCGACGTGTCGGTGGCGGTGTGGACGCGGCACGCCGACGGGCGGGTGACGGCGCCGCAGTCGCGACGACTGTTCGAGGGCGGCGCGCCCTCGTACCTCGGCGCGATCGCGCTCGAGCTGGGCGCGCTCGCGCTGCAGCCGGGGGACGTGGTGCACGTGCAGGCGAGCGCGCACGACGACACGCCGTGGGGACAGGCGGGGAAGAGCCGTGAGCTGCTGCTGCGCGTGCCGGCGGTCGAGGACCAACGACGCGAAGCGCGCGCGGCGGCGGATTCGCTGGTAAGCAAGGCGCTCGCCGCGGCCCGCGCCCAGCAGCGGCTGGAACAGCGCACCAACGAAGCGGTGCGCGCGCGGACGCCCGCCGAGTCGGCCAAGCCCGGCGAGCGCACGGCGCCTGACGCGATGTCGTATGACGCGGCCGAGAAGGCGAAGGGGCTGGCGAAGGAGCAGGCCGAGATGGCGCAGCGTTCGCGTGAGGTGCAGGACGCGACGCGCGAGCTGGAGGAGCGCCTGCGCGCCGCGGGCGGGCTGGACAGTTCGCTGCAGGCGCAGCTGCGCGAGGCGCAGCAGCTGATGCGCGATGCGCTCACGCCCGAACTGCTCGCCGCGATGAAGAAACTCGAGGGGGCGGCGCAGGACCTCTCGCAGGATCGCACGCGGCAGTCGATGGCCGAGTTGGCGGAGCAACAGAAGCGGCTGCGCGAGGCGCTCGAGAAGAGCGCCGAGATGCTGCGCCGCGCCGCGCTCGAGGGACAGATGAAGACGCTGCGCGAGGACGCGACGTCGATGGCGCGCCGTCAGCGGCAGCTGGCCGACTCCGGGGCGGGCGATCCGGCGCGGACGAAGACGGTGGCGGAGCAGACGGCGCAGCTCGCGCGCGAGATCCAGCAGCTGCAGCAGCGGCTCGAGCGTGAGCGGGCGAACGCCGCGGCGCGGCAGGCCGAAGGCGCGGCGAGCCAGGCGCAGGCGTCGCGCGAGGCGATGCAGCGCGCCGCGCAGGAGGGGACGCGGCAGGGGCGCGAGCAGGCGGCGCGCGAGGCGGCGCAGGCCATGCAACAGGCGGGGAACCAGCTGTCCGAAGCGCGCGAGCGGCAGGTGGCGGCGTGGAAGAACGACGTCACCGGCTCGCTCGACAAGGCCGTGCAGGAGATGATGCAGATGGCGCGCCAGCAGGAGCAGCTGGCGGAGCAGGTGCAGGGAAAGAGCGCCGGCGACCAGCAGGGGGACGTGCGGTCGCGGCAGAGCGCGCTGCAGCAGGGCGTGCAGCGGGCGAGCGAGCGGCTCGCCGAGCAGGCGAAGAAGAGCGCGATGGTCTCGCCGGGGACGCAGCAGGCGATGAAGGACGCGCAGCAGCGCGTGGACCAGGCGATGCGTGACGCGAACAACGCGCAGCAGGGGCAGGGCAGTCCGTCACAGCAGGCCAGCGCGATGCGCGAGGCCGCGCAGTCGCTGCGGCAGGCGGCCAGCGCGCTGGCGCGCGATCGCGAGCGCGTGGAAGGGGCGCAGTCGGGAAGCGGCGTTCCCGAAATGGTAGCCGAACTGCAGAAGCTCGCGGAACAGCAGGGACAGTTGAACTCGCAGATGGCGGGGCTCTTCCCGACGCCCAACCAGCGGCCGGGGGCCGACGCGGCGACGCTCGACAAGGCGCGTGTGCTCGCGCGCCAGCAGCGCGCCGTCGCCAAGGCGCTCGACGACGTGCAGGATCTCGACGCGACCGGCCGTACGCGCGAGCTCGCCCGCGAGGCGCGCACGCTCGCCCAGTCGCTCGAGGCGGGCGTCGCCGATCCGTCCACGCTCGACCGACAGCAGCGGCTTTTCCGCAAGATGCTCGACGCGGGCCGCCTGCTGCAGCAGGAGGAGCGCGACGAGATGGGGCCGCGCGAGTCGAAGCCGGGTGACAAGGTGTCGCCGTTCGCGCCCCCCGACGGTGCCGGACGCGGGCGCGACGCGCTGCGGTATCGCGCCCCGACGTGGGACGAGCTGCGCGGACTCGCGCCGGAGGAGCGCCGTGCGGTGCTGGAGTACTTCCGCCGGCTGAACGTCGAGCCGACGCCGATGCAGACGGAAGACGGCAAACGGCAGACGCTAGAACCGCGGAAGAAGCCGTAGCATGAAGCGCAGGCACGTCTGGCCGGTCATCGCGCTGCTGCTGGCGGCGCTTGCGGCGCCAGCCTCGCTGCGCGCGCAAGCCCAGCCGGGGGAGATGGCGCTCAAGCGCGCCATCGACCTGGAAAACGCGGCCAAGTACCGCGAGGCGATTGCCGCCTACCGCGAGGCGGTGAAGTTGGGCGCGGTGTCGCAGGGCGTGCTCGGCATGGAGCGCTCGTTCGGTTCGCTGGGACAGGAAGATTCGCTCCTCCCCACGCTCGACGCGCTGCTGCGCACGACGCCGCGCGATGCGGTGCTGCGCGGCGCGCTGCTGCGCACCTTGCGCTCGCTGGGGCGCGACGCGGCCGCGCGGCGGGCCTTCGAGGAATGGCGCGCGCTCGACGCGCGCGATGCGGCGCCGTATCGCGAGTACGTGCGGCTCCTCCTCACCGATCGCCGTACCGAACTTGCCGACTCGGTGCTTCAGCAAGCGGTGGCGGCGCTCGGCGGCGCACGCGAGTTCGCCACCGAGTTCGCCGATCTGTACGCCACACGCGGGCGCTGGGACGCGGCCGCCGCGGCCTGGCGAGATGCAATGGCCGACGCGCCGTATCTCGACCAGTCGGCGGCGTACTCGCTGATGGGAGCGCCCAACGCCTCGCGCGAGGGCGTGCGCACGGCGCTCACGCCCCAGCTGACGGCACCGGCCGCGCTCGTCGCGGCGCTGGCGCGCACCCGCGCCTGGCTCGAGCTGCGCTGGGGCTCGCCGCGCGAGGGATGGCGCGCGTTGCGCACGCTCCCAGCGGCCGACAGCACCGCGCAGTTGTGGATCGATTTCGCGGACGAAGCGGCGCACATGGGGGGCGCGCTCGTGGCGCGGGACGCGCTCGAGGCGGCGTATCAGGTGCGACGCGATCCGGCGCTGGCCCTGCGCGCGGCCGGCGCCGCACTCCCGGGTGGCGATGCGGCCGGGGCGCTGCGGCTCTCGGCGCTGGCGGTTCCGGCACTCGACAGCGCGCAAGCCGTCTCGGACGCGCTCCCCCTGCGGGTGCGGGCGCTCGCGGAGTTGGGGCGTTCGCGCGACGCGGAGCAGCTCATCGCGAGTTACGGTACGCGGGTCACGGCGGCGCAGCGGCGGCTGTTCGCGCGCAGTCTCGCGTGGGGATGGATTCGTGCGGGCGACATCGCGCGGGCGCGACAGGCGGCCGCGCAGGGTGGGGGCGAGGACGAGGATGTGGTGTCGGGATGGCTGGCCTTGTTCGATGGCGACCTCGATGGCGCCCGCAGCGGCCTGCGGACCGCCGAGGACAAGACCCCCGAGGTGCTCACCGCGCTCGCCTTCATCTCGCGCGCGGCGCGCAGCCGCGCGCCGGGGATCGGCGCCGCCTTCCTGGCGCTGGCGCGCGGTGATTCGGTGCAGGCGTCACGCGCCTTCGAGCAGGCGGCCGACTCCGTCCCCGAGGCCGCGCCGTTCCTGCTCGCCCTCGCCGCGCGCGTGGCCAGCGCCAAGGGCGACGATGCGCGGGCGCTCTCGCTCTGGACGCGGCTCGTCGAAGGGTACGCCGCGTCGCCCGAAGCTCCCGAGGCCGATCTCGAGTGGGCCCGCGCGCTGCAGCGGCGCGGCGACCGCGCCGGGGCGACGGCGCGTTATGAACACCTGATCCTCACGTGGCCCGACAGCGCGCTCGTCCCCCAGGCGCGCGACGCGCTCGACCGGATGCGGATGGCGCCATAGAGCGCCGACGGCAATTGCGCGGAATACCACGGAATACGACGGAATAGCACAGAGTACCACGGAATGGCACAGCGTACCACGGAATGGCATGGATGAGCACGGTCAATGCCGAACGATACACATTAGGTTTCATCACGAGACGCGTTCATCTCGCTGCTCCGTCTGTCTCCGCGTCAAATCGTATTGCTCCTTCGTAGTCCGTCGGAATCCGTGGTACTCTGTCGTACTCTGTCGTACTCTGTCGTACTCTGTCGTACTCTGTCGTACTCTGTCGTACTCTGTCGTACTCAGCATCTCCCCATCAACGCATGCCCCGAGCGTTCCGCTTTCTTGTGATTGGTGCCGTCCTGCTCGCCTCGCGCGCCGAGGCGCAGCACCTGCTCGTCCCGATGGACGATGCGCAGGCCAATCACCTGAAGGCGTACGGCGTCACCTTCAACGCGCTCACCGAAGGCGTGCGCGCCGAGTGGCTGATCAACTACCGCGGCGGCGCCTTCCTGATTCCCGATGTCCCCTTCGTGCGGCGCCGCGCGTCGCTCGACGGCGTGACCTTTCAGGCCATCTCGGATGCGGCCGTCGCCGCGATCCGCAACGAGATCGCCGACGGCAATGCCGACGCCGTGCCGCTGGAGAAGGCGCCGCGCATCGCCGTCTACTCGCCGCCCAACTCGCCGCCGTGGGATGACGCCGTCACGCTGGCGCTGCGCTACGCCGGCATTCCGTACACCCGCGTCTGGGACGATGAGGTGCTGGATCAGGACCTGGCGCAGTACGACTGGATCCACCTCTTCCACGAAGACTTCACCGGCCAGCTGAACAAGCTGTACCTCAGCTACCGCGATGCGCCGTGGTTCATCGACCAGCGCGAGCGCGACCTCACCACGGCGCGCCGCCACGGCGACGCCAACATCCCTGCGCTCAAGAAGGCCGTGGCCGCGAAGATCCGTGCCTTCGTCGAGCGCGGCGGATTCCTGTTCGCGATGTGCGGCGCCACCGAAACGCTGGAACTCGCGCTTGCCTCGCAGGGCGTGGACATCGCGTCGCCGTACTCGGACGGCACGCCGATGGATCCCGACGCCGACAACAAGATGGACTGGGCCAACGGATTCGCGGTGGCCAAGGCGCACCTCGAGATGTCGGCGGGCGTCAACGCGATGAGCGACATCGACGGGCACCAGGTCAACGTCCCCGCGCGCCGCCAGCCGCTGGGCAACTTCCAGCTCTTCGCCTTCTCGGCCAAGCTCGATCCCGTCGCGACCATGTTGGTGCAGGACCATCGCAGCGTGATCCCCGACTTCTACGGCGTCACCACCTCGTTCATGCGCAGTGTGCTGCGCCCGGCGGTGACGGTGCTGGCCTACGAAGACGGCGCTCCGTGGGCCAAGTACATCCACGGTGACCTCGGCAAGGGCGCATGGACCTACCTCGGCGGACACGACCCCGAGGACCCGCAGCACAACATCGGCGCGCCGCCCACCGACCTTGCGCTGCATCCCAACTCGCCGGGCTACCGGCTGATCCTCAACAACGTGCTCTTCCCGGCGGCGAAGAAGCGGCCGCACAAAACTTGAGCCACGGCGAGCTGCGCATCCTGCCGCGCGTGGCCAACGCGATTCGCACCGCCATCCACATGGCGGGCGGGCGAGAGGTCTGCTTCGTTGGCGCGATGGACGAGGCCGGGATGCTCCAGTCGGCGCGCGCCGTCGCGCGCGGCGACTCGCGCAGCGTGCTGGCCCTGCCGGGCTTTGCGCGGCGCGGCGAAGTGCTCGTGCACAATCACCCGTCTGGCCTGCTGGAGCCGTCGGAGGCCGACCTCGAGGTCGCCGCGCGGCTGCATGACGACGGCATCGGCTTTGCCATCGTCGACAACGAGGCGACGCGCCTGTACGTGGTGGTCGAGGTGCCGCGCGCCGAGCCGGAGCATCCGCTCGACGCCGACGACGTGGCGGCGATTCTCGACGCCGACGGCCCCGTGGCCGCGCACCTCGGACGCTTCGAGGACCGGCCGACGCAGCGTGACATGGCCGCCACCATCGCCGGCCTCTACACCAAGGGTGGCATCGGCCTGCTCGAGGCAGGGACGGGCGTCGGCAAGTCGCTCGCCTACCTGGTGCCCGCCCTCCGCTGGGCGGCCGCCAACGGCGAACGCACGGTCATTTCCACCAACACCATCACGCTGCAGGAGCAGCTCGTCGGCAAGGACCTTCCCATTCTCGCCGAAGCGCTCGCCGACCAGAAGGTCCGTTTTGCCCTGCTCAAGGGCTGGCACAATTACCTATGCCTGCAGCGGCTCGACACCGCGCGCGCCGAAGGGGCGTCGCTCTTCGAGGAAGAGCTGGCCAACGACCTCGACATGCTTTCGGCGTGGGCCGCGAAGACCAAGGACGGCTCGCTCTCCGATCTCACGACGGCGCCGCGCCCCGACGTGTGGGACGAAGTGGCGGCCGAAGGCGACCTGTGCACGCGGATGCGCTGTCCGTACTTCGATCGTTGCTTCGTCTTTGCCGCGCGGCGGCGTGCCGCCGAGGCCGACGTGGTGGTCGTGAACCATCACCTGCTGATGGCCGACATCGCGGTGCGGCGGGCCAGCGGCAACTGGACCGAAGCGGCGGTGCTGCCGCCGTTCACGCGACTGGTCGTGGATGAGGGGCACCATCTCGAAGATGCCGCCGCCGCGCACCTGGGGCACACCGTCTCGCGCCGCGGCCTCCAGCGCCTCTTCGCTCGGCTTGAGCGCAAGGGCAAGGGGCTGCTTCCCGCGCTCGAGCGCAAACTGTCGCGCGCCACCGACCTGCTGAGCGTCGCCTCGCTCGACCTCGTGCGCGTGCGCCTGGTGGACGGCACGCGCGCGGCGCGCGACAAGGCGCAGGTGGTGTGCGACCTGCTCGACGCCTGGCTCTCGGCGCGCAACGAGCCGCAGGTGCGGCTCACCGACGCGTTCGACGACGATCCCGTCTGGCGTGAGGGGTTGGGTCCGGCGCTCGACGACCTGCTGCGCGAGATCGCCCTGCTGGAGGACGGCCTGCGCACCATCGGCAGCCGCCTCGAGACGGAGCCCACACGGGCCGAGGAACTCGCGCCGCTGCTCGGCGAGATCCGCGGCGTCTCACGGCGGCTCGCGCACGCCGGCGATGCGCTGCGCGGCGCGCTCCGCTCCGGGCGCGATGCCGACCAGCTGGTGCGCTGGCTGGAGCGCCGCCCCGGTGATGGCAACGTGGGCGCAGCCTCGGTGCCGCTCGACCTCGCGCCGATCCTGCGCGAGGACCTGTTCGTGCGCCTCGACACCGCGGTGGTGACCAGCGCGACGCTGGCCACCAGCGATGGCTTCGCCTTCATTGCGCGCCGACTCGGCCTCGACGACGACCGCACCGAGCCGGTGACGCGCCAGTTCGCGTCGCCCTTCGATTACGCGTCGCAGGCGATTCTCGCGGTGCCAAGCGACTTCGTCGCGCCCAACACCGACGGCCGGGCGCACTTTGGGCAGGTGCTGGCTGCCGCGCACGATCTGATCGAGGTCGCCGACGGCGGCGTCTTCGTGCTCTTCACCAGTCATCGCGACGTGAAGGAGGCGGCGGCCACGCTGCGCGCGCTGGACGTCGAGTCGCGCTGGCCGCTGCTGGTGCACGGCGAGGCGCCGCGCGACCAGCTGCTGCAGCGCTTTCGCGAGCACGGCAATGCGGTGCTCGTGGGCACGTCCAGCTTCTGGGAGGGCGTGGATGTCCCGGGACGCGCCCTGCACGCCCTGCTCCTGGCGCGCATTCCGTTCCGCGTGCCGACCGAGCCGGTGACGGCGGCGCAATGCGAGGCCATCGAGAAGAGCGGCGGAGACAGCTTCATGTCCTACATGATTCCGCACGCCGCGCTGCGCCTGAAGCAGGGCTTCGGGCGGCTCGTGCGGTCCACGGCCGATCGCGGCGCGGTGGTGCTGTGCGATCCGCGGGTGTTGCGCAAAGGGTACGGCGCTCACCTGCTCGACGCCCTGCCACCGGCCCGCCGCGTCGTGGCGCCGTGGGCCTCATTGCGGGAGACATTGCGCGACTTCTACGCCAACGGCCGCGCCGTCGATGGTGTAACGGACCCGGACAGCTAGTCCGTCGCACCTTTCAACGCCCTCGGGGGTAAATTGCGAGTCATGACCAGACCCGGAAAGATCGTCTGCGTGGGGCGGAATTACCGCGAACACGCCAAGGAGCTCGGCAACGAGGTGCCCTCCGCGCCGCTGCTCTTCCTCAAGCCGCCGTCGGCCGTGCTCGCGCCGGGCGCGGCGATCGTGATGCCCAAGGCGTCGCAGCGGGTGGACTTCGAGGGCGAAATCGGGGTGGTGGTCGGCGTGCCGCTCCGCAAGGCGAGCCCGGCGCAGTGCACGGCGGGAATTCGCGGCATCGTCGCGCTCAACGACGTGACGGCGCGCGACCTGCAGAAGAGCGACGGCCAGTGGACCCGCGGCAAGGGCTTCGACACCTTCTGCCCCATCGGCCCGCTCTGGGAAGGGGTGCCGCCGCTCGACGCCATCACCGTCGTCACGCGCGTCAACGGCATCGAAAAGCAGCGGGCCATCTCCGGCGAGATGGTCTTCCCGATTCCCGACCTCCTCTCGTACATCTCCCACGTCATGACGCTCGAACCGGGCGACGTGGTGGCCACGGGCACGCCGTCCGGCATCGCGCCGCTGCAAGCGGGCGACGTGGTGGAAGTCGAACTGGTGGGCTACAGCGCCGTCCGCAACCCGGTGGAAGCCGAGGCGTGATTCCTCGCCAGCCGCGAGGCATCCGCGCGTTCACGGTCTCGATCATCCTGCACGTGGTGATCGGCGTGGTGCTGTTGCGTTCGCTGGAGATCCCGTCGGTGCTCACGGAGCTCTTCAGCAATCGCGGTCAGCCCGTGGTCGTCGAACGCATCGGATTCATCGCGCTCCCCCGCGGCGACGGCGGCCCGGCGCGCGCCATGCGCAGCGGGGGGGACGGCCGCCCGGATCGCGGCAAGACGACCGAAGCGCCAGCGCCCGAGGTGGTCGCGCCAGTTGCGGTGCCGGCCGCGGTGCCCAGCGCGCCGGCCGCACCGGCGGCCAAGCCGGAAGGCGGCGCGGGTGACATCGTCGGCGAGGGCGGGGCAACGCGCGGGATCCGGCCCAACTACAGCGACCCGCGGCTCTGGTTCCCGCCCGGCCCCGTCGTCTCGGCGCCCATGCGGACCCCCCGCACCAAGGCCGACTCGCTGCACGACATGCTCGCCGACAAGATTCGCGTCCTCAACGATTCGGTGGCCGCCCTCGGTCCGCAGCGCGCGCCCGGCGACTGGACCTTCACCGACAAGAAGGGACGCAAGTACGGCATCGACCAGCAGTACATCCGCCTCGGCAAGTTCTCCATCCCGACGGCGGTGCTCGCGCTCCTGCCGCTGAACGCGCAGGCCAACCCGATCCAGGCCGAACGCCAGCGCACGATGAACGAGATGACGCGGCAGATCCAGGAACAGTCGGCGCGGTACACGCGCGACGAGGAGTTCAAGGCGGCGGTGCGCGCGTTGCGCGCGCGCAAGGACCGCGAGCGTCGCGAGGCGGCGGACAAGGCGAAGGCCGAACCGCCCGCGCCGCCCGCCAAACCGTAGCGTCTAGCTTTCGGCCGACGTGGTGGTGGGCGTCGGCACGGGCGGCCGAATGACGCCGGCCAGGACTCCGAGCACGGCATAGTCATCCTGCGGCCCCACCTCGGTGGGCGCCTGCCCGTTGCCGGTGTGCAGCACCACCGCCTGTCCGCGGCGCACCATCGTCCGCACCACGGCGCGATCGCCAAGCCGCACCACGACCGGTTCCCCGTCCCTGGAGCGGGCCACGGGGTGCACGATGGCAAAGTCGCCCGCCTGCGCGCCGAGGGCGCGCGCGTCGTCGCCGGCGATGGGGACGAGGAAGCACTCGGCGCTCGGCACCAGCGAGCGGTCGAGCGCGAGGAACGACGTCGTCTCGGGCGCGCGCTGGAAGGCGGCGACGCGCACCACCGGAACCGGCATCACGCCGGACGGCCCCCCGTGGCCAATGAGCTTGACGCCGCGCGAACGGCCGGGTACGCGCTCGATGTACCCCTTGGCCTCGAGCGAGGCGAGCACATCGGTGACGCTCTTGGTGGACGCAATGCGGCAATGCCGCCCGATGTCCCGTACGCTCGGCTGGAACGTGTGCTGAGCCAGGTGGTCGAGCAGATAGTGATAGACGTGCTCTTCAACAGCGGTCAGCGGGGCGCGCATCAGATCAGGATGTGCCGGCAGTCCGGCGGTCGAGTTCGGCGATGGCGGCGTCGAGGCGGGCGAGTGCCACCCCTCGGCCAAGTACCATTAGTACGTCGAACAGGCCCGGACTGTTGGTCTCCCCCGTCAGGGCCACCCGCATGGGGCCGAAGAGCTTGCCGGTGCCGAGGCCGCGCGCCTCGGCGAGACCCTTGAGCGCGGGCTCCAGTTCCGCCGCGGTCCACGACGGGGCGGCGGCCAGCGACTCGCGGGCGGCGGCGATCAGCGCGCGCGCGTCGGCGGCGTCCTTCCACGCCTTCGCGGCCGCGTGCTCATCATAGGCGACCGTGGCCGCGAGGAACGGCCGCGCCTGCCGCACGATGTCGTCCACCGTGCGCGAGCGCACGCGCAGCAGGTCGAACAGGGGGTGATACCAGGCGGCGCGCGCGGCGACGTCGCGCTCCGACGCGAGCCCCGCCTCCGCGAGTTTGCGCGCCACGAGCGGGGCGAGGTCGGCGAGCGGCATCCGGGCCAGGTGCTGCCCGTTCATCCACTCCAGCTTCTTCGTGTCGAAGACCGACGCCTTCTTGAGCAGGCCGTCGCTCTCGAACTTCGCGACCAGCTCGTCGATGGTCATCACCTCGTTGAACTCGCCGCCCGGCGACCAGCCCAGCAGCGCGAGGAAGTTGACCATCGCCTGCGGCAGGATCCCCTCGTGCTGCCAGTCGGCCACCGCGGTGGCGCCGTGGCGCTTGGACAGCTTCTTGCCGTCGGTGCCGTGGATCATCGGCAGGTGCGCGAACTGCGGCAGCGCCGCGCCCAGCGCCTGGTAGAGCATGATCTGCTTGGGCGTGTTCGAGATGTGGTCGTCGCCGCGCATCACGAGGGTGATGCGCATCGCGATGTCGTCGGAAGTCACGGCCATGTTGTAGATGGGCGTGCCGTCCGAGCGGAGGATGATGAAGTCCTCGATGTCGCGGTTGGGGAAGCTGATGTCGCCGTGCACGAGATCGGTCCATCCCGAGCTTCCGTCGGGGACGCGGAAGCGGATCACGCTCGGCTCGCCGGCCGCCACGCGGCGCGCGACGTCGGCGCGGTCCAGCAGGTCGCAGCGCCGGTCGTACTTGAACGCGCCCTCGGTGGCCTCGGCCTGCTTGCGGCGGGCGTCGAGTTCGAAGGCCGTGCAGAAGCAGCGGTACGCGTGCCCGTTGGCCACCAGGCGCTCGGCGTCCTCGCGGTGCCGCGCGACGTTGGCGCCCTGATAGACGACCTCCTCATCCCAGTCGAGGCCCAGCCACTGCAGTCCCTCGAAGATCGCGCGCGTCGATTCGTCCGTGCTGCGCGCCTTGTCGGTGTCCTCCACGCGGAGCAGGAACTGCCCCCCATGCCGCCGGGCATAGAGCCAGTTGAACAGCGCCGTGCGGGCGCCGCCGACGTGGAGATAGCCGGTGGGCGACGGGGCGAATCTTAGGCGGGGAGTAGGCACGGGGCGAGGCTAGTTTCGAGTGGGGGCTGAGTGATGGCGGATGGCGGATGGCGGAGGGCGGATGGCAGAGGGCGGAGGGCGGACGACGAACGAAGGCGTGGGGACACCGCTCGAGGCGGCCATCCATCCGCCATCCGCCTTCCGCCCTCTGCCATCACTCTCCCCAACAAGAATCCCAGCAAAGCAAAGCGGGTCCACCGGGGCGTCCCCAGCAGACCCGCTCAGCGGAGACGGAGGGATTCGAACCCTCGATACAGGTTTAAGCCCGTATAACGGTTTAGCAAACCGTCGCCTTCAGCCTCTCGGCCACGTCTCCATGCGCGCGAGCGCGCAGACTGAGAAAAATGGGCGTGAGCGGGGCGGATGTAAAGGGAGAAGACGACAGAATGGCACAGAGTACGACGGAGTACGGCAGTTACCGCCGCACTCCGTGGTACTCTGTCGTTTTCTGTGGTATTCCGCCCCTACGGTGTCACCCTCACCGGCGCCGCCGGCTTCGACCGGTCCTCATAGGGCCTCAGATTCCACTCGAAGAACGCCCAGGTCCGGTTCCACGAGTCGATCTGTTCGGGCGAGTCCACGCGCTGCAGCGTCACGGGATCGACGCGGCGACTGAACGAGTGGCCGACCGACGCGCCCCAGCCCGGCGGATCCACATAGATCTTCGTCTCCGACAGCTCGGGCTTGAGCGCGCGCAGCTTCCAGACGATCTGCTGGTCCTCGACATAGTTCACGTCGAGGTCGTTCGTCGAGACGTGCACGAGGAGCGGGATGTTGAGGTTCTCGACGTGGTAGAGCGGCGAGCGCTTGATGTACTCGTCGGGCTTCTCGAACGGCAAGCCGAGAATGGTCGGCTCGGCGGCGTAGCTGCGCTGGTATCCGGGCCCCTTGTACGAAAGCCGGAAGACGAGGTTCGTCACCGGCACAATGCCGGCCGCGGCCTTGAGCGGCGTGCCGGGCTTCGTGGCGTTCAGGATGGTGATGAATCCGCCGTGGCTCCACCCCATCATCCCCACGCGATCCATGTCCACGTACGGGAGCGTCTTCAGGTATTCGAGGGCCGAGAGGACGTCGTCCACCTCCATGCCGCCGTAATCGATGGCCTGGTGATGCGCTTCGCCGTGGCCCGTGCTGCCGCGGTAGTCGGGCGTGATGATCACGTACCCGCGCTCCACCGCCTCCTTCACGAACGGGAACATCGTCGGGCCCCAGTCGCCGTGCACGCCGCCGTGCACCCAGACCATCGCCGCGTGCCCCTTGGCACCGCGCTTGTCGAGCGGGGCAAAGAGATAGGCGGGGATTTCCATTCCGTCGGCGGTGCTCTTGTAGGTCACCTTGCGGAACTCGGCGATGCCCCTGAAGCGCGCCGCATAGATGCTGTCGGTGCGCGCCTTGTTCTGCATGTCGCGAGCGTAGTTCCCCGGCGGCAGGTCCTTGGGGTCCTTGCTCACGTAGAGCTGCCGGGCCCGGACCGAGTCCATGGCGACGGTGAAGCTGCGCTCGGGGCCGCCGGTCGGGCGGGGTGTCACTGCGCCGGCGGCCGGAACCGGCGCGGGGGGCGCCGTCTCGGGCTTCCGGGTGGTGAATGCGGAGCAGCCGGTGGCAGCCAGCAGGCCGGCCAGCAGCGAAGAACGAGCGACGCGCGACGAGAATTGCATGCGAATTCCCTGGGCTCGGGTGGTGGGGGCCGGGCGAATTCGAAACGCGCGGCGGGTCGGCGGCGTTGAAGGCCGGCGCGACGGGCGCGAGGACGGGCAGGGAGGGATTCGAACCCCCGGTTCCCTTGCAGGAACGCCGGTTTTCAAGACCGGAGCATTAAACCACTCTGCCACCTGCCCAACGGCGCCCGGGCGACACCGCGCGGGCGGTCTGGAAAATCACCCGATGGCGCCTCCGGCGCCACCTGTCGCTGCGCTGGGCCGCCGCCCGCGCCGTCCCTATTGATCGACCGTGAGGCAGTGCCGGGGTGGCAATCTGTCCGCCTTCGCCGCGTGACGCCCGGCGGAAGGTGGAAGGTACTTCAAGCGGAGCATGCCGCCCCGGGAACCGGTCGCGTTCGGCTGACGTTTCTGGCGGTGTTCCCGCTCCAAAGGCCGGGGCATTCACCTGACACGAAATGGGCAATGTCGCCCTGTCATACGTGCGTGCTCCATATATATGTTTTCCCGGTTCCCCCAGCCGATCCGAGCACCCGAGGCCCGTCCTACCGGCTTCGGGATGGAAGGCCCGAGTTCGGCGGATCATCCCCAAACTTCTGAGGAGTAAGCACCATGTGGCGGACTGGAGTGGCAGCTCTGTTCGCGGCACTCTGTGTCAGCGAGGGAGCGCTGGCGCAGACGCGCATCACCGGTGCCGTGCGTGCCAATGACGGCTCTGGCCCCATCGCCGGGGCTGAGGTCACGATCGTGGGCACCAAGCGCGGCGCGATTACGCGCGACGACGGCCGCTTTACGCTGGCGGTCGATGCCGGAACGTATCAGGTGACGGCGAAGCGCATCGGCTTCGCGCCGCTCACGCAGCCGGTGACGGTGGCGGCAGGCCGCACCGTGACGGTCGACTTCGAGCTCAAGGTGATGGCGGCCCAGCTCGGCGGCATCGTGATCACCGGCTATGGCCAGAAGGACGTGCGCGACCGCACCGGCGTGGCCGAGACGATCCGGGAGAAGAACTTCAATATCGGCAAGATCACCAGCCCCGAGCAGCTGATCCAGGCGAAGGTGCCGGGCGTGCAGGTGGTGACGAGCAACGAGCCGGGCGCGGGCATCGCCATGCGCATCCGCGGCGGCACCTCGATCAACGCCAGCAACGAACCGCTCTTCGTCGTGGACGGCGTGCCGCTTCCGACGGGCGGCGGCGTCGCGGCGGGCCGCAACCCGATGAACTTCCTCAACCCGGCCGACATCGAGAGCATCACGGTGCTCAAGGATGCATCGGCCGCGGCCATCTACGGGTCGCGCGGCGCCAACGGCGTCATCCTCATCACGACCAAGTCGGGTGTCTCGGGCGGCGCCTCCACCGTGTCGTTCGGGAGCAGCTACTCGACGTCGAAGATCGTGAAGAAGCCGGACATGCTGAACGCGACGCAGTTCAAGGCGGCCGTGGCGCAGTACGCGCCGGAGAACACGGCGCGCCTCGGCAGCGCCAACACCGACTGGATCGACGCCATCACGCACAACGGCACCGGCGCCGAGAACAACCTGTCGATGGCGGGCGCCAAGGACGACATGCGCTACCGCCTGTCGATCGGCAGCATGTCGCAGGACGGCATCGTCACCGGATCGAGCACCCGTCGCGAGTCGATGGGCCTCACCTACAGCGACGTGCTGATGAGCGACAAGCTCGAGTTCCGCGCGAACCTCAAGGGAAGCCGGGCGCTCGACACGTTCGCGGCCGGCGGCATGGGGTCGGCGACCTCGATGGCGCCGACGCAGCCCATCTACAACGCCAACGGCACGTACTTTCAGTGGGCCGACTGGCTTGGCCCCAACAACCCCGTCGCCGACCAGGCGATGATCAGCGACCAGGGCTCGACGTTCCGCAGCGTCGGCAACATCGAGGCCAAGTACACGCTGCCGTGGATCGAGGGGCTGAACGCAACGCTCCGCACGGGCTACGACTTCACGCAGGCCTCGCGCGTCACCTTCTCGCCCAGCACCGCGCAGTTCGACGTCGAGAACGGGCGCGGCGGCCGGTTCGACAAGAACAACCCGCGCCAGGTCAACACGGTGCTCGAGGTCTTCGGCACCTACACGCGCAAGATGGAGGACATCGCCAGCTCGTTCGACGTGACCGCCGGCTACGGCTACGGCGGATCGCACGGCGACTATCCCTGGTTCTACGCCGAGAAGCTCTCGACGAACCTGCTGAAGGGGAACGGCGTGCCGGGCGCGCAGGTGCAGCAGAACTACCTGACGGTCGAGGATAGCAAGCTCATCTCGTTCTTCGGCCGCGTGAACTACACCTTCAAGGACCGGTACCTGCTGACCGGCTCGCTGCGCCGCGACGGGTCGTCGCGCTTCGGCCCCGGCAACCAGTGGGGCGTCTTCCCGGCCTTCGCCGCCGCGTGGCGCGTCATCGAAGAGCCCTTCATGCAGAAGTTCCCGCAGCTGTCCGACCTGAAGCTGCGCTTCTCGTGGGGCGTCAACGGCAACCAGTCGTTCGGCAACTACCTGTTCCTGTCCACCTACACGACGGGTGACAGCAAGGCGCAGTACCAGTTCGGGAACCAGTTCGTCACGACCATCCGCCCGAGCGCGGTGGACCCGAACATCAAGTGGGAGCAGACGGCGTCGACCAACTTCGGCCTCGACTTCGGCCTCTACAACAGCCGCGTGACCGGCACCCTCGACGTCTACAGCAAGACGACCGACGACCTGATCTTCACGGTCCCGGTGGCGGCGGGGACGAACCTGTCGAACTACGTCACGACGAACATCGGCAGCATGAAGAACAACGGCGTGGAACTCGGCCTGAGTGCCGTGATTCTCGAGGGCCGCACCTCGCCGTGGCGCTGGGATGCCAGCTTCTCGGCGGGCATGAACAACAACAAGATCGTGTCGGTCAGCAACTCGGGGACCGACAAGATCCTCGTCGGCGGCATCGCGGGCGGCGTGGGCAACACCATCCAGGTGCTGCAGCCGGGCCAGCCGCGCTACGCCTTCCTCGTCTTCAAGCACAAGACCGGCGCCGATGGCAAGCCGGTGACGGGCGACAAGCCGGACAAGGAACTGTACCAGGACATCAACGGCGACGGCGCCATCACCCAGAGCGACAAGGTGGCGTACAAGAGCCCCGATCCGAAGTGGATCATCGGCCACACGTCGAACGTGTCGTACAAGAACTGGGACATGTCGCTGACGGCCCGCATGCACCTGGGCAACTACGTCTACAACAACGTCGCCTCGACGCTCGGCACGTACCGCGCGCTCAAGGGGACGCAGGCGCCCAACAACCTGCACGCGTCGGTGCTCAAGTACGGCTTCACGTCCACGCAGTATTTCTCCGACCTGTACGTCGAGAAGGCGAGCTTCTTCCGCCTCGACAACATCAGCGTCGGCTACACCTTCAAGACCGTGCCGCAGCTGAAGTCGCTGCGGGTGTACGGCGCGATCCAGAATGTCTTTACCAGCACCAAGTACACGGGCGTTGACCCGATGGCCGGCGTGAACGGCATCGACAACAACCTGTACCCGCTGGCGCGCACGTTCACCACCGGCCTCAACATCGGCTTCTGAGCGGAGACGAAACAATGAAGAACATGATTCGCTCGATGCTCGTCGCCGCCAGCGCGCTGCTGGTGGCGGCCGCGTGCACCGATCCGACGGTGGCGCCGAAGAGCAGCGTCAGCAGCGCCAACATCTTCTCCGAGGAGACGTCGTACAAGTCGTTCCTCGCCAAGATCTATGCGGGCCTCGCGGTCAGCGGCCAGCAGGGTCCGGCGGGCAACGGCGACATCTCGGGGCTCGACGAGGGCTTCTCGCAGTACATGCGCCTCTGGTGGCAGATGGAAGAGCTGCCCACCGACGAGGCGGCGGTCTCCTGGAACGACGGTCCCATCCAGGAACTGAACACCCAGATCTGGTCGTCGTCGAACTCGTTCCTGGGCTCGATGTACTACCGCATCTATTTCCAGGTGGCGATGGCCAACGAGTTCCTGCGTGAGACCACGCCGGAGAAGCTGGCGTCGCGCAACGTCTCGGCGGCGACCCGCGCCGAGGTGGCCAAGTTCCGCGCCGAGGCGCGCTTCCTCCGCGCGTACAGCTACTTCCACGGCATCAGCCTGTTTGGCCCGATCCCGCTCGTGAAGGAGACGGACGTGATCGGCAAGACGCCGCCGCAGCCGGCGACGCGCGCCCAGCTCTTTGACTATGTGGTCAGCGAGCTGAACGCCATTCGCACCGAACTCCCGGCGATGGGCGCCGCCGAGTACGGCCGCGTCGACCAGGGCGCGGTGTCGATGCTGCTGGCCAAGATGTACCTGAACGCCGGCGTCTACACGGGCACGCCGAAGTGGGCCGAGGCGCTCTCGGAGGCGTCGAAGGTGATCGCCGGGCCGTACCGGCTCGACGCGAACTTCCGCCGGATGTTCTCCGCCGACAACAACACGTCGCCGGAAATCATCTTCGCCATCCAGCAGGACGGCGACAAGATCCAGACGTGGGGCGGGATGACCTTCCTCATTCACGCCTCGGTGGGCGCGAGCATCAACGCCGGCGACTACGGCATTGACGGCGGCTGGTGGGGCATTCGCACCAAGCCGTCGCTCGCGGCGCTCTACCCGAACAATGGCGGCGCCTCGAGCCCGGACAAGCGGTCGTCGTTCTTCACGACCACCGGCTTCTCGGGGAGCATGACGAACCTGACCGATTACACCACCGGCATCGGTTCGCCGAAGTTCACCAACAAGACGTCGTCGGGCGCCTCGGGCAAGAACTCGACCTTCGTGGATACCGATTTCCCGGTCTTCCGCCTGGCCGATGCCTACCTGATGTACGCCGAAGCGCACCTGCGTGGCGGCGGCGGTTCGCGCGCCACGGCGCTGGGCTACATCAACGCGCTGCGGGACCGGGCGTACGGCAACCCGTCGGGGCAGATTGCCGACGCGCAGCTGACGACCGCCTTCATCCTCGATGAGCGCGCGCGCGAGCTCTTCTGGGAAGGGACGCGCCGCACCGACCTCATCCGCTATGGCCAGTTCAGCACGGCTGGCATCTGGCAGTGGAAGGGCAACACGGTCAACGGCAAGTTGACGGAAGCCTTCCGCGACCTGTACCCGCTGCCGGCGAGCGAGCTGACGGCGAACCCGAATCTGAAGCAGAATCCGGGGTACTAAGGCGTGATGTGTGACCAGCACCCGGTCCGAGGCCCTGTCTCGGGCCGGGTGTTTGGCGTCTGGCCCACGAGGCGCCACGCGCGCATGCGCGTGGCGCTTTCGTGCGCCGCGCTGTGCGTTGCGCTCGTAGCGGCGTGCGGCGGGGGCTCCGATACGCCGTCCGGCCCAGCGGCGCCGGGCGGCTCCACCGGCCCCGTGGGGCGTCCCGTGCTCGCGCCGGCGTATCGTCCCACCGGGCACGCGGAAGCGGGCGACACCTTCGTTCAGCTCTTCTCGTGGTACTGGACCGATGTGGGCGCCGAGTGCGGGCGCTCGTTGGGCCCGGCCGGCTATCGCGCCGCGTTGGTGAGCCCGCCGCAGGAGCACAACATCGCCGACGGGCGCCCGTGGTTCGAAGTCTACGGACCGGTCAGTTATTCGATCGATCGTGGCAAGTTCGGGACGCGCGCCGAGTTCGTTGACATGGTGGCCAAGTGCCGCGCGGCGAACGTGGACATCTACGTGGACGCCGTCATCAATCACATGGCGCCGGGCAGTGGGGTGGGAAGCGCCGGCACGCCGTTCACGCGCTACAACTACCAGCCGCTGTACGGCCCGGCCGATTTTCACCCTGCCTGCGCGCTGAACAATTACCAGAGCGCGGCCAACGTGCAGGACTGCGAGCTGCTGGGGCTTCCCGATCTCAACACCGGATCGGCGAGCGTCCGGCAGAAGATCGCCGACTATCTCATCGGCCTCACTCGGCTCGGCGTCGCCGGTTTCCGCATCGACGCGGCCAAGCACATCCAGCCGGTGGAGCTCGACAGCATTGTCCGGCTGGTGAACCTCGCGGCCGTCGCCGAGGGGCGCGCGCCGCCGTACTTCTTCCTCGAGGTCATCGACCCCGGCACCGAGGCCGTGAAGGCGACCGACTACTTCGGGCTCGGCTACGCGAGCGGCGGGGCGGCCGACGTCACCGAGTTCAACTTCCGCGCGGTGGGCGAGCGGTTCCGCGCCGGGAGCGGCAAGCGCGCCTCCGAGCTGAGCTCGTTCACCCAGCGCACGTGGGGGCTGATGGCCAGCAACAAGGCCGTGGTCTTCCTGCAGAACCACGACACGCAGCGCTACGACGGGGTGGATTACCGCGACGGCGTGGCGTACCGCCTGGCGAACGTCTGGATGCTGGGGCAGGGGTATGGCTATCCCGTGGTGATGTCCGGGTACGCGTTCGATCGTAGCACGCAGGCCGGGCGCGACGCCGGGCCCCCGGCGCCGGCCGCCACGCTCAACTGCGCGGCGAGCTTCCAGACCGCGGTGGTGGGGCAATGGACGTGCGACCATCGCGACCCGTGGATCGTGACAATGGTCGCGTTCCGCCGGGCGACGGCGGGGCTGGACGTCACGCACACGTGGGACAACGGCGCCGACGCGGTGGCGTTCACGCGCGGCGACAAGGGGTGGGTGATGATCAACGCCGGCGCGACGAGCGTGACGGCGACCATCAACGCCGGATTGCCGGCGGGGATGTACTGCGACCTGCTGGCCGGCGGACGGGTGGGTGATGGATGCGCGGGGCTCCGCGTGACCGTCGCCGCCGATGGCACGGCAACGGTCACGTTGCCCGCGACGTCGGCGGTGGCGATTCGTGTGGGGGTTGCGCAGCCGCTACGGTGAGGGTCTCGCCTTCTTCGGATAGGCCGGCGGCGCCGGCACCGGCCGCGGATCCTCGGCGATCTTCTTCTTCAGGTACTCGATCGCTGCGTCGAGCTGCGCGTCCTGCCCGTTGAACGTCGCGTGCGGCAGGTTCTCCACCACGATGTCGGGTTTCACGCCTTCCTGCTCGATGAGCCATTTCCCCTCGGGGCCGTAGACGCCCATCATCGGGGCGCGCGCCACGCCGTTATCGGTGAGCGTGTTCACGCCGCTCAGCCAGATCTCACCGCCCCAGGTGCGGGCGCCGATCACCACACCGAGCCCCAGCCGTCGAAAGCCGTCGGCCACCGCTTCGCCGTCGCTCGCCGTCTCCTGGTCGACAAGCATCACCATGTGCCCGCGGAACGCCCCCTGCATGTTCCAGTACGGTTCGCCCACGCGGTTCTTCCAGTACATCCACGCCCTGCGCGACAGCATCTCGAGCACCCACGAGTCGATGTTGCCGCCGCGGTTCTGCCGCATGTCGAGAATCAGCCCCTGCCGGTTGAAGACCGGCGTGAACTGGCGGTAGAACTGGTCCATGTCGCCGTTGCCCATCGCGCGCAGGTGCACGTAGCCGATGGCGCCGTTGCTCTTCTCCTCGGCGGCGAGCCGCCGCGTGTACTCCCAGTCGGAATAGCGCAGCGTCTGTTCGTTGCCGATGGGCTCCACCACAATGTCGCGCGCCGTCGCGCCGTCGCCGAGCTTGAGCAGCACCTGCTTGCCCACCTGGTTGCGCAGCAGTTCGCCGATGTCGGTGACGGAAAGCGTGCGAATGCCGTTCACGGCGGTGATCACGTCGCCGGCCTTCACGTTCAGGTCGGGGTCGGCCAACGGCGAGCGTTCCGACGGGAAGTCAGGATCGGCGCGATAGATGTAGTCGATGCGATATCCGTCCTTGGCCGGATCGCGGAAGAGGCGCGCGCCCAACGATGCGACGGCGACGTTGTCGTCGCCGCGGCGCAGGTCGCCGCCGCCCACCGAGGTGTGCAGCGCCGAGAGCTCGCCGACGGCCCAGCCGATCAGATCGCTGAGTTCGGCGCGCGTCGTGATGCGCGGCACGAGCGCGCCGTACTTCTTGAGCGTGGCCTGATAGTCCACCCCGTGCATGCCGGGATCGTAGAACCAGTCGCGCTCCATCCGCCACGCATCCACGAAGAGCTGACGGAAGTCATCGCGCACGTCGATGCTGAAGGTCCAGCTGGAGAGATCGAGGCGGTTGTCGGAGAGGTTGTTCGCCTTGGCGGCGCGCGCATCGATCACGTACAGTGCGTTCTCCCGCCGCACGAGCAGCGACCTGTTGTTGCCCGACAGTTCGGCGGATCGGATGCCATCCACCACGACCACGGGATCGGGCTTCTCGTTGCCGATCTTCAGCGCCATCAGGTCGGTCTTCGCGTCGGCTCCTGAGCCGCGCGACGTGTAGAACAGCGCGTCGCCGGTGGCGGCGAGCCAGCCGTAGTTGCCGCTGGGGACGGGGAGGCGGCGGATGCGCGCCATCAGCCCGTCCGCGTCGATCTGCACCAGCTTGGCGCTGTCGCTCTTGCGCGGCGCCGCGGTACTGTCGCTCAACGGCGGCGTGTCGGAGGTGTCGCGCCGCGCGGCGCGCGGCGCGGGCTTGTGCAGTTCGTCGTCGGCCAGGAACGGCGAGCGCAGTCCGGCGCGCAACGCCACCTGGTAGATCTCGATCTCCTTGTCGAAGTACGGCTCGGGGCGGCGATTCCCCCACGGGGCGCCGACGAGCGTGCGGAGGTTGCGGTCGGAGAGGAAGTAGATGAACTCGCCCCTGGGATCCCAGGCCGGCGCGCTGCTGTTGGTGCGGTCCGAGGTGAGCGCGATGTTTTTGCCCAGCTCCACGCCAAAGATCTTGATCTGCTGGAACGAGTTGGGCGCCGACATCTCGTACGCGAGCCAGCGCGAGTCGGGTGACCACGCCAGGTCGCCCGTTCCCTCGCGATTCTCGGAGACCTTCTTCATCTCCCTGGACGCAAGGTTCATTACCCACAGGTCGCGGTTGTTGTCGCTCCACGCGAGCCACTTGCCGTCGGGGGAGGGGACGCCGCGGAAGCGGAGAATGTTTCCGTTCTTCGTCAGCGGCTCGTCGTTGCCCACACCGTTGGCCGGGAGGCGCACCCATTCCAGCTCGCCGCTCTCGTCGCTCAGGGCGTACACCGACTTGCCGTCGGCGGCGAACACCGCGTCGCGGAATCGCACGCTGTCTTTGACCGACGCGCGCACAAAGCGCCCGCCCCTGACCGGTGCCACAAAGACGCGACCGCGCGAGGTGAGCACCACGCGCGAGCCGTCGTTGGAGAGATGCGCCGACGACAGGTAGCTCATCGGGTCGCGCACCCAGCGCTCGCGCAGCTGGTCAAGGTCGGAGGCGAGCGTGATGGGGACCAGGCGCGACTCGCCGCTCGCGATGTCGAGCAGCCAGAGGTCGGCCTGCAACTGGTAGGCGATCTTGCCGTCGGCCGAGAGCTTGGGTGTGCGCACGTCCCAGCCCACGTGCTTCGTGACCTGCTGGCGGTCGCTCCCATCGTCCTTCATCGACCAGATGTTCATCTGGCCGTCACGGTCGGTGACGAAGTAGACGCGCCCCTGATACCACATGGGCGAATGGCTCTCGCCGTTGTAGTCCTGCCCGGTGAGCTGCACCGCCTCGGCGGCGCCGGCGGTGTACTTCCAGATCTGGCGCGCCGTGCCGCCCGTGTAGCGTTTGGTGACGTTGTTGTGGAAGCCCGGCCGCGCGAAGTAGATGGTCTTGCCCGAGGCGTCGTACGTGCCCTCGGTGGCGCCGGCGAGCGGAACGAGCGCGCGCGTATTGGTGGCGAGGTCCAGCTCGACCATCCCGCTCTTGGGGATGCCCGTGTATTGCGTGGTGCGATAGACGAGCCGCCCGCTCGGTGTCCACGTGGTGGCGACGGCCGCATCGCCGTCATAGGTCCAGCGCGTGGGCGATCCGCCGGCGATGGGCATCGTGTAGAGCGCCGTCTGCCCCTCGTAGCGCGCGGTGAACGCGAGCGTCTTCCCGTCCAGCGAGATGACCGGGTCGGTCTCCTCGGCGGCGTGCGTCGTCAGCCGATGGGCGAGACCGCCGCTGGTTGGCACGGTCCACAGGTCGCCCTCAGCGGCGAAGACGATGGTCTGTCCGCTGATGACCGGGAAGCGATAGAAGCCAAGTGCGCCCTGCGGTGCGCTCTGGGCGAGGGCGGCGGACGCGGAGAGGAAGGCGAGGACGAACGCGCAGCGGCGGAGCATGGACTCTCTCGTGTGGCGAGCTGGACGAATACGGTATCGGCGCCGAGGGTGCGGCGAATATGTGAAGGGGGGAATTGGCGCGCCAGCGCGGATGTGCTAGTCCGCGTGATCCTTGGGCGTGTCGAGGCTGATGAGCGTGGCGGTGCCTTCGCCCGCGTCCGTCCACGCACGCGCGTCGAGGCGCAGCTCGGCGATACCGCAGGTCGGGATCTTGGCGATGTCGGCGTTGGCGAGGAGGTTGGCGATGTCGGTCATCCCCGGGTGGTGGCCGACGAGCATCACGCGTTCGACGCGCGGGTCGAGGGCGCGGATGACGTCGAGGAGGTCCTCGGCGGAGGCGTCGTAGATGCGTTCGTCGACGACGAGCGCTTCCGGTTCGAGTTCCACCGCGGCGGCCATCGCCTCGGCGGTGCGGCGCGCGCGCAGGGCGGGGCTGGTGACGATGCGTTGCGGCCGGTTGGGGCGCAGCGCGACGCGTCGCGCCATCGCGGCGGCGTCGCGCGTGCCGCGCTTGTTGAGGGGGCGGGCGCGGTCGGGGAGTTCCGGGTCGTCACGGCTGGACTTTGCGTGGCGGACGAGGAGGAGTGTGCGGGGCAGGGGACCCTCCGTGGGGCGGGAGCGGGGACATCTCAACGCTAGCCGCAACGAACGGCGACGGACAGAGCGCTTCAGCTTGACCTCCGCAAAGCCCGGCCGTACTTTGCATAACAAAGTACTTCTCGTGAAATGCGCAACTCGCTGATAACGCGCAATTTTGAGCTTCGGGAGGCAGTGATGGGGACGTGGGGGCGACGCATTCGTGCGGCCATCGGCATGGGGCTCACCTGGGGGGCCGCCTGGTTTGCGGCGGGCGTGCTGTTGGCGCGCGTGCCCGGTTTCTACTCCGACCTCCCGTTTGCGCTCCTGTTTGCCCCGCTCGGGTTTGTGACCGGTGTCGTCTTCTCCGGGATTCTTGTGGCGATCGAGAGCCGTCGCGCGTTCGAGCGCATGTCGCTGTCGCGTTTTGCGCTGTGGGGCGCCGTGAGCGGTTTACTGCTGACCGCGTTGTTCATCGGCGGCGCGGCCCTCCGAGGGGCGAGCCTGTGGGGAGAGTTCCTGGTGTTTGGTCCGGCCCTCGCCACGTCGGGCGCGGTGTGCGCGGCGGGGTCGCTGGCGTTGGCGAGGCGGGGGGAGGGGCGGGAACTCGCGAGTGGGGATCCCACCGAGGGCGGACTTCGCGAGGGGGAGAAGCGGGACGTGCTTGGGGCTGGGGACTGACGGGACGCAGGGCGGCGTCACGTCAGTCTCCGAGCGGTGCGCGGGACGGCACTGCGTCGTGGGGCATTTGGCGGTTCCCCCAGACGCTTTCTACCTGCGCATCAAGAAACGTGACATGAGCGTCGCGATCGTGTCGCGTGACACGAAGATGAAGTCGGCGTGTGAACCAGGAACCGTCACGATCTCCGCGCCTCTGAGGTCCTTCCGGAGGCGAGCCTGCGACACCGCGCGGAACGGTACCGCATGCTTGGTCTCCCAGCCCCGGATCGCGGCGCTGGCAGCGCTGTGCTTTCCTGGCTGGGAGAGGAAGATTTCGGCGTAAATGGCAAGCGCGGGGGCGTGCACCTTCCGATAGTCACGACGTTCCGAGAGCAGCGCGGCGAACGCGCGGGCCGCGTTGGCACTGTCAGGCACCGGATGCAGGGTGCCGTCGGACGCGAGGCCGCTGATGTCGCGCAAGAACGCCTCCACCCGAGCGACATCGCCGCCGGGCCACCATGTCGGTATCCACCATGCCTTGAACGCGTCCAGGCTCGCCTTGGCTTCGGCCGGCGGGTCCAGGGCGATCGGCAGTTCGCCGAGGCTGGCCGCGAACGCAGTATCGCTCCAGTCATATCCCGCATCGAGGTACACGAGCTTCTCCACTCGATCCGGGTGGAGTCCGGCGGCGGCCGTGATTTCGTTGCCGCCCATCGACCAGCCGGCGAGGCTCGCCTTCGCGATGCCGAGGCTGTCCATGATACCGACGAGGTCCGCGACGAGCGTCGCGTTGCTGTACGATTCGCCGCTGGAGGACTTGCCGTGTCCGCGGCGCGCGTACGCCACAACGCGAAACTGGTCAGTGAACTTCGGCGCGATGTCGTCGAAGACATGCGGAGAGTCGCCATACCCGTGGATCAGGATGAGCGCCGGCCCGGTGCCGCCCCAGTCGAGGACGTCGAGGCGCACGCCATTGGTCTCGACGAAGCGTTCGCGATGCGTCGCGGCATCACGCCAGCCCGACGCGGTGGCCGTGGTCTCGGCGGCGCGGTCCGCCGGTCGGCAGGCGGCCAGCAGCAGCAGGCAGAGCGCAAGTAGACGGGTCATTGCCGGGGTGGTTGAGGTTCGGGTTGTGCGTCGAGGCCAGTTGTCACATCGCCGCGGACGATCAGGAGTTCGCCAGGAAATGGAGATTCACCGGAATGGCACGCGCGAGAGTGTCTCCTACGGGCGAGGAGCGCTCGCAGCGTTCCCGCAGGTAGGCCAGTTGCTCTGGCTCGGCGCCCGGAATAGAAGCGCGGATCGTGTAGTCGATGGCGTCGTAGCCTGAACCAGAGGCGGTTTCGAGGCCCAGGTACGCCCGAAGATTGAAGTGGCCACTGACTTCCACCGAGAGACTCTCGATGGTGAGCCCCAGAAAGGCGGCGTGCACGGCGACGAGGTCGATATCGCAGGCCGCCAGCGCCGCGAGCACCAGCTGCATCGCATCGAAATTGCCAGGGCCGCCGACGTTCAGCGCCTTGTCCTTGAACTCGACCCGCGAGCGCGACCCGCCAATCCACTGACCCACCATGGTGGGACGGTGGTCCGCCCGGTCCGGGTCCTCCCCGCAGAGCCGTTTCATCTCCAGCATCCTGGACACGTTCACGCCGTTGACTTCGGTGGACTGTTCCATTGGCGTACCTCTCCGACGCTTGGATGTGGGCCGACTACCTGCGTTGGGCAGCTTCAAGGCGGGTAAAGAGGAATGGCAGGTACTTCAAAAATAGAGGCGGGCGCGGGCGCGCCCCGCAAGCCAGCATGGTGCGCTCACGCCAGCCGCCCGCGGCCGCTGCCTTGGCACGCAGCTTCCAAGGCAGCGCCCCGCGCGAAGGCTCCACGGCTACCCGCGCCGATTGGTGTTATAATGGAACCATGCCCCCCCGGCCGCGGCGATCCTCCAAGCCGCTCAGGTTAGCGACATCGTCCACGCCGCCCAAGCCGCATGACGCCCGTGGGCAGGCGGCGGCGCGAGCTGCCAAGGATGCGCTTCTGCGCTGCGCGTGGAGCGAAGCGAGGGCCCTGTGCGAGACGAGCCTTGCCGCGGGTGAGACCGCCGGCGCGCTCGAGGACCTCGGCCTGGCTGCCTGGTGGGTGGACGACGCCGAACTCACCTTCAGTGCCCGCGAGCGTGCCTACACCCGGTATCGCGAGAACGGCGATGCGCGTGGCGCGGCGCGCGTTGCGATTTGGCTCGTCTGGGACTACCTCTCGTTTCGCGGCGACTTCGCCGTCGCCTCGGGCTGGATGGAACGCGCGCGACGACTCCTGGTGCAACATGAACAGTCACCAGAGTTCGGCTGGCTCCTCATTCGCGAGGGGGAACTCGCGCTCTTCCGGGGTCACGATCCGTCGGCCGCCACCGAGAGTGCACGCCGCGCCGCCACGCTGGGCCGCACGCTCGGCGACCGCGGCGTCGAGTTCACGGCGCTGGCCCTCGAGGGGCTGTCGCGGGTGAGTGTCGGCGAAGTCGCCGCCGGCATGCGATGCCTCGACGAGGCGACGGTCGCGGCCACGGCCGGCGAGATGAAGGAACTCCACGCCGTCGGCCTGGTGTGCTGCTGGCAGATCTTTGCCTGTGAACGGATGCGCGACTACGATCGCGCCGCCCAGTGGTGCGCGCGCGTCCAGGAGTTCACCCGGCGCTGGAACTTTCATCCCCTTTCCGCCGTGTGCCGCGCGCAGTACGCCGGCGTGCTCATCTGGCGCGGCGAGTGGGCGAAGGCCGAACGTGAGTTGACTGCGACGTCGCGCGAGATGGCGCACGCTCGCCCAGGCATGACCGGTCCCGTGCTCGCGCGACTCGGCGACCTGCGGCTCAAACAAGGGCGCGTCCTCGACGCGGAACTGTTGTTCGAGCAGTCGTCCGGTCAGCCGATCGCGCGGCTCGGCAGGGCACTCATTGCACTCGAGCGCGGTAACCCCAGCGACGCCGCCAAGCTGCTCGACCAGTACCTCAAGGACCTTGGGCCCGATGACGCGACCGCTCGCGCCGGCGCCCTGGAACTCGCCGTGCGCGCCCACACGACGCGCGGCGATGTTCGCGCGGCGAAACGCGCGCTCGACGAACTGCAGCGCATCGCGACGTCACTCGGCACGGTGCCGGTCGCCGCATCGGTCATGAGCGCTCGCGGGACGATCATGAACCAGGCCGGCGATTGTGCCGACGCGGCGGACTGCTTTGAAAAGACCGTGACCCTGTTCGAGCAGGCTGGCGCCCCTTTCGAGACGGCGCGCGCCAGGCTCGACCTCGCGACGGCCCTGCTCGCCGGGGGAATCACGGAGGCGGCGGAACGCGAGGCGCGGGCCGCCCGGCAGGTGTTCCGGTCGCTTGGCGCGACACAGCACGAAATGCGCGCGGCGGATCTTATCAGGCGACTCGCGGCAAGCACGAGACCACGCAACCCATCGACGACGTTGACAGACCGCCAGGTGGAAGTCCTCAAGCTGGTCGCCCAGGGTCTCTCGAACCCGGAGATTGCCACGCGACTGCGCCTCAGCGATCACACCGTGAAGCGGCACGTCGCGAACCTGCTCACAAAGCTCGGACTCTCGTCGCGCTCGGCCGCCGTTGCCTACGCCGCACGCGAGGGCCTGTTGTAGTCCGCTACGGCAGGCAATTCATCCTGGCCCAGATGGGCCACGTCCGGCGTACGGGGTGCAGTGGCTCTCCCGGGCGAAGCGTGGGTACGCCGGCGTTCCTATCCTCTGGTCAGCATCCTTCCCCCCTTCAGGAGCTGACACGATGCATAGCCTCTTCAAGACCGCCGTAGTTGCCATGCTCATCGTCCGGGCGCTCCCGGCGCAGGCGCCCGCGCTCAACTGGGGACCGGCACCGCCGGTCTTTTCAGCCGGCGCCAAGATGGCGGTACTCCAGGGCGACCCTGGCAAGGCGGGCCTGTTCACCGTCCGGTTGGACTTGCCGGGCGGCTACAAGATTGCGCCGCACACGCACCCGACCGATGAACAGGTCACGATCATCAAGGGGACGCTACGCCTTGGCATGGGCGACAAGCTCGACGCGGCGCGTGCCACCAAGTTGCAGGTTGGCGATTTCGACGTGATCGGGGCGAACATGCACCACTACGCCATCGCCGAGGGTCGGACGATTGTCCAGGTGCACGCCATGGGACCGTTCGTTCTGACCTATGTGAATGCGGCGGACGATCCGAGCACGAAAACGAAGGTCGGTGATCGCCAGTAGCCAAGGTGGGTCAGCCCGCTCCGCGAACCCAACACGCAGAGGACGCGCACGATGACACTACGAACCGAGCAGTTGGCAAGTCGCTTGGAACAGGGTGCGAACGCACTCGCCGAGTTCGCGGAACGGCTGACCGATGCGCAGTGGCGCATACACGTGCCGCACGATGGCCGTCCGGTGGGCGTCGTGGTGCATCATGTGGCATCCGTGTATCCCATCGAAGTGGGCCTCGCGCAGACGGTCGCGTCGGGCAAGCCCATCCTCGACCTCACGTACGAGGGGGCGATCAAGCGCATGAACGCGAAGCACGCGGAGGAGCACGCCAGCGCGCCGAAGAAAGACACGCTCGAATTGCTGCGGCGCAACAGCGCCGCGGCCGCGGCCGCGGTGCGCGCGTTCAGCGACGCCGACCTCGATCGCGCGGCGGCGGTGTCTTTGAACGCGGATGCGCCGCTGACCACGCAGTTCGTGATCGAGGATCACGCCGTGCGGCACAGTTATCACCACTTGGCGAAAATTCGCGCGGCGCTCTAGGCGGAATCGCACGCCTGGCGGTTGCCGGCCAAGGCGCTGTCAGCGCGCCGGGTGAAGCGCTGTAAGCTGACAGCGGTCGGCCCTGAGGTGCATCGGCTGCGACCAGTGAGCGCGGGGGACCCAGCGACGCGCTTGATCCAGTCTGGAACTGGTTGATGGTCCTCGCGGCATCTCGGCAACGAACGGGGTTGTGCGGCGAACGCTCAAAGAGAACGCGCCCGCGCAGCGACCGCTACCGACAGTGTCCGTGTGCGTCAGCAGCAACGCTTGATGCGCTGGAGGCGCGCATGAGCTCGCGTGCGACCTCGGCGGGGGTACGGTACTGCAACGGCTTGCACGGCGTCTCGGCCAGCCACCGATCGAGATCGCGCAGCACGACGAACTCGCGATCACCGCAAAAGTAGACATCCGCGGCAAACGCAAAATCATTCATGGAGCCGAGTACCGACCGACTCTGCGTGCGTGCCACTTGTATCCACTGCATCTCGCGGACTTCGGCGCGAATGCGATCATCGGGGACGCCGAGCGACGCCAGCAACGTCGCGGCGGACTCGGCAATCCGCCGAGGTAAGTCGGGCAGGTCGCGGGCCGTTACGACGATGGTCAAGAGCGATCGTGCGTTCGTACAGAGCACCAGGCGATGCCGCCCGATATTGAGCAGGTTCGCATACCAGTCTCCCAGCACGGTCGTGGCCGGCGACGGAGAGTCAATCGCATCGATCGATGCCTTCCGAAAGCGAGCAAGCAGTAACCGGGTACAACGTAAAGCGTACATCACACCGTCCGGTTGTCCGTCCAGCTAGCGACTCGGCGTTCCGCGGCAAACGCTCAAATAGAATGCGGCCGCGCAGCGGCCGCTACCAAAGACATCCGCGTGCGGCAGCAGCAACGGCTGGTTATGCGGTGCCTTCGGTAGTGAGTGGACGAGCGAGAATCCGATCAGTCTGAGGGTCGGCGCCGAGGACAAACCTGTGCGCTCCGACGTCCACGTAGCCGGCTTTCTGATAGAAGGCAATGGCGCGAGGATTGCGTTCCCAGACCCCGAGCCACAGCGTAGCGGCGTCGAGGTCGTGCGCGGCGTCGATGACGCGGGACATGAGTTGCTGCGCGAGTCCCCGTCCGTGCCACTCGGCTTCGAGATAGAACCGCCAGAGCTCGATGGGAGCAGGGCCGGTGACACACACCGGAGCCTGTCCTCGCCGGAGCTGCGCGAAGGCGACGAGGGCCCCGTCGCTCTCGGCGACGAGCGTCAGCATCGCGGGATCGGCGAGCTCGCGTGACTGCTGTTCGAGTCCGTAGGCCATCGCGAGATGGAGCGTTAGGTCCTCCGGTCGGTTGTCGGCGCCGAAGGTGTCGCGAAAGGTGCGGGCGGCGAGTATTGCGAGGGCGGCGGCATCCGCTGGCGAGGCACGCCGAATCGTAGGAGTCATCGAATGCATGTGTGTGTGATCACGTGCGCGTCCGCATAACGACTCGGCGTTCTGCTGCGAACGCTCTAATAGAATGCGGCCGCAGAGCGGCCGCTACCGTAGACTGTTGCGTTCGTCAGCAGCAATGCGTGTTAGGCGGCGTTGTGTCCAACTACTCGATTCAGTGAGGCACTATATCAGTAATGGCCCTGTACACCAGCCGATGCACATCGTTGTCCAGCCGCGTCTCGAACACACTTGTGCCATTGTTCAACTGCGTCCACGCCATTACGACCAGATCGTACTTCGGGTCCACCCAAAACGTCGTGGAGTAAACGCCGCCCCATTCGTACGTCCCCCGTCCACCCGGCGGATTCAACGAATCGATGCGAACGGCGCCACCGTATCCAAAGCCGTACGTGCCGATGTCCCACTCGGAGATCATCTCTTGCACACGCTTCACCACGGAGGCGGGGAGATGGTTAGTCATCATCGCCTGCGCGGACCGACGTTCAAGGACGCGATGCCCATTGAGTTCCCCGCCGTTGAGGAGCATTTGGGCAAATCGCAGGTAATCCGCGGGCGTTGAAATCAGTCCCTGTCCACCGGCGAAGAGCGTGGCGCCTGGGCGGTGCGCTGGCAGTGCGATCGTTCCTCCTGGCACCAGCCTCCGCTGCGCATCCCTGGCATACATGCGCACCACGCGGGTGTCGAGCGATTCGGGAACTACGAACCCTGTTTCGCGCATACTTAGCGGCTGGAACACGTTCTGTTTGAGGTACAGGTCGAACGGCGTGCCGGAGGCAACTTCGACGACTCGCCCGAGCAGGTCCGACGCGACGCTGTAGCGCCAGTCGGTGCCGGGCTCGAACGCCAGGGGGAGTGACGGCAGACTGTCGGCGAAGTCGGCGATCGTCGGGCTCCGGTCTAGAATCCGTTTTCCCGCATAGGTCAGTCCCGAGGTATGCACCAGCAACTGTTCAATTGTGATGTGTGACACTGCGTTCATGACGCGAATACCTGTAGAGTCTCGGCCGACTACCACCTTCATGTGCGCGAAGGCCGGAATGTATTTGCTGACCGGATCGGTCAAGTGCAGTTGACCGCGATCGACAAGCTGCATTACCGCTGCGGCAGTGACAGGTTTCGACATCGATGCGATGTGGAACAGTGCGTCCGGGCGCATCGGCTTCGTCACATCCATGTCGCCGAGAGTGTCGAGATAAGCAAGTTTGCCGTGCCGCGCGACGACCACGACCAGGCCAGGGATCCGTCCCGCGTCGATCCATGTCGCGCGCAGGGAGTCGCTGAGTTCCTGCAGCCTAGCGGACGAAATGCCAACATCTTCAGGGCGCGCGCGCGGCAGCCACTGCGCGTCTGCGGCGCGAGACGCGACGCTCAACGTAGCGCTGATCAGTACTGCGAAGCCAGAGCGGAACACAATGCGGCTATGCATGTTGGTTTGCTCCGTTCAGGTGACAACGTCGCCCGGGAGTTTCCTGAGCATCTGCCAAATCTTGGTGCGCAGCGAATAGGATCCTTGGAACTCAATATTGGCGAAAGAGCGGAGCACAGCCGTTGAGAAGGCAAGTCATATTGCTCGACCGCCTAACGAAGGGCGTTGTGCTGCGGCGCTTCTAATAGAGGCGGCCGCGGGCGGACACGCCAGTCAGCGTGTATCATCGATGCCGGTCGCCCGCGGCCGCTTCCTTAGATCGCGCCGTCGGCACCAACGTTTGTTAGGTTGCGCCGATTCTCACCCGAATACCGACTTGGAGGTCGCCTCGATGTCCGAGCGCTGTTGCTTCAGTTCTTGATACGACTCGCGATAGCTCGCCATCTCTGCCGGGGACGGGCCGAGTTTGCGAAAGGTGCGGTGGATAGACTCGTGGTAGTTCTGAAAGGTCGCGGCTAGATCATTGCCGACGAGGAACCTCTGGGACGCAATCAGATCGACCACCCGATCCGATTTTGGGTGCATCTCCGCTGCTTTGATGGCAATCCAATCATTCACTCTCGCGACAGCTTCGTCTGTGAGAACCGTGGTCGCCTTGGCCGTGCTGACGAGCGCTAGAATTTGCTGAGCGTCGCGCGGTAGAGGGTCCGGTAGCTTCGCGCCAGCAGCGCCAAGTTCCTTAAGGATCGCCAGGAATCCCTCCCCAGCAGCGCGATATGCCTCCATCTCATACTCGCCGAGAGCGCGCCACACGTCAGTGATGGCGGCTAGTCTCTGCCGGGCAACCTCGGCAGCGAACGCTTGGCGAACCTTATGCGACTCAAGGTATTTGTTCGCGACGAAGCCAACGCCGACAAGCGCGGCCCCAAGGGCAAGCTTGTCAACCACGGCCAGCCAGATCTGCTGCGCGAACGTGAGTTCCATGATTGCCTCGGTGAACCGCACGACCTTCTGCGCAACCTAACGACTCGGCGTTCTGCTGCGAACGCTCTAATAGAATGCGGCCGCGCAGCGGCCGCTACCGAAGACATCTGCGTTCGTCAGCAGCAACGGCTTGTTAGCCCGCACCTGCACTCCCGCCACGCGCGCGCCGCCGCCAGACAAGCCACAGCGCCACCGACGCGCAGACCAGGCCCTGTGCGACGACACCAGCCCAGCGCGCGTTGCTCGCATCAGGATGACTCATCGGCGTTATGAGCCAATTGCCCGCTTGCGCGGCGAGCGCGAGGAGGACACCGGCGAGCATTCCAGAGTTGAAGGACTTGTCGGAGTCCATGTTGACCTCTCGAGTGTCGGGCTAACGACGATTAGACAGCAAATTATGACTGCACAGCGAGTGATAGGCTGCGAAAACGTGTAACCACTCGTCAGCCTATCACACCACGTTACCCAGAGTATACATTACCCTAACCCCCTGCGCCAGCGCACCTTACCACCGCTACGCCCCCGTGCCCCCCCGAGCGTTAGCCTGCAAACGCCGGTCAGCCTAACGTGGGTGAAGCCTTAAGCCTCCGAAAACGAGAACCCGACGCCAGCGCAACGCTGCCGTCGGGTTCTCAGGATGTCGCTACGGCACCGGCGGCAATCCGCCCGCGCCCTACCGCCCAATCAGGAACGCCAGCGCCTCCGCCATCCGCACCCGCCACGCCGTCTCGTTATGCTCGGCGCCTTCGGCGACGCGCGTCATCAGGTTCACGCCATCCTTGTATCCGGCTGAACGCATCATCGCGTCGGCGCGCTGCTGATAGGGCGCGTACATCGCATCCAGCGTCGCCGTCCCGTGATCGAAGTAGAACCGGTGCGTCCGCGGATCGGGCAGGTGCGCGGCCAGGTAGTCAATCATCGCCCCGTCCACCAACGGCCAATGCGTGCTCACACACCCGGCGCCGCCAAACACCTGCGGATACTCGGCCACGGCATAGCACGAGATGAGCCCGCCCATGCTCGAGCCCATCGTGAACGTGTCCGACGGGCCGGGCTTCGTGCGATACGTCTTGTCCACGAACGGCTTGAGTTCGCTCACCATGAACTTGAGATACGCATCTGAGATCACCCCGGCCGTGGACATCTTCCGGCCTGGCACCGACGTCATGCTGTCGCCCGCCGGCACGACCTTCTGCGGCATGTACTCCTCGAACCGCTTGGGCGTGTTCCAGACAGCCACGACAATCGCCGGGCGCACCTTCTTCTGCGAGATGAGCTGCGTCATCGTCTCGTCAATCGCCCAGTCCACGCCGGTGTATGACGTCGCGGGGTCAAAGACATTCTGCCCGTCGTGCATGTACAGCACGGGATACCGCGCCGCCGTGTTGGCTGAATAGCCGGGCGGCAGCCAGACCTCGACGTTGCGCGCCGCAACGTACTGCGACGGGAAATCGCGGTGCATCCGGCGGTCGCCGGTCACGCCGAGCGACGGGCCGGGCGTGGCCACGCTCAGCACCGGCATCACGCAGCTGCTGCGCCGGGGGACGCGCACCGCCATCCCCTTGCCCCACGTGAATGGCGCGCTGCACGCGCCGAGCAGGTCGGCGCCGACCACGCCGAGCGGGATGTGCGCTTCCACCGCGGCGGTGTCGTTGTTGATCACGATCACCGTCTGGCCGCGCTTGTAGATGTAGAGTTGATCCTCCACCACCAGATGCTCCACCGGCGCCTTCCGCAGATCGGCACGCTCGGCCCGGATCTTGAGCAGCCGCTGCGTGTGCGACCAGACGGCCTGTTCGTCAGGCGTGCGACCGGCCGCCGTGAACGCGTCGCGCGCGTCGCCGCGCCAGCCGCCGGGGAAATCGCGGCGGTTGTCGGGATCGCGCCCGCCGCCGATGGCGATCTCGTCGCCGTAGTAGAGCAGGGGGATCCCCCGCGTCGTCAGCAGGAAGGTCGTCGCCAGCTTCAATCCGTCAATCGTCGCTCCCTTCTCGTTCATGAAGCGCTCGACGTCGTGATTGCCGAGGAAGGGCGAGAGACGGTTGGCGTCGGGATAGACGTGATCGCGCGCCACCATCATGGCCAGGTTGCGCACCGATCCGCGGCGCGCAAAGACGTCACGGATGGCGAAATGCACCGGGAAGTCGAACTGGTAATCGACGCCGCTCTTGATCTTGTCCCAGTTGTTGGTGCCGTCGAGATGGTACGCGATCACCGACGGGTCGCCATCGAACGTCTCCCCCACCACGCGAAGCGCCGGATACTCGCGCTTGATGGCCGCCATCCACGGCTTCCAGAAGGTGCGCGGCACGTACTGCCACGTGTCCTGCCGGATACCGTCGATCCCCGTCATCCCGATCCACCAGAGCGTGTTCTGGATGATGTAGCGCGCCACCTCGGGGTCGTTCTGGTTGAGGTCGGGGAGGAAGCCGCCGAACCAGCCGTCGAGCGTCGCCTTGCGCATGCCATCGTTGGAATACGTGTCGGCAATGGTCCACCCCTGCCACGTGTTCGACAGGTGATTGGCCTTGCTGCCGTTGTACCACGACGGCGTCGGCGGATCGGTCACCCACGGGTGATACGGCCCCGTATGGTTGGCGACCATGTCGATGACGATCTTGATCCCCGCCTTGTGCGCGTCATCCACCAGCGCGCGGTACTCGTCGAGCGTGCCGAGGTGCTCGTCCACCCCGTAGAAGTCGATGGCGCCGTAGCCGTGGTAGTCGGTGATGGCCTGCCCGTCGTACCGCTCCACGTCGTTGAGCTTGTCGTTGTTGTCGTAGACCGGCGTCATCCAGATGGCGGTGATGCCCAGCGACTTGAGGTACGGGAGCTTCTGCCGCACGCCGGCGATGTCGCCGCCGTGGTAGTAGCGTCCCTTGGCGCGGTCGATCAGCCCCGGCGACTTGGCCGGCGAGTCGTTGGCCGGATCGCCGTTGGCGAAGCGATCGGGCATGATGAGATAGAGCACGTCGTTGACGTCGAAGCCGGCAAAGCGCCCGGCCTTCGGGAGCGGCGCCGCGACCGTGAAGTCGAAGCGCGCCTCGCCCGCCGCCGTGCGCACGGCAATCGGATACGCGCCCGGCTTCGTCGTCGCCGGCACGCTCACGTCGGCGAAAACGTAGGTGCCCGCTTCATTAACCTTCGCGGCGCCGCAGCGCAGCGCCGCGGGGCAGGCGAGCCTGGCCCCCGTCAAGTGCTGGCCGCGAATGAGCAGCCGCACGGGGTTGATGGAGTGCCCCGCCCACCAGTTGGGCGGCTCAACCTTAACGACAACGGGCGACTGCGATAAACACAGAGTGGCACAGAGTGGCACAGAGAGAAACGCCGTGATCCAGCGGGTCATGCTGCTGCCTCTGCGCGGTCCTTCACGCGTGTCACGAGGAGGGCCGCGATCGCCAGGAAGACGCCACCGGCGATGATCGCCGCCATCCGGTTGTTGTCGAGCAGGTTGTTCATCACCCAGCCGAAGCCGAGCGAGGCGATGATCTCGGGAATGACGATGAAGAAGTTGAAGATCCCCATGTAGACGCCGGTCTTGCCTGCGGGAATCGCCCCGGCGAGGATGGAGTAGGGCATCGACAGCGTGCTCGCCCAGGCGATGCCGACGCCGACCATCGAGAGGAGCAGCCAGTTGGGGTTGGTGATCACCGACACCGAGAGCAGGCCGGCCGAACCGGCCAGCAGGCAGAGCGCGTGCGTGATCTTGCGACTCGTCCGGTGCGCCAGGGGCGGCAACATGAAGGCGACGATGAAGCAGACGAGCGAGTAGGCGCCGAAGCAGACGCCGGCCCATTCCACGCCCTGCTGATAGAGCGGCGACTTGGTGTCGGGGGCGCCAAAGATGTTCGTCGCCACGGCCGGGCCGAAGTAGAGCCACATGCAGAACAGCCCCAGCCAGGTGGCGATCTGCACCAGCGCGAGTTCGCGCATCGTGTCGGGCATCTCGCGAATGGCCTTCACGATCTCGCTGAAGCCGTGCGCAATGCCGGCGCTCTGCTTCTTCTGCGCCTCGAACGCCGCGAGGTCGGCGGGCGGCTTCTCACCCGTCGTGAGCACCGTGTACAGCACCGCGCCGAGGAACGCCGCCGAGCCGATGTAGAACGAGAGGCGCACCGTGGTCGGGATGGCCCCCGAGTCCGCGCCCGACGTCACGCCGAACCAGTTGGTCATCATCCACGGCAGGGCCGAGGCCACCACCGCACCGACGCCGATGAAGAAGCTCTGCATCGCGAAGCCGCGCGTGCGCTCGCTCTGTGGCAGCAGGTCGGCCACGAAGGCGCGGAACGGTTCCATCGAGATGTTGATGGACGCGTCGAGGATCCACAGCAGCCCGGCCGCCATCCAGAGCGTGCTGGAGTTGGGCATCAGGATCAGCGCGCACGAACTCAGGATGGCGCCGACCAGGAAGTAGGGCCGCCGCCGCCCGAACCGCGGCGACCAGGTGCGGTCGCTCAAGTGCCCGATGATGGGCTGCACGATGAGCCCGGTCAGCGGCGCGGCGAGCCAGAGCATCGGGATCTGGTCGGGCTTCGCCCCGAGGTACTCGTAGATGGCGCTCATGTTGGCCATCTGCAGTCCCCAGCCGAACTGAATGCCGAGGAAACCGAAGCTCATGTTCCAGATGGTCGAGAACTTCGTGGGTCCGGATTGCGGCGCCATGTGCGTGCTCCTAGCGGTCGTAGAGATCCACCAGCGCGCGGAGCCGCTGGACGAGATCGGGGGTGAGCTGCTCCCACGTGAAGCGGAATCCCCAGTTGCCGGCCTGCCGGCCCGGGAGATTCATGCGCGCCTCGCTGCCGAGGCCCAGCACGTCCTGCAATGGAATCAGCACGGTGTCGGCGACCGACGCGAGGACCGCGCGGATCAGCGTCCAGTGGATCTCGTGTCCATCCGTGCCCAGGTAACGCCGCGCGAAGTCCTTCTCGCGCTCGATGTCCGCCGCGGTGCGTATTGAGTCGCCACCGGGCTTGGAGTTCCACCAGCCGACGGTCGTGTCGTTGTCGTGCGTCCCGGTGTACACCACGCGCTCGCGCGGGTACGTGTGCGGCTGGAAGTTGTTGGCCTGGTCGTCGCCGCCAAAGGCGAACTGCAGGATGCTCATCCCGGGGTAGCCGAACTGCTCGCGCAGCGCCTCCACCGCGGGGGTGATCACCCCGAGATTCTCCGCGACGATCGGCAACGGGCCGAGCGCGCGCGTGATCGCCTCGAAGAGGGCGGCCCCCGGGCCGGGGACCCACTCGCCGTTCACGGCGGTCGTGTCGGTGCCGGGCACTTCCCAGTACGCCTCGAAGCCGCGGAAGTGGTCGATGCGCACCGTGTCGAACATCGCGAACGCGGCGCGCATGCGGCGCACCCACCAGTCGTAGCCGGTGGCGCGCAGCGTCTCCCAGTCGTAGATGGGATTCCCCCACAGCTGACCGGTCGCGCAGAAGTAATCGGGCGGCACGCCGGCCTGCACTGCGGGGCGCCCCTGCGCGTCGAGCTTGAACAGGCTGGGATTGGCCCAGACGTCGGCCGAGTCGTGCGCAACATAGATGGGCAGATCGCCCATCAGGCGGATGCCGCGGCGGTGGCAGGCCTGCCGCAGCGTGCGGAACTGCGTGAAGAACAGGTACTGCTCGCGCCGCACGTGCTCGATGTCATCCGACAATTTCGTTCGCCAGGTCGCCAGCGCGTGCGAGTCGCGGCTTGCCGCGCCCGTCTCCCACGACGTCCACGCCGAGCCGCCGTGCGCGTGCTTGAGCGCCATGAACAACGCATAGTCCTCGAGCCACCACGCCTGCTCGGCGCAGAACGCGCGGTACCCGTCGTCGGGCGTCATCGCGGCCGTCGCGGCGCGCAGCAGTGCCTGCTTGTGCGCGATGACGCGGCCGAAGTCCACCGAGTGGGCGGGGAAGTCGCCGCCCTCACCCGCCACGTGCACGAGCAGCGGGTTGCCGGCGAAAGCCGAGAAGCACTGGTAGGGCGAGTCGCCGTAACCGGTGGGGCCGAGTGGGAGCACCTGCCACAACGTCATCCCCGCATCGGCAAGCACGTCGACAAAGCGATGCGCGGCCGGGCCCAGGTCGCCGATGCCGTGCGGGCCGGGGAGGGAGGTGGGATGCAGCAGGATGCCGGCGGAGCGCGGAAACGTCATTGTAGCCCTGGGTGCGTCGTCAGTCGGAACGGGCGGGCGCGACGGCGTCGCGCCCTCGACAGAATAGGATGCGGTCTCGGACCTCTCAACCACCAGCGCCACGGCGCGCGCCGGCACTGCGATGCCGGCTGGCGTCGGCAGCGCCCAGTCGCGCACGGGGGCGTCGCTGGCAGTGTCGAGCACCAGGTGCCACGACGAGCCGCGCCGGGCGCGCGGGAGCATCACCGGCTGGTCGCGGTCGGTGCCGTTGAGCACGACGGCCACGCGATCGGCCGTCGTGAACGAGCTCCCCTCGGCGAGGACGGCCACGAGGATCCGCTGATCGGGCGCTTCCCAGTCGGCGGTGTTCATCTCGCCGCCGTCGGCGCGGTGCCAGGTGACGTCGGCCAGCGACGTGGCCGGGTTGGTGATGCCGGTGAGCCAGCGGTCGGCGCGCAGGGCAGGGTGGGCGCGACGCAGTTCGGTGAGCGAGGCCACGAAGCGCGCCAGCGCGTGGTCGGCGCCATCCCAGTCGAGCCAGGTGACCTCGTTGTCCTGCGCATAGGCGTTGTTGTTGCCGTGCTGGGTGCGGCCGAACTCGTCGCCCATCGCGAGCATTGGCGTCCCGCGCGAGCAGAAGAGCGTGGCGAGCAGGGCGCGCACGTCGCGGCGCCGGGCCGACTGCACCCGCACATCGTCGGTGGCGCCCTCCACGCCGTGATTCCACGAGTGATTGGCCGCGGTGCCGTCGCGATTCTTCTCGCCGTTGGTCTCGTTGTGCTTCTCCCCGTACGACACCAGGTCGGCGAGCGTGAAGCCGTCGTGCGAGGCGACGAAGTTCACCGACCGCGACGGCGTGCGCTGGCGCCGATGGAACAGGTCAGCGGAGCCGGCGAGGCGCGTGGCGAGTTCGCCGGTGAGCCCCTCGTCGCCGCGCCACCAGCGCCGCACCGTGTCGCGGTACTTGTCGTTCCACTCGGCCCACTCGGTGCCAAAGGCGCCGGCCTGATAGCCGCCGGGGCCGACATCCCACGGCTCGGCAATCAGCTTGAGCCCGCGCAGGAGCGGATCGGCATTGATGGCGGCGAGGAGCGGCGCATTTGCGTCGAAGCCGGCGTCGCGCCGGCCGAGCGTGGTGGCGAGGTCAAAACGGAAGCCGTCGGCACCGATGGCCTGCGCCCAGTGGCGCAGGGTGTCGAGCGCCAGGCGCATCACCGGCGGGCGGTCGAGCGCGAGCGTGTTGCCGCATCCCGTGTCGTCCACGTAGCGATGCGCGGCGCCGACGTGCGTGCGGTAGTACGTGGCGTTGTCGAGCCCGCGCAGGGAGAGCGTGGGGCCACTCGCGTCGCCCTCGCCGCTGTGGTTGAGCACGACGTCGAGGATCACCTCGAGGCCGGCATCGTGCAGCGCCGCGACCGCGTCGCGCAGTTCTGTCATTCCGCCCGGGGCGAGCCGCGGGTCGGGGGCGAACCAGCCAATGGTGTTGTAGCCCCAGTAGTTCGTCAGGCCGTTGCGCGCCAGATGCGGTTCGTCCACCGCGGCGGCGAGCGGCATCAACTCCACCGTGGTGACGCCCAGTTCCACGAGATGCGCGATGGCGGCGGGGTGCGCGAGGGCGGCGCAGGTGCCGCGCAGCGCCGGCGGCACCTCGGGATGCCGCTTGGTGTAGCCGCGGACGTGCATCTCGTAGATGATCGTCTCGCCCCACGGCACGCGCGTCCGGTGCGGTGCGACGGGTTCCATGGGCGCGACGGCGACGCACTTGGGGACGACGGCGGCGCTGTCTTCGTCATTTCGCGCGCCATCCTCACGTTCGCCGAGCATTGCCGGATGAAACGCGAACGCGCGGTCGAAGGCGCGAGCGTACGGGTCAATGAGCAGCTTGGCCGTGTTGAACCGATGCCCCTCGTGCGGCGCGTACGGGCCGTGCGCGCGCAGGCCCCAGCGCTGGCCGGCAGCGATCCCCTCGACGAAGCCGTGAAAGACGTCGCCCGTGCGCGAGGGGAGCGCGATGCGCGTCTCGCGGCCGTGGGCGTCGAACAGGCACAGTTCAATGCGTTCCGCGTGCGCCGAAAAGACGGCGACGTTGGCGCCGTCAGCGGTGAGCGTGAGCCCAAGCGGCTCGGGGAGGCCGGCCTGAACGCGCGGCATCGGTCAGCCCGCGCGTTCCGCAACGAGCCCGCGGAAGAGCGCCGCGTACTGCTGGGCCGGTAGCGTCCACGAGACGTCGGTCTTCATCCCGCGGCGCTGTATCTGCTGCCAGGTGCGCGTGTCGCGCTTGAGCGCGACCACACGCTCGAGCGCAAAGCCGAGCGCGTCGATGGACCCCGGCGTGCACACCACGCCCGTGCCGGTTTCCGCGGCGAGCGCCATCGCGTTGGCGTCGATCACCGTGTCGGCAAGCCCGCCGGAGCGCGCGACTATCGGGATCGCACCGTAGCGCAGCGCGCAGAGCTGGGTGAGGCCGCACGGTTCGAAGCGCGACGGAACGAGCAGCGCATCCACGCCCCCCTGGATCTGGTGCGCCAGCGACTCGTCGTAGCCGATGGTCACCGCGATGCGCTCGGGATGCTCGGCGGCCGCGCGCGTGAGCGCGTCCTCGAGGGCAAAGTCGCCCGAACCGAGCAGCGCCAACTGGCCGCCCTGCGCGAGCAGCGCGGGGAGCAACGCCGGGAGCAGGTCCAGTCCCTTTTGCCACGTGAGGCGGCTGACCACGCCGATGAGCAGCGCGTCGGGGTCGGGCGCGAGCCCCACCCGCGCCTGCAGTGCCGTGCGATTGGCGGTGCGGCGCCCGAGTCGGCGCGAGTCGTACGGCACCGCGAGATGCGAATCGGTGGCGGGATTCCACACCTCGGTGTCGATCCCGTTCAGGATTCCGGTCAGCACCTTCACGCGATGGCGCAGCAATCCGTCGAGCCCCATCCCGTGCTCGGCGGAGCGAATCTCGGCGGCGTAGGTGGGAGAAACCGTCGTGATGCGATCGGCGAAGGCGAGCCCGGCCTTGAGGTAGCCAATGTCTCCGTAGTACTCCACACCGTCCGCGTGAAACGCGTGCGGGGGCAAGCCGATCTCGGCGAGCAATTCCTTGGGGAACTTTCCCTGGAAGGCGAGGTTGTGGACGCTCATCACCGTACCCGGGCGCCGCTCGTCGCTGTAATGCAGCAACGCGATGGCCAGCGCTGCCTGCCAGTCGTGCGCGTGCACGATGTCCGGGGTGAAGCCCGCCACCGCGCCGCGCGCCAGGTCGGTCGCCACGGCGCCGAGCGCGGCGAAGCGCTGGGCGTTGTCGGGCCAGTCGGTGCCGTCAGGCGCGATGTACGGATTGCCGAGGCGCGCAAAGAGGTGCGGCGCGTCGAGGACGAACAAGTCGAGTCCCGCGGCACGCCCCGACAGCACGTGCGCCGGCGCGCCGTGCAGGAAGTCGTACGACCGCACGATCGTCGCGTCCTGCAGCGCGTCGATCACCGATTGGTAGCCCGGCAGGAGCGTGGTGGTGGCAATCCCCTCGCGCGCGAGCGCAAGCGGCAGGGCGCCCACGACGTCGCCCAGCCCGCCCGTCTTGACCAGCGGGAAGGCTTCCGACGCGACGGAGAGGACGCGCAGCGTGCTCACGTGGCGAGCCGGTCGATCATCGGCTGGGTGATGAGGCATCTGCCGCGCTCGGTGCGGCGGAAGTTCGCGGCGTCGGCCACCGGGTCCTCGCCCACGACCAGGCCGTCGGGAATGTGCACGCCGTGGTCGATGACCACATTGCGCAGCCGCGCGTGGCGCCCGATGCGGACCTCGGGCAGCACCACGGCACTCTCCACCCGCGCGTACGAGTGCACGCGCGAGCTGGTGGAGAGCAGCGAGTTGCGCACCGAGGCGCCCGACACGATGCAGCCGCCGGAGACGAGCGACGAAATGGCCTCGCCGCGCCGGTCGTGCTCGTCGAAGACGAACTTGGCGGGCGGCGAGATCTCGGCGTACGACCAGATGGGCCACTCGCGGTCGAAGAGGTCGAGGTGCGGCACGACATCGGTGAGGTCGATGTTGGCGTCGAAATAGGCGTCGATGGTTCCCACGTCGCGCCAGTAGACGTCGGTCTCGGCCTTGCCGCGCACGCATGACGCCGTGAAGCTGTGGGCCACCGCCTTGCCGTGCTTCACCAGGTAGGGGATGATGTCGCGCCCGAAGTCGCGCGACGACGTGGGGTCGGCGGCATCGCGCCGCAGCTGCTCGTTGAGGAAGGTGCGCTTGAAGACGTAGATGCCCATGCTCGCGAGCGCCCAGCCCGGCTTGCCGGGCATCTCGGGCGGATTGGCCGGCTTCTCGAAGAAATCGACGATGCGGTCATTGCCGTCCACGTGCATCACCCCGAGCCCGCTGGCGAACTGGATGGGCGTCTCGACGCACGCGACCGTCACGTCGGCGCCCGAATTCACGTGCTGCACGAGCATCCGCTCGTAGTCCATCTTGTACACGTGATCGCCCGCGAGGATCATGATGTACTCGGGGGCATACCCGTCGATGATGTCGATGTTCTGGAAGACGGCGTCGGCAGTGCCGCTGTACCACTGCGTCTCCGAGACGCGCTGGCTCGCCGGGAGGATGTCGAAGCTCTCGTTGCGCTCGGGGCGCAGGAAGTTCCAGCCGCGCTGCATGTGGCGGATGAGGCTGTGCGCCTTGTACTGCGTGGCCACGGCGATGCGGCGAATGCCGCTGTTGAGCGCGTTCGACAGCGTGAAGTCGATGATGCGCGACTTCCCCCCGAAGTAGACCGCGGGCTTGGCGCGCCGGTCGGTCAGTTCCATCAGCCGGGCGCCGCGACCGCCGGCCAGCACGTACGCCATCGTGGAGCGCGAGATCGGGGTGGAGTAGGAGACGTCGGCCATGGGTGGGGTCCCGGAGTGCGAGTGTGCGGCGACGAACTAGGCGCCGTCGTGGGCCAGCCAGATGGTACCCAGGGGCGGCAGCGTGACGACGGCGGAGTGCGAGAAGCCGTGCGCCGGCACGGGCTCGGCGTCCACGCCGCCCGCGTTGCCGACGTTCGAGCCGCCGAACACCGACGCATCGCTGTTGAGAACTTCGCGCCAGTGGCCGCCGTGCGGGAGGCCCAGGCGATAGTGGGTGCGCGGCACGGGCGTGAAGTTGGCCGCCGCCACCACGGGGCGCGCCCCGTCGCCGCCAAAGCGCGCCCAGGCGAAGACCGAGTGCGCCGCGTCATCCACCGCGATCCACCGGAAACCGCCGTCCTCGTTGTCGCGCTCGTGCAGCGCTCGCTCGGCGCGATAGAGCCGGTTGCAGTCGCGCACGAGCGCTTGCACCGCCTGATGCGGGGCGTGCTGCAACAGGTCCCACTCGAGCGACACGTCGTGGTTCCACTCGCGCCCCTGCGCGAACTCCTGCCCCATGAAGAGCAGCTTCTTGCCCGGATACGCCCACATGAAGGCGTAGTAGGCGCGCAGCGTGGCGAAGCGCTGCCACGGATCGCCCGGCATCCGGTCGAGGAGCGAGCGCTTGCCGTGCACCACCTCGTCGTGCGAGAGGGGAAGGACGAAGTTCTCGGTGAAGGCGTAGAGCAGGCCGAAGGTCATCAGGTTGTGGTGCCAGCGGCGGTGCACCGGATCCTCACCCATGTACTTCAGGGTGTCGTGCATCCACCCCATGTTCCACTTGAAACCGAAGCCCAGCCCGCCCGCAAAGACGGGACGCGACACGCCGGGCCACGCCGTGCTTTCCTCGGCGATCGTCATCGCGCCTGGATGCCGCGCATAAACCGTCTCGTTGAGCCGGCGCAGGAAGTCCACCGCCTCGAGGTTCTCGCGTCCCCCGTGCTTGTTGGGGATCCACTCGCCGTCCTTGCGCGAGTAGTCGAGGTAGAGCATCGACGCCACGGCGTCGACGCGCAGGCCGTCCACGTGGAAGCGGTCGAGCCAGAAGAGGGCGTTGGCGATGAGGTAGTTCACCACCTCGCGCCGGCCGAAGTTGAAGATCGCGGTGTTCCAGTCGGGGTGGAACCCGAGGCGCGGATCCTCGTGCTCGTACAGCGCCGTGCCGTCGAAGCGCGCCAGACCGTGCGGATCGACCGGGAAGTGCGCGGGCACCCAGTCGACGATGACACCGATGTTGGCGGCGTGGCAGGCGTCCACGAAGCGCGCGAAGCCCGCCGGATCGCCAAAGCGTGAGGTCGGGGCGAAGAGCCCGATGGGCTGGTAGCCCCACGACGCGTCGAGCGGATGCTCCGAGACGGGGAGCAGCTCGAGGTGCGTGAAGCCCATCTCCGCCGCGTAGGGCACGAGCGTCCTGGCGAGATCGTCGTAGCTGAGCCACTCGCCGTGATAGCCGCGCCGCCACGAGCCGAGGTGCACTTCGTACACCGACATCGGCCGGCGCCGCGCTTCGCCCGTGTTGCGCGCCGCCATCCACGCCTGGTCATTCCACGCGAACGACGTCGTGTCGCGCACCACCGAGGCGGTGGACGGACGCAACTCGGCGCCAAACCCCACCGGATCGGACTTGAGCGGGAGCAGGTCGCCCGCCGCGCCGATCACTTCGTACTTGTAGAGCGTCCCTTCGCCGATGACGGGGATGAAGATCTCCCAGACGCCGGTGCCGAACCGCAGGCGCATCACGTGGCGCCGGCCGTCCCACTGGTTGAAGTCGCCCACCACCGCCACGCGACGGGCGTTGGGGGCCCAGACGGCAAAGTGCACGCCGCGCGTCCCCTCGTGCACCATCGGGTGCGCGCCAAGCCGGTCGTACAGGTTGGCGTGCGTCCCCTCGCCCATCAGCCAGTCGTCCATCGGTCCGAGCACCGGCCCATACGCGAACGCATCGTCGACGATCCACTCGTCGCCGCCGCGATGCGCGCGCAGCACGTAGCGCATGCGCCGCGCGATCGGCCCCGAGAAGAGCCCGGCGGGGTGCCGCCGCACGAGCGTCCCGATCGTGCGCCCGTTGCGCGCCACCACCTCCACGCGCTCGGCGCCGGGAATGAACGTGCGCACCTGCACACCGTTGGCGTCGTCGTGGATGCCCAGCACGGCAAAGGGATCGGCGTGACGCCCCGCGACGAGCGCCTCGACGACGTCGCGGGTCAGCGCCGAATCGGCGGGACGCTCAGGTCTTTTCCGGGCCGGCATCCCAGATCTGGTGGGCGTACTCGAGGATGGCTCGGTCCGCCGAGAACCAGCCCATGTGCGCCGTGTTCAGCACCGCCTTCCGCCACCACGCCGCCGGGTCGCGATAGAGCGCCGCGATGGCGCCCTGCGTCGCGCGGTACGCGTCGAAGTCGGCGCAGACCATGAAGAAGTCGTGGTGACGCAGCGAGTCGACGAGGCCGCGGTAGCGCGCCGGGTCGTCGGGAGAGAAGAGGCCGGCCTCGAGGTCGCCGAGCACCTGCGTCAGCGCCGGCGAGGCGGCGATGATCTCGGTGGCGTCGAGGCCGGCGCGCCGCCGCGCTGCCACCTCCTCCGCGAGCAGGCCGAAGATGAAGATGTTCTCCTCGCCCACGTGCTCGCGGATCTCGATGTTCGCGCCGTCGAGCGTGCCGATGGTCAGCGCCCCGTTGAGAGCGAGTTTCATGTTGCCGGTGCCCGACGCCTCCATTCCTGCCGTCGAGATCTGCTCCGAAACGTCGGCCGCCGGGATGATCGATTCGGCGAGGCTGACGTTGTAGTTGGGGAGGAAGACGACCTTCAGGCGATCGCGCACCACCGGGTCGCGATTCACGATGCGCGCCACGTCGGTGGCGAGCTTGATGATCAGCTTGGCCTGCTGATAGCCGGGCGCCGCCTTGCCGGCGAAGATCTTCACGCGCGGCACCCACTGCGCCGTCGGGTGCGCGCGCATCTCGTTGAAGAGCGCGATCGTCTCGAGCAGGTTGAGCAGCTGCCGCTTGTACTCGTGGATCCGCTTGATGTGGACGTCGAAGATGGCGTCCGGGTTGAGCGGAATCTTCAGCCGGTCGGCGACGAGCCGTCCCAGCGCCACCTTGTTGGCGCGCCGGATGGCAGCGAATCGCTCGCGGAATGCGCTGTCCTCGGCGTACGCCGACAGTTCGTGCAGGCGGCTCTCGTCGTCGAGGATCGTGGGGCCCACCGCGCGAATGATGAGGTCGGTGAGCGCCGGGTTGGCCTGGTACAGCCAGCGCCGGAAGGTGATGCCGTTCGTCTTGTTGACGATCCGCCCCGGATAGAGCGTCTCGAAGTCCTTGAAGACCGTCTTCCGCATCAGCTCCGTGTGCAGCGCGGAGACGCCGTTCACGTGCTGCGAGCCGAGGAAGGCGAGGTTGCCCATCCGCACGTTGCGGCCGCCATTCTCCTCGATCAGGCTGACCGACGCGAGCACGTTGGCGTCGGTGCAGCCGCGCGTGCGCAACTCGTCGAGGTGCAGCCCGTTGATGAGGAAGATGATCTGCAGGTGCCGCGGCAGGAGTCCTTCCATCAGCGGCACCGACCACTTTTCCAGCGCCTCGGGGAGCAGCGTGTGGTTGGTGTAGTTGAAGACCGTCCGCGTGATGTCCCAGGCGAGGTCCCACGTGAGCCCGTGCTCGTCGACGAGGAGCCGCATCAGCTCGGGAATCGCGATCACCGGGTGCGTGTCGTTCAGCTGGATGGCGACGTGATCGGGGAGCGAGAGCAAGTCGCCGTGCTGCTGCTGGTGCCGCCGCACGATGTCCTGCAGCGACGCCGACGCGAAGAAGATCTCCTGCCGCAACCGCAGTTCCTGCCCGGCGGCGGTGTGATCGGCGGGGTAGAGCACCCGCGACACCGCCTCCAGGCGCACGCGCTCGGCGAGCGCGCCCACGTGGTCGCCGCGATTGAAGTCCTCGAGGGAGATCGGATCGGCGGCGCGGGCCGACCAGAGCCGCAGCGTGTTGACGTGCGCGCCGCGCCAGCCGGTGATCGGCGTGTCGTAGGCCACGGCCTTCACGCTGTCCGCCGGCTGCCAGATGGAGCGCGTGGTGCCGTCGGGCTGATCGATGGTCTCGACCGTGCCGCCGAACCCGATGGTGTACGTCACCTCGGGGCGCTCGAACTCCCACGGATTGCCGGAGGAGAGCCACTCCTCGGGGAGTTCCACCTGCCAGCCGTCGGTGAGGGCCTGGCGGAAGATGCCGTGATCGTAGCGGATGCCATACCCGTAGGCCGGGATCCGTAGCGTCGCCATCGACTCCATGTAGCAGGCGGCGAGGCGGCCCAGGCCGCCGTTCCCGAGTCCGGGATCGGCCTCGCGCTTGCGCAGGCGGTCGAGGTCCACGCCCAGGTCGGCGAGCGCCTGCCGGGCAGTCTCGGTAAGGCCGAGATTGCCGAGCGCCTCGGAGAGCTGGCGGCCGATGAGGAACTCGAGCGAGAAGTAGTAGACGCGCTTGTTGCCATCGCGGTACGTCCGGCGCGTCGCATCCATCCAATGACGCGTCACGTAGTCGCGCACGGCGAGGGCGGTGGCCACGAACCAGTCATGCTCGAGCGCATGGCCCGGGTCCTTGCCCACGAAGTACGTCAGCTTGTCGATCACCCGCGCCCGGAAGGTCGAGATCGCCTCATCGGCGGCCGGCCCCGTGGTGGGGGGGAAATTCATTTCCTTGGTAGCTCGCATTGTCGCGTTCTGGGGACAATGAAAGTTAGCGCACGCGGCATCGCGCCGGAGGACTTGCGCCAGCATAGATTAGGGCACCTCCGCCTGCCCCCCACTTCCGGAGAATTCCGTGTCCGAGATCCCAGACTCCGTTCGCGCGGCCCTCGATGGCCTGCGCGCCCTCGGCGGCGACGCCCTGGTGCGGCAGATGGCCAGCGTCTTCGTCGAGCATTCGGCCGGCCGCGTGTCGGCGCTGCAGGGCGCGCTCGACACCGGCGACGCGCAGACGGCCGCCGAGGCGGCGCACACGCTCAAGGGAAGTTCCCGTCAGCTCGGGCTCGCGGCCCTCGCCGATGCCTGCCTGGCGGTGGAGCAGGCTGCCAAGCAGGGGGACATTGCGTCCGCCAAGACGCTCGTGGCCGCCGTGCACGAGACGTACACGGCGGCCACGGTAACGCTGCGCGACGCTACGGCTTGATCGGAATGGCCGTCTTCCGCGCCGAGTCGCCCGACTGTACCGGCGGCGGCGGCGGGGGGCCGGCTCCTTCGAAGAGGTCACCGAGCCCGGTGGCCCGCGCCACCTTCATCGCATCGCCGAGCGCCTTCTCCGAGCCCGCGCGGTCGCCCGTCTGGCTCAACGCCTCGGACAGCACGTAGTTGGTGGAGACGTAGAGGTAGGGAATGCCCACCGACGCCCGGTCCACCCACTTGTTCTTGCGCGTAATCGCGTCGGGCGCGCGGAACTCCTTGGCCAGCGCCTTCATCCGTTCGACGTCCACCCAGCCCTCGCCCTGGAGCTTCACCAGCCCGGGGCCGCCCGCAATGGAATCGGTGAGCAGCTTGCGCGAGAGCCCCTGCGTCAGCACGTAATCGCCGAGGCCGAGCTCGAACGGATAGCCGCCGGATGTCCGGCTGAAGAAGACCGCGCGCTTGCCGTCCTGGATCATCTTGAGGACGAAGATGTCGGCGCGGGCGAGGAAGCGCGGCTGGATGACCGCCTTGATCTTGCCGGCCACGAACACCTGCGGCGTCGTGAGTTCCTGCCCGAGCGGCACCGAGTCGGCCTGGTCGAGGGTCATCTCCATCGGCGGACCCGACGGCTTGTTCCACGTCTTGCCGCGATACGCGATCGGTCCCTTGAGCGTGTCGTAGTCATAGACCGGGCGTCGCAGCATCTGCCGCGTGTACCAGTCGGTGTTGAGCAACGAGGTGTTGGCGACCACCACGTCCTTGCGCACGCCCAGCACTTCCTGCGCGTACCAGAGCGGGAAGGTGTCGTTGTCGCCGACGGTGACCAGGATGCCGTACGGCTCGACGCTGTTCAGCAGGTCGATGGCGAAATCGCCGGTGTCGGTCTCGCCACGGCGCGACGAGGCCTCCCAGTTGCCGAAGAGCGGCACGATGGCGAGCAGCAGCACCGGCGACGTGAGCGCCCAGCCGCGCCTGGTCGGGAGTTCAATAGTCTCGCTTCCCAGTTGCACCTTGTCGGTGCCCACGAGCGCGGCGAACGATTCCCAGACGAAGGTCAGTCCGAGCGCGGCCCAGACCGACCAGGCCGAGAAGCTCCACAGGTAGAAGTAGTCGCGGTCGCGCACCTCACGCTGCACCGAATCGCCAAGTTCGACTGCCTGCGAATAGCCGTACTTGAAGTTCATGTAGTAGATGAGGAGCAGCGTGACCGTGAACATCAACGGTCCGAAGAACGCGAAACTTCGCGGGTCGCGGCGGTAGTGCACCCATCCGCCGAGGATGCCGAGGACGAGGAAGACCGCGGCCAGCGAACCCTGCAGGCCCGGGCGCACGCCGTCGAAGTCGCGCAGCCACTGCCAGCGGAAGTACGTCCACCACATGCCGATCTGCGCGCCGAAGGGCGCCTGGCGCTCGGAGAGGGACGGCTTGCCGTACTGGCCGCGGTTGAAGTTGTACATGAAGGCGTCGTACGTCCCCTTCGAGAAGGTGCACGACATCTTCAGTCCATCGCGGCACGCCGTCGGCTCGCCCTCGTTCACGGCCGGGAAGTGCGCGGCGCGAATGGGCTGCGTAAGGAACGGCGTGCCGCCCAGCACGAGCGCGCCGGCGCAGGCAAGCAGGAGGCGCCAGCGGAGGATGGTGCGCGGCCGGCGGATGAGGACCGACAGCCCCACCGCCGGGGCGGCGAGCATCCCGGCCATATGGTTGGCGTAGCCGAGGCCGCAGATGTACGCGATGAGGACGAGGAGTCGATCGGCACCCGGGCCGTCGGGATCGTCGCACCACCGCACGGTGAGCCAGGCGGTGATGGCCATGCCGGCCAGCGAGATGGTGTAGACCTTCTCGTTCACCACCGACTGCGACCAGACCGTGAAGGCGGTGGCGCCGATGAGCACCGCGATGGCACCGCCCACGATGCGCTGCCAGCGCGCCTCGAACCAGCCCACCAGCACGCGTTCGGTGATCAGGAACCACATCGCCGCGGCCGTGGAGCTCGAGATGGCCGCCAGCAGGTTGATGCGCATCGCGACGGTGGGCGCGACGGGGAGGATCGAGAAGACGCGCCCGATGAGGACGAAGAACGGATTTCCCGGCGGATGCGGAATGCCGAGGGTGTACGCGGCCGCGATGTACTCGCTGGTGTCCCACATCGCCGTCTCGGGGGAGAGGGTGATGAGATAGAGCAGGAAGACCAGCACCCCGGCGATGCCAGCGGCCAGGTAGGACGGGCGGTTGTCGAGTTCAGCAGCGGCAGGCGTCGCCATCGGGGTCGGAGCGGAGGGAAGATTTCGGGTAACCCATCAATATACGGGGCAGTGCAGGGTGCAGGGAGCGTTTCTCGGTGCAGGGGAACGGGCACGGTGGGGTGCAAGGGCACGGGCACGGTGTAGTGCAAAGGCACGGTGGGGTTCAGGACACGATCGGGTGCCCGTGCCTCTGCACCACACCGTGCCCGTGCCCTTGCACCACACTGTGCCCGTGCCCTTGCACCACACTGTGCCCTTGCCCTTGCACCCCCCTGCTACCCTGCGATACCAGTCTAGTGCCTAAACAACCGCTGCCCCGTAAACACCATCGTAATCCCATGCTCATCCGCCGCCGCGATCACTTCGGCGTCGCGCACCGAGCCGCCGGGCTGCACGATGGCGGTGACGCCGGCGGAGGCGACCTGATCGATGCTGTCGCGGAAGGGGAAGAAGGCGTCGGAGCCGAGGGCCGAGCCGGCGGTGGAGTGCCCGGCGCCCTTCGCCTTGTGCGCCGCGAGGAAGGCGGCATCCACGCGCGACATCTGTCCCGCGCCAATGCCGATCGTCGCGCCGTCGCGGGCGAGGACGATGGCGTTCGACTTCACGCTGGCCACGGCGCGCCAGGCGAAGAGCAGGTCGCGCTGCTCCACGTCGGTCGGCGCGCGCTTCGTCACCACCTTCCACGTGCGGTTGTCGAGGATCGTCGGCGCCTTCTCCTGCACCAGCACGCCGCCGCGCACGCGCTTCACGTCGAGGGCGTGCGGCCGTTCGGCGGCCCGCCCCTCGAGGACGCGCAGGTTCTTCTTGGCGCCGAGGATCTCGACGGCTTCGGGCGCGAAGGCCGGCGCCACGATGCACTCGACGAAGAGTGACGAGATGGCCTGCGCCGTCGCCGCGTCCACTGGCACGGTGAAGGCGATGATGGAGCCGAAGGCCGACACCGGGTCGCAGGCCAGCGCCTTCTGGTACGCCTCGAGCGCAGTCGCGCCGGTGGCGAGCCCGCAGGGCGTGGTGTGCTTCACGATGGCGCACGCCGTCTCGCCGGCAAACGGGTCCACCGCGAGCAGCGCCCCCTCGAGGTCGAGGAAATTGTTGAAGCTGAGTTCCTTGCCGCCCTTCTGCACGAGCGCCGCGAGTCCGGCCCCGGGCGCGTCCACGTAGAACGCCGCCTGCTGGTGCGGATTCTCGCCGTAGCGCAGCGTCTGCGCGCGCTCGAAGGCCATGGTCATGCGCGCCGGGAAGCGAACGCCCTCCTGCTGCGCGAACCAGGCGGCGATGGCGCTGTCGTACGCCGCCGTGTGCGCGTACACCTTGCCGGCGAGTTCGCGGCGCAGCGACACCAGGTCACCGCCCGCTTCGAACGCCGCGAGCACCCGACCGTAATCGTCCGGGTCCACCACGACCGTCACCGCCGCGAAGTTCTTGGCCGCTGAACGCAGCATTGACGGGCCGCCGATGTCGATCTGCTCGATCACGTCCTCGGGCGCGACGTTCGGCTTGGCCGCCGTCTCGCGGAACGGATACAGGTTCACCACCACCACGTCGATGGGGGCGATGCCGTGTTCGGCGATCACCGCCATGTGCTCGGGGAGGTCGCGGCGGGCCAGCAGCCCGCCGTGCACCACGGGGTGCAGCGTCTTCACGCGGCCGTCGAGCATCTCCGGGAAGCCGGTGACCTCGGAGATGTCGCGCACGGCCAGGCCGGCGTCGCGCAGCGCCTTGGCGGTACCGCCGGTGGAGACGAGGCCGAAGCCGCGATCGACGAGCCCACGGGCGAAGTCGAGGATGCCGGACTTATCGGAGACACTCAGGAGAGCGAGAGGCATTGGCTCTATCACTACGATTGAGGATTGGGAATTCGGAACTGGATTCAGGATTGCGATTGACGATTACGATTGGCGATGGCGATTCACGATTACCGCTACTCCTGCGGTACAAAGGGGTGGGGCGGGCCCTCGACGCCGAAGCGGGGGAAGTCGTAAGGCAGCGAACCCTGGACGCGGCCATCATCGCCGAGTCGGATTGTTCCGCGCGCCACGGCGTCCACGCACCAGGGGTACAACCGATGCTCCACCGCGAGCACGCGGCGCGCGAGGGTGTCGGGCGTGTCGTCGGGGCGCACGGGGACGGGCCACTGCGCGATGATCGCGCCGCGGTCGAAGTGCTCGTCGACGAAATGCACCGTGGCGCCGGAGAGGCGCACGCCCGCGGCGAGCACCGCGTCGTGCACGCGATGACCGTACATCCCGTGCCCGCCAAAGGCCGGCAGGAGCGCGGGATGGATGTTCAGGATCCGTCCATTCCAGCGGCGGACGACGGCGGATGGTATGAGCCGCAGGTAGCCGGCGAGCACCACCAGGTCCGTGCCGTGGTCGGCCAGCAGCGTCTCCAGCGCGCCCTCGGGGGCGCGGCGCGGCAGGTGCACGGCGGCGATGCCACGCGTCCGCGCGCGCTCGAGCGCAAAGGCCTCGGCCCGGTCGCTGGCGACCAGCGTCACCTGCGCCGGCGCGTCGCCGCCGAGCGCGGCGAGATGATCGAGCATCGCCTGCAGGTTGCTGCCGCCACCCGACGCGAGGACCGCGAGGCGCTTCATCTCAAGGCTCCAGCGTGTGGGGACGACCGAGCGCGAGCGCGGCGGCGTCGGTGAGCGACGGCACGACGTCGAACCCGGCCTCCTGCGCCGCCACGATGTCTTCGCGTGGCGTTGCGGCTGACGGCACGAGCATGCCGCGGCCACCGTACCGCAGCGCGGGGAGCAGGTCGCGCAGCTTGTCGCCGATATAGAACGACGCCCCCGCGTCGAGCTGATGCTCGACGATGGCCTGCTCGAACATCCCGATGCCCGGCTTGCGGCATTCACACGGCCCGCTGATGTCCGGATGATGCGGGCAGTGATAGTGGTCGTCCACGTACGCGCTCCGTTCCTCGAGCAGGTCGTCGATGCGCGCGCGCTGCGCCCGATAGTCCTGCTCGGTGAGCAGCCCGCGGGCGATTCCCGACTGGTTGGAGACGACGATCACCGGCACGAGGGCGTAGTTGAACACGCGCACCGCGTTGGCGACGTCGGCAATCAGTTCCACCTGCGCGGGGTCCTTCAGGTAATGCTTGTCGACGATGAGCGTGCCGTCGCGGTCCAGGAACACGGCGCGACGTCGCAGCGTGCGACTGGTGCGCCGCTGGGCGGGCGTCTCGGTCCGGCCGGCCGAGTCGTTGGGTTCGCCGCGCTTCACGAGGTCGCTCCGCGCAGCGCGTCCGCCAGGCGCGCGTCGTCGTCGGGCGCGATGCCGCGCAGGTCGAGCCAGAGCGCGCCGTCGGCAATGCGGCCGATCACCGGCCGCGCGCCGCCGCGCAGCGCGCGCTCGAGCGCGGCCGCATCGCCGTCCAGCACCACCGCGCACGAGGGAATGCGCGCCGTGGGGAACGCGCCGCCCCCCACCGTGGCCTCGCAGGTTACGATGCGCGCGCGAATGCCGCAGCCGGCGAGCGGCGCGACCAACGCCTCGGCCCGCGCGCGCAACGACTCGACCGTCGCGGTGAGCATCGCCAGCGCCGGGATCTCGCGCACGGCGCGCGCCGGTTCGCGGTACAGGCGCAGCGTCGCGTGCAGCGCCGCCAGCGTGAGCTTGTCCACGCGCAGCGCGCGCGCCAGCGGATTGCGGCGCAGCGCGTCCACGAACTTGGCCTGGCCCAGGATGATGCCGGCCTGCGGTCCGCCCAGCAGCTTGTCGCCGCTCATCACGACGAGCGACGCGCCCGACGCCACGGCGTCGCGCGCCGTCGGTTCGCCGGCCAGCCCCCACGGCGCGAGGTCCAGCATCAGCCCGCTGCCAAAGTCGTAGAGCAGGGGGACGCCGGCCGCGGCGGCCACGTCGGACAGCGCACGCGGCGAGACGGCGGCGACGAAGCCGTCGAGCGTGAAGTTGCTGCGATGCACCGAAACCAGCGCGCCGGTCTGCGGCGTGCAGGCGCGGCGGTAATCGTCGGCGTGCGTCCGGTTGGTCGTACCCACCTCCACCAGGCGCGCCCCGCTGCGCGCCATGATATCGGGGACGCGGAACGAGCCGCCGATCTCCACCAGTTCGCCGCGCGACACGATCGCCTCGCGGCCGTTGGCGACGGTATTGAGCGCGAGCACCAGCGCCGCCGCGCAGTTGTTGACCACCAGCGCGTCCTCCGCGCCGGTCAGTTCTTGCAGCAGCGCCCCGCAGTGCACGTGCCGCGAGCCGCGCGTTCCCGCGGCGAGGTCGTACTCGAGCGACGAGAAGCCACGGGCCACCTCGCCGATTGCCGCGATGGCCGCGGCGGCCAGCGGCGCGCGGCCGAGATTGGTGTGCAGCACCACGCCCGTGGCGTTGAGCACGGGCTGAAGCGTCGGCCGCTCGGTCGCCTCGAGGTGCGCGGCAATCGCCGCGGTCCACTCGGCGTCACTCGCCGGCGCGCTCGCGGGCACGGCGCGCGCCGCCTCGAGCACGGCGCGCACCGCCTCGGCCACCACCGTCCGCGGCACACGTTCGGCGAGCGCACGAACCCCGTCCTGCTCGAGGAGCACGTGTACGGCCGGCAGCGCGCGCCGCGGGTCGGTCATCGCACGGGTGGCTGGTTGGGCGGGACGACCGGCGGCTTCGTCGTCGAAGCGGGCGCGGCTGATGGTGGCTTGGACGTGCCCGGGGCGTCCGCCGGCGGCTTCTTCTCGGCGTCCGCCGGTTTTCCCGCCTCTGGCTTCTTCTCCGTTGGCTTCGCCCGGATGAACGTGCGCTCGCTCGTGCCGACCTTGCCCGACGCGCTCACGGCGTCGCGCACGACCACGCGATAGTTGCCGGGGGCCAGCGGGGTGCCGAGGATCGCCACGTAATCGGCGGTGATCGCCTGACGCTGCGCGACGGGGAGCACGATCTTGGGCACCGTGTCCCGCGCCGCGCGGCGCGCCTCGACGCGCGAGCGCTCCACGGAGTCGCGCTCCGCGATCACCCGCAGCGAATCGGCGCGCTCGCGCGCCTTGCGCCCGGCGGCGCTGGTATCGGCGCGCAGCGCGCTGTCCTTGGCCGCCGCGTCCCGGGCGCGGGAGAGCGAGTCGTATGCCGACGCGCGCATCACCAAGCGGATCTCCACGCGGCTCGAATCGGCGGCCTTGATCTCCACCTGCAGGACGGTGAGCGCGGGGGTGAGCGCGAGCGGGCGGTCGAAGCCCAGGCGCAGCGTCAGCGAGTCGCGCACATCGGCGCCCACCACGCGCGCGCGCAGCGTGTCGTGGGTGAACGCGTACAGGTCGCGGCGGAGCGAATCGACCACCTCGACCGTCGACGAATCCCACAGCTCGCGCGGCTCCAGCCGGCCGTTGGCGTTGGCGTCGATGATCGCGCGGATGGTGTACGTGCCGGCGGGAAGGTTGGGAATCGTGTAGCGCCCGGTGGTGTCGGTGCGCGCGATCCAGCGAAACGTCGTGTCGTTGCCGACCCGCGCGTCGATGAGCGCGCCGCCCGCCGGCTTCAGCGTGACCCAGTCGAAGACCGCGCCGCGCACCACGCCGCGCGGAATCGTCGTGCCGGTGCTGAACACATACGTGCGCGCCCGCGGCGTGGCGTTGCCGCTCAGGTCGCTGAGCCCGGGCATCAGCGTCAACGAGTACGCGGTGTTCGGGCGGAAGCTATTGCGTGGTCGCACCGTGATGGCGTCGCGGTGCCAGTCGACGCGCGCCGCGCCGTCCGACGGCGAGAGGATGACGACCGCGCCGAGATCCGCGGCACCCTTGGGGTGTTCGCTGATCACCTCGTTGAAGCGCACCGTCACGCTCTTGGCCTTCACGTTCAGCGCGCCGGAGTCGGGCGACACCTTCGTGATCACCGGGGCCGCGCGATCGACCGGCCCGCCGGGCGGCATGCCCGGAGAGGCGCATCCCACGGCGCAGGCCGCGGCGACTGCCGCCGACATCAGGCGCGTACGAGCGCTCACGCTCCGCCCATCGCCTTGATCTTGGCGCGCAGCTGGTCGGCCCGCGCCGCCCACTCGGTCTCCTTGGCGCGCTCGGCCTCGACGATATTGACCGGCGCCTTGCTGGTGAAGCCGGCGTTCGCCAGCCGGCCGCGCAGGCCGGTGAGCTGCTTGTCGAGCTGCGCCAATTCGCCCTCGAGCTTGCCCCGCTCCTTCGCCACGTCGACGATCCCTTCCAGCGGAATCACGACCTCGAGCCCGGCGCCAAGCAGGGCGTGCGCGGCGGCGCCGGATCCGGCCGCCTGCGTGACGAGTTCGGCGCGGCACATGCGCTGCACGAAGGCCGACTCGGCCATCGCCATCGCCGCGGCCGGGGCGTTGCCGGCCAGGTGCGCGGTGAGCGGCTGCGTGGGCGGCAGCACGTAGTCGTTGCGGATCTGCCGCACCGCGGTGATGACGTCCTTCACCACCTCGAACTCGTGCGCCAGCTCGCTGCGCGAGGGCGCGGTGGGCCACGCCGCCTGCACGAGCCAGGTGCCCGCCACGTGCGCGGGGAGCCGCTGCCAGAGTGTCTCGGTGATGAATGGCATGATGGGATGCAGGAGGCGCAGGCCCTGGTCGAAGCAGTGCACCAGGAGGGCCCGCGCGATCTCGCGGTCCTCGCCACTCTCGGCCAGCCGGTGCTTGCTCGATTCTACATACCAGTCGGCAAGGTCGTTCCAGAGGAAGCGACGCGCCGCCTCGGCGTACGCATCGAGCCGCAGCCCGGCCTGCCGCTGGTTCTCCGGCCACTTGCCACCGGGCGGGCGCACCGGCCCCAGCGCGGCGTTGCACTCGGCCACCGCGTCGGCAAGCCGGTTCACGATCCAGTGATCGGCGCTGCGGAACTTGCGGCGGTCGAGCGCGTCGAACGGGCGCACCGCGTCGTGCCCCACCTGCATCAGCAGGAAGCGGCCGATGTTCCACAGCTTCGTCGCGAAGTTGCGCCCCGGGGCGAACGACTTCTCGAGGTCGTCGGGATCGAGCAGCACGTCCACGCCAAGCCCCATGCCCGCGATCATCGTCCAGCGCAGCGCGTCGGCGCCGAACTTCTCCACGACCTCCAGCGGGTCGATGCCGTTGCCCAGCGACTTGGACATCTTGCGGTGCTGCATGTCGCGCACCGTGCCGTGCAGGTAGACCGTGTGGAACGGCGCCTGACCGGTGAACTCGTACCCGGCCATGATCATGCGCGCCACCCAGAAGAACAGGATCTCCGGCGCGGTGACGAGCACATCGGTGGGGTAGAAGGCCTTGAGGTCGGCGCCATTCGCCTTGTCGGGCCAGCCGAGCGTGCTGATGGGCCAGAGCCACGACGAGAACCAGGTGTCGAGCACATCCTCGTCCTGCGTCCACGCGCCGCCGCACTTGGGGCACGCGCCCGTGGGATTCTCGCGCAGCGCCGCCTCGTGGCCGCAGGCGCACCGCCAGACGGGAATGCGATGTCCCCACCAGAGCTGGCGGGAGATGTTCCAGTCTCGGATCCCCTCCATCCAGTTCACGTACACCGCTTCCCACCGCTCGGGGACGATGCGCACGGTGCCATCGCGCACGGCCTCGAGCGCCGGCTTGGCGAGCGGCGCCATCTTCACGAACCACTGGTCGCTGAGGCGCGGCTCCACGACGGTGTGGCACCGGTAGCAGTGGCGCACCGAGTGGTGGTGCTGGTCGATCTTCTCCAAATAGCCCTGCGCCTCGAGCATCTTCACGACCTTCTTGCGCGCGTCGAACCGCTCCACACCGCGCAGCGCCGCCGGCACACGCCCTTCGGCGTCGTGCACCTCGCCCAGGTGCCCGTCGGGGGTGATCACCACGGGCATCGCCAGGCCGAGCCGCTTGCCCGCCTCGAAATCGTTGGGGTCGTGCGCCGGCGTGATCTTCACCATTCCCGTGCCGAACTCCTTGTCCACAAACGCATCGGCCACGATGGGAATGCGCACGTTCGCGATCGGGAGCAAAAGCTCGGTGCCGACGAGGTCTTTGTACCGCGCGTCGTCGGGGTGCACGGCCACCGCCACGTCGCCGAGCATCGTCTCGGGGCGCGTGGTGGCGACGGTGATGAAGCGCGACGGATCGTCGGCCAGCGGATAGCGCACGTGGTACAGCTTGCCGTGCGTCTCCTTGAACTCGGCCTCCTCGTCGGAGAGCGACGTGAGGCAGCGCGGGCACCAGTGGATTACGCGGTAGCCGCGGTAGATGAGCCCCTTCTCGTACAGCCGCACGAACGCCTCGCGCACGGCGCGCGACAGTTCCGGCGACAGCGTGTATGCCGTGCGCCGCCAGTCGGCCGAGGCGCCGATGGCGCGCAGCTGCTGCAGGATGACGCCGCCCGTCTCGCGCACGAAGTCGGCCGTCCGTCCGACGAACGCCTCGCGCCCGAGGTCGAAGCGCGTCTTGCCCTCCTGCGCGATGAGCTTCTCCACGACGTTCTGCGTGGCGATGCCGGCGTGGTCGGTGCCCGGGAGCCACAGCGCCTCGTCGCCCGCCATGCGCCGCCACCGGACGATGACGTCCTGCACGGCGTTGTTCAGGCCGTGGCCGACGTGCAGGACGGCCGTGACGTTGGGCGGCGGAATGACGATCGTGAACGGGTCGCGCGGGCCGCCGGCGCGGGTGGTCTGCTCGGCATGCGCGTGAAAGAGGCCGGCCGATTCCCACGCCTCGTACAGGGTGCGTTCGGTGCCGCCCGCGTCGTATTGCGCGGGAATGTCGGAAGAGGACGGGATGGTCATGTGACTCCAAAGATACGGGCGCCCGCGTGTCTAACGGTAGGCGGCGCGCCGAAGCGACGGCGTCGGCGCAGTGACCGATGCCCTTGTGCAGTGAGGGTTTGGCCCTCGCCGCGCTCCGGGCTGTCCTGCTAAGTTGTGACGATACCGTGGGGGCGTCGTGTCCCCCCTTCTGTGCACCCCACCGTGCCCGTGCCTTTGCACCCCCAGATCTATGATTGCGCCGCTGATCCTCACCCTTCCTGATGGCGCCACCCGCGAGGTGGCGCCCGGCACCCTTCCCAGGGAGGTCGTCGCCTCCATTGGCCCGCGCCTCCTTCAGGCCGCCATCGCCGTTGCGGTGGACGGCGAGGTGCAGGACCTGCAGACGCCGCTGCGCAAGGGCGGGGCGTTCACGGTCATCACGGAAAAGGACCCGCGCGCGCTCGCCGTGCTGCGGCACTCCGGCGCGCACATCCTGGCCACCGCGGTGCGCCGCCTGCGCCCGGAGGCGAAGATCGGCTTCGGTCCCGCCATCGACGACGGGTTCTACTACGACTTCGAGGTCAGCAAGCCGTTCACGCCCGAGGACCTCGAGGCGTTCGAGGCGGAGATGCGAAAGGTCGCCGCGGAGAAGATTCCGTTCGTCCGCGCCGAGGTGTCGCAGGCGCAGGCGCGCGACGTCTTCAGCGACGATCCGCTCAAGCTGGAGCGGCTGGCCGATTTCGAGGGGACCGACGAGGTCATCTCGACGTACACCGACGGCGCCTTCACCGACCTGTGCCGCGGCCCGCACGTCCCCGACACCTCGCTCCTCAAGCACTTCAAGCTGCTGCACACCGCGGGCGCGTACTGGCGCGGCGACGAGAAGCGGCAGATGCTGCAGCGCATCTACGCGACCGCCTTCTTCCGGAAGGAGGAGCTGGACGCGCACCTGCACCGCCTCGAGGAAGCCAAGCGGCGTGACCACCGCGTGCTGGGGAAGGCGCTGGACCTGTTCCAGTTCTTCCCGGTCTCGCCGGGCGCGGCCTTCTGGTCGCCGCGCGGCACCACGCTGTACAACGCCGTCGAGTCCTTTGTGCGGGAGCGCCAGAGAGAGCACTTCCTCGAGGTCAAGACGCCGCTGCTCTACTCGAAGACGCTGTGGGAACAATCGGGGCACTGGGGCAAGTACAAGGAGAACATGTTCCTTGTGCTGAACAGCGAGACGAACGAGCACGACATGTCGCTGAAGCCCATGAACTGCCCGTCGCACTACGTCTTCTACAACTCGCACAAGCATTCGTACCGCGAGCTGCCGATCCGTTACGTGACGTTCGACGTGCTGCACCGCAACGAGGTGTCCGGCGCGCTGTCGGGGCTCACGCGCGTGCGCCAGTTCGCGCAGGACGACTGCCACGTCTTCCTCACCGAAGACCAGATCACCAGCGAGGTGAAGTTCCTGATGGACTTCATCCTCGGCTACTACGACGCCTTCGGCCTGCCGGCGACGCTGCGCTTCGCGACGCGGCCGCCGGTGCGCATCGGCAGCGACGAGCTGTGGGACCGCGCCGAGGCGTCGCTGCGTGCGGCGCTCGAGGCGACGGGGCGTCCGTACGAACTCAAGCCGGGCGACGGCGCGTTCTACGGTCCCAAGATCGACTTCGACGTCACCGACTCCATCGGCCGGCAGTGGCAGCTGGGGACCATCCAGCTCGACTACAACGCCCCGGAGCGCTTCGACCTCGAGTACGTGGGCGAGGACAACGCCGCGCACCGCCCGGTGGTGATCCATCGCGCGGTGAGCGGCTCGTTCGAGCGCTTCATCGCCATTCTCATCGAGCACTTCGCGGGGGCGTTCCCGGTCTGGCTGGCGCCCGAGCAGGTGCGCGTGCTTCCCATTTCCGACGAACTGATGCCGGTGGCGCAGGAGGTCACGCGGCGGATGAAGGACGCGGGCATCCGCGCGCACCTCGCCACCGACGAGTCGTTGAACTACCGTATCCGCCAGGCCGAAGTGCTGAAGGTGCCGTACATGGCGGTCATCGGGAAGCGCGAAGCCGAGGCGGGGACCATCGCCGTGCGGGTGCGCGGTGAGGGCAAGAAGCAGGAGGTGGTGAGCGTGGAATCCTTCATCGAGCGGGTGCGCGGCGAGATCGCCGCGCGCGCCCTGACACCCGCCGGCGGCGCGAGCGCGTGACCACGCGCGGCGCGTGCCGTCATACCGGGCGCCTGCTGGCGCTGCTGGCGGTCGTCTCCGCCGCCGCCGGGGCGCAGTTCGGCCCGGTGCCGGTCCCGGCCGAACAGACCGGCCTGCCGAAGGAAGGGAAGCCCGCCATCCGCCTCGAGCGGGTCGCCGGCGAGGTGGTGGGCGGGACGTACGCGGGCGTGCTGGGCTACTTCGTCGGGCGCGGGATCGGCAGCATTGCGACGTCGATGATGAGTTCCGAGCGGGACCGACTCCGCGAGCACATCGTCAACGGCGTCGGCATCGGCAGCGCGGCCTTCGCCATTGGCGGCACCGTGTACGCCATCGGCAACATCGGCGCCGAGACGGGGAGTTTCCGGAACACGATGGCCGGCGTGTCGGTGGGCGTCGCGGCCAGCCTCCTGATGTCCAAGGTGATCTTCAACGGGCGCATGCCGTCCGACGAAGGCTCGTCCCATCGGCGCTGGCTGATGGCGGCGCTCGACGCGTCGCTGCCGGCGATCTGCGGCACCATCGCGTTCAACAACTCGCGGCGGTGGCAGCGGTAGGGGCAGACGGGAGACGGAAGACGGGAGACGGAAGAGCCGGGCGGCTGCTGGCCCCGGTCCATATGTCGGCGATCACGCCCACGGCGGTGGCGACCACAACGCGCGAAACGCGCTAGTTTTCATTGGCACATCCGCCTTCTGCCTTCCGCCATCCGCCATCTCTCAGCATATGTCGACTCCCGTCATCGTATCCGCGGCCCGCACCCCCATCGGCCGGTTCCTCGGCTCGCTGGCTTCACTGCAGGCTCCCGAACTCGGCGCCATCGCCATCAAGGCGGCCATCGAGCGCGCGCAGATTGATCCCGCCGAGATCGGCGAGGTCATCATGGGCAACGTGCTGCAGGCGGGCGTGGGGCAGGCGCCGGCGCGCCAGGCGCTCATCAAGGCGGGCATTCCCGCGGCGGTGCCCGCGTACACGGTCAACAAGGTGTGCGGCTCCGGGCTGCAGGCCGTGATGCTTGCCGCGCAGGCCATTCGCGCTGGCGACGAGGAGCTGCTGGTGGCGGGCGGCCAGGAGTCGATGTCGAGCGCGCCGCACCTCGTCTTCGGCATGCGCAACGGCGTGAAGTTCGGCGCGCAGACCATGCAGGACGCGCTCATCAAGGACGGACTCTGGTGCGCGTTCTACAATCGTCACATGGGCGGCCACGCCGAGTATACGGCCAAGAAGGCCGGCATCACGCGCCAGCGGCAGGACGAGTTCGCGTACCACTCGCACATGAAGGCGGTGGCCGCGATCGAGGCAGGGAAGTTCGCCGCCGAGATCGCGAAGGTGGAGATCGCCGGCAAGAAGGGTGCGACCATCTTCGATACCGACGAGAGCCCGCGCAAGGACACCACGCTCGAGGCGCTGGCCAAGCTGCGCCCGGCATTCCCGGGCGACGCGCCCAAGGACATGAAGCCCGAGGAACTGACGGTGACCGCCGGCAACGCGCCGGGGCTCAACGACGGCGGCTCGGCGCTGGTCGTCGCGAGCGAGGACTATGCGAAGGCGCACGGGCTCCCGATCCTCGCGCGCATCACCGGGTACGCGTCGGGGGGTGGCGATCCGCAGGACCTGTTCTTCGCGCCGATTCTCGCCGTGCAGAACCTGATGAAGAAGACGTGCATGAAGATCGGGGACTTCGATCTCATCGAGGCCAACGAGGCGTTCGCCGCGCAGGCGCTGGCCGACGGCGACGGGCTGGGCTGGGACTGGAACAAGGTGAACGTGAATGGCGGCGCCATCGCGCTGGGCCATCCGATCGGCGCGAGCGGGGCGCGCATCCTGACGACGCTGCTCTACGCGCTCAAGGATCGCGGCCTCCACCGCGGCCTCGCGACGCTCTGCCTCGGCGGCGGCAACGCGGTGGCGCTGTCGGTCGAACGGGTCTGATTCGGTGAACACGACGCGCCCCGACGCCGAGGGATTTCACGCGACGGGGCGCGTTTCCGCGTACGGGCCGGCGGAGGGCGGCGACGCACCGCCGGTCGGCCCGACGATGAGCCGGGGCGTGGCGGCCGCGCGGCTGGTCGCGTTCGTCGGCGTCTCGCTGGTGGCCATCGCCGTCGCGCCCGCGCTGCTATATCCGTTCATCCGGATTACCGGATCCCTCACCGGGACGCGCCTCATCGGGTACGGCGTGATGTCGTCCGTCGCGATGCTCGTGTCCACCGCGCTCGTGGTGCGCTGGTTCGGCGAGTCGTGGCGCGACACCACGCGGCTGAGCGTGGACGGGCTCGGACGATGGCCGCTGCTCGGCGGACTGGCCGCCGGGTGCTTCGCGATGGCCGTGCCGGCGGGCCTCCTCATCTGGACTGGCGCGCTGCGCGTCGTCCCGGCCGAAGCGGGGAGCTGGTGGGCGGGGGCCGGTCTCGCCCTGGCGATCCTCGTGCCCGCCGCGCTCACCGAGGAACTGGCGCTCCGCGGATTCGCCTTCACGCTGCTCCAGCGCGCCTGGGGCGTGGCCGTGGCGGTGGCGGTCACGAGCGTCGTCTTCGGCCTCCTCCACCTGCTCAATCCGGGCGTGACGGCGCAGTCGGTGGCGCTCGTCACGCTGGCCGGGGTCTTTCTCGCCCTCGTGCGGCTCGCCTTCGATTCGCTCTGGGCCGCCTGGCTCGCGCACCTCGCGTACAACTTCGTGCAGCTCGCGGTGCTGCATTCGCCGGTGAGCGGACTCGCCGTCCCGCAGCCGTTCTACCGGACCGTCTCCGCCGGGCCGGACTGGCTGACGGGCGGCGCGTGGGGACCCGAGGCCGGCGCCGCCGCCGCACTCGGAATGCTGGGCGTTAGTTTTCTGCTGGCCATTCACGCCGGGTGGATGCAGGTCCACCGCCGCGGATGGCGATTCGACATCACGTGGCGGCCGAGCGGCCGCAGGGAGTCATAGCATGTCCGACCGGATTGCGGTGATCGGCGCTGGTCAGATGGGGAACGGCATCGCGCACGTCTGCGCGGTGGCCGGCCACGACGTGACGATGATCGACGTCAGCCAGGCGGCGCTCGACAAGGCCAAGGGCACGATCGACAAGAACCTCGATCGGCAGGTGAAGAAGGGGGCGCTGGAGGAGGCGGCCAAGAGCGCGGCGCTCGCGCGCATCGCGACCGCGACCACGATGGAGGCCATCGCGAACGCGGCGTTCGTGATCGAGGCGGCCACCGAGAACGTCGAACTCAAGCACAAGATCTTCGCCGAGATGGACCGGCTGGCCCCCGCCGGCGCGATCCTCGCGACGAACACGAGTTCCATCTCGATCACCGAGATCGCCGGCCGCGTGAAGCGCCCCGACGCGGTGATCGGCATGCACTTCATGAATCCGGTGCCGGTGATGCAACTCGTCGAGGTCATTCGTGGCCTCGCCACGAGCGACGACGTCACGGCGCGCACCGTCGCCCTCGCCAAGGGCGTGGGCAAGGTGCCGGTGGAGGTGAACGACTACCCCGGCTTCGTGGCCAACCGCATCCTGATGCCGATGATCAACGAGGCGGTCTACTGCGTGATGGAAGGCGTGGGGACCCCCGAGGCCATCGACCAGGTGATGAAGCTCGGCATGAACCACCCCATGGGCCCGCTGGCGCTCGCCGACTTCATTGGCCTCGACACCTGCCTCGCGATCCTCGAGGTGATGCACCGGGGGCTCGGCGATCCCAAGTACCGGCCGTGCCCGTTGCTGCGGAAGTATGTGGCGCAGGGATGGCTGGGGCGTAAGGCTGGGCGCGGGTTTTACGCATACTGATGGCGGAGGGCGGAGGGCGGATGGCAGATGTACTGCTGTCCGCCTTCGCACTTCCGCCGCGTGACATCCGCCATCTGCCATCTGCCCTCGGCCATCTGCCCTCGGCCATCCGCCATCCGCCATCCGCCATCCGCCATCTCGATGAACCCGCTCCTGAACCTCTCCGAAACCCAACTCGCCATCGTCGACACCGCGCGCGAGTTCTGCGCCGCCGAGGTGGCGCCGTTCGCGGCGCAGTGGGACCGCGACGCGCACTTTGAGCCGACGCTCGTCCGCAAGCTGGGCGAGCTGGGTTTTCTCGGCATGATGCTCCCCGAGGCGTATGACGGTCTCGGCCTCGACACGGTGACGTATCTGCTGGCTCTGGAGGAGATCTCCGCCGCCGACGCCTCGGTGGGCGTGCTGATGAGCGTGCACAACTCGCTCCCGACGCAGATGATCCTGAAGTACGGGACGGAGGGGCAGAAGGCGGAGTTCCTGGGGCCGCTGGCGCGCGGCGAGAAGCTGGGCGCGTTCGCGCTCTCCGAGCCCGAGGCGGGCTCCGACGCATCGGCGCTGCGCACGCAGGCGGTGCGCGACGGCGACGACTGGGTGCTCAACGGCACCAAGTCGTGGATTTCGGCGGGCGGTCACGCGGGGGTGATTCTGGCGATGGCACGCACCGACACGCCCGCCGCGCGGCACGGCGGCAAGGGGATCGGCGCGTTCATCCTGACGCCTGATCTCCCCGGCTTCAAGGTCGGCAAGAAGGAGAACAAGATGGGGCTGCGCGCGTCGGAGACGGTGCAGCTCGTCTTCGACAACCTGCGCATCCCCGGCGACCGGCTGCTCGGCGACGCGTCCCAGGGCTTCGTCTACGCCATGCAGTCGCTCGAGAGCGGGCGCCTGGGGATCGCCGCGCAGGCGCTGGGGATCGCGCGCGCCGCCTACGAGCACGCCGCGGCCTATGCGGGCGAGCGGCACCAGTTCGGCAAGGCGATTGGCGAGTTCCAGGGGATCCAGTTCAAGCTCGCCGACATGGCGACGCGCATCAACGCGGCGCGGTCGCTGCTGCACGCGACCGCAGCGGCCAAGGATCGCGGCGAGCCCATCACTGAATACGCCGCAATGTGCAAGCTGTTCGCCACCGAGACGGCGATGTGGGTGACCACGAACGCCATCCAGGTCTTTGGCGGCTACGGCTACACGACCGACTACCCTGTCGAGAAGCTCTTCCGTGACGCCAAGGTCACGGAGATCTACGAGGGGACGTCGGAGATCCAGCGGATTGTGATTGGGCGGGCGGCGGTGCGGGGACGGTAGTCTGGCGCGTGGCGAGCCTTCTCAGGCCTTGCGTGGTTCCAGTATGCACCATCGGTTCTCAGCACGGTCGAGCCTTACTCGAGATCTGCGAGGGGGGGGCTGCCTCGCGGCTTTCGAGTCGCGCGGGTCTGTCGCGACGACTAGGGCTGGGAATCGCCTTGAGATCGTGTCGTGCACGGCCAAAAGGCCCCCGGCGGCCCAGAGGTTGGCAAGCGACGCTGTGGTGTGACCGAGCCATTCGCGGACCGTGCGCCGTTCGCCGCGAAGCAGCGTTCGCTCCGTGAGGCGTCCGCCACCGCGCGTGCCCGCCCCGCGCGGCGAGAAGCTCCCAAGCACCGCGAAAATGCGCGCCAGTGCGACGAGTTGCTTCGGGCAGACGCCGGTGTGTGCCAACCGCCGTCGAAGCGTCCAACGCGAGATCCCGTTGCTCAACGCGTGGCGACTGACGTTGAGATCCGCTGGGTCATGTTCGAGTAGCCTGCCAACCTCAAGGGCCACGTCCGGACGAAGCAATGTCACTGCGAACGCCTTCGCGCGCAGGACCCACCGGTCCGATGCGCGCTTGTCGTCATCGGAGTGGGCGCGGCTCCGGGCTGCTGACAGCAAAGCGCGGACAGCGTCGCGAGAACGCTCCCGCGAGGAAGCGGAAGACCTGCGCGACTCGACGGACGATCCACGTGAACTGTCTCGTCCCACGGCTCCGAGACTGCCGGATCTCCTGCGGATGTCCATCGAAACGCTCTTCGGTCGAGGTCGCGGAACCATGGTGATACTGATGCGCCATCCAGGGACGGGGCGCGCTACCATGTCGCATTGACGAAGGGGGAACGCGGCTGCAGAACAACTCTGTCTAACGGCGCTATTACACTACGACACGCGCTCCGAGCGCGCAAGAGCGCCGGCACCATCTCCTGGCGCGACGCATCGCCCAGTCACGCCGCTCGCCTTGCCGGGACGTAGTCGCGAATCGGCGACGCGGCTCGCGTGCTCGGCGTCTGACGATGGCCGCCGTTGGAGTGCCGCGCGGCTTGGCTAGGCACGCCGCAACCGTGTCGGTCGACAAGACCAGGGAGAGTCCCATCGCGCCCCAACTTGGCATGCGTATGCACCAACTTGGCCGTGGCATGCCTGTATCCGCGACTGCACACTATGTCACGAGGAGAAGGCTCATGGCGGACCGCGGACGCGTCTCATCCGTTTCATGCGGACCGCGAGCGATGGTAACTCCACCTAGGAGGCCCCAATGAGACGGTTGATAATCGCATGTTGTGCCTTGCTCGTCAGCGTGGGCGCTGGATTCGCAACCCCCAACGGGCTTGCGGCGTCACCCCCCCCCACCGTGCCCAGACGGTGAGACGTTTCAATTCTGCGTGGCGGGCTGCCCCTCGGCCGGCGCGATGGCCAGCGCCTGTCTAGACGCCATTAACGCGCCGCCCGGCTGTAACGTCGTTGATGCGTATTGCACGACGACCTATCCGCAGGGCTACGACTGCTTCGGTAATGTCATCTACCCGGAGTTTCCGCCCACTCCGAACAGTACCCTGTGGTGCACGTACCAGCGGAGCGAATAGGGAAGCATGAGGCTCGATGGTTGCAGAATGAATGAATTACTCTGCGTGCGTTATACCGCGGCCGTTTCGCCTCAACCCGCCGGTGCGCAATGTTGAGTAGGCAGAGTATCCTCGACTCCGCGACAATTATCGTGGCTGCCTGCACCTTCGCGGTGACGTCGGTCTTCTTGTACCGCCAGCTAGGGCAAGGTGCTAGCAATCGTGCCGCGCAAGGGGCGTCGGCTCGTCGCGAGAATCGCCCGGTCGAAAGCTGGACGCAGCAATTGGAGTCGGGGCATAGGATGGGCCCCGACTCTGCCGCCGTGCGGCTGGTATACTTCGGCGATTTCGCGTGTCCGGCATGTCGTAGCTTCGCGGTCAGCGTGGCGCGAGTAGTGCAGTCACACCCGGGGGCGCTGCAGGTCGTGTTCCGGCACTATCCGCTCGAATACCATAGATACGCGTATGCAAGCGCGCGGGCGGCCGAGTGTGCGGCTGCGCAGGGGCGCTTCGAGCCGATGTACCATGCCCTGTACGCGGCTCAGGATTCACTCGGAATAGTCTCGTGGAACGAACTTGCTCGGCGAGCCTCGCTGCCAGATCTTGGACGGTATGACGTGTGCATGCGCGACACGAGCCGAATCGCGCGAGTAGAACGCGACCGAACGGCCGAAGAGAATCTGAAGATACCCGGCACGCCGGCCGTAATTTTGGATGGGGTCTTGATGCTAGAGAAAGTGGTCTCCGCCGAGGATCTTGAGGCCCGCGTGCGCAATGCCCGCCGTATTCCTCGGTAGGCTTGGCGTGGGCCGGGTACCTATGCGCGGCGTCGTAATCGTCGCTGCTGCCGCGGCGGTAGCCGCCCAGGAACCTACGGCGCGCCCGGTGATCCAGGGCACGGTCTTTGACTCCGTCGCCGGGCGTCCGCTTGCCGATGCCTCCGTGCAGTTGGCGCGGCGAAATGCGGCTGGCGCGGTGCGCAGAGTGGACACCGACGCGACAGGGCGTTACCGCTTCTTCAACGTGCCGCCCGGCGATTACTTAGTAGGTTTCGATCATGAGGCCCTTACCGCGTTGGGCCTCGACACGCCGGTCCGCGCGCTCTCCGTGAGCGACGTTGATACCCTGCTGCGCGTCGACCTTGCAATCCCGTCAAGTTCCGTCGTGCGCGCGCTTCGGTGCGGGCCGGGCTCGCCCGCTGATCGTGGCCTACTGCTCGGGACGATTCGCGATGTTGTGACTCAGCGGATGGTGCCGGGGACGACGTTGCAGATGGAGTGGGGAGCCTTGGCGCTCGACAGCGGAAACGCGCGCATGGTGACCGAACGCGCCAGCGCTACCGTGGAAAGCGACGGCACGTACGTGTTATGCGGATTGCCACTCGACGCACCGCTGACCCTCGACGTCACTTCGCCCGGGCATTACGCGGTAGTTGGCCCAGTGGTGGAGCTGCCGACTACCGGCATCGGCCGACTCGACCTGCGGCTCGTGAGAGCCGACACGGAGCGGGGAGCTGCGGTTATTCGCGGCGTGGTGCAGCACACCTCAGGCAAGGCGGTCGCCGGGGGGCGCGTCCTCGTCCCAGCGTTGGCGCGCGAGGTGTCGGTGCGCGACGGGGCGTTTGTGTTCGGCGACCTGCCAGCCGGCACGTGGGTGGTCGAGGCGCGCGTGGTGGGCACGGCGCCGCGGGCGAGGCTCGTGACGGTGGAAGCCGGCGCCCCCGCCGAGGTGGCATTGCAGGTGGCCGAGACGGCGCAGGTGCTCGACGCGGTGACCGTGGTCGGGGCCATGGACCGGGACTCGCGCGTGTTGCAGGACGTCCTCACGCGCCGGCGGCACTATGGCGGGACATTCTTTCTGCCTGGAAGCGACGCGATGAAGTTCGCGTTTGTCACCTCCGACCTACTCAAGGAAGCGCGCGCGCTTCGCTGGATCAGTCCAACGCGAATCGTTCGGGTTCCAAATGGCTGCGTGGCCCTGTTTGTTGACGACGCGTATCAGCCGGCGGGTATGGAAGTGCTCGATCTCGTTGCGCCCCTCAAGGACGTTCTCGCTGTCGAAGCGTACCCGACGATCGCCTTGGCACCGATCCAGTATCGGCACCCATTTGGATGCGTCGATCCACGACGGCCTGGGCATCGCGACCCGCCGCAAGCAGTCGTCGTCGTCTGGACAAGACGGCGCTTCTAGCTACCGACGCCCTCCAACGCCGTGGGATGCGATCCGCGCGCACAGGCGGAAAACGCCCGACGCGCGCATCCCGTTTCCCCGACGGCGCGCCCCACTGCCTCCACGCAGCGTTAGCTTAGATTCCGAGTAATTGCGGAGCACGAACGGAGCAGGAGCGACGCGCCGCGCCTGGCGCGACCCAGCGCCCCGTGAGTGCGCAGGTTGCGCTGCTATCTTCCCTTAGGTCACCGTCCACCGTCCACCGTCCTCCGTCTACCGTCCACCGTCACTCTCCCCCATGAAGATCTTCGATACCATGTCCGACATGGGCCACGAACAGGTGGTCCTCTGCCAGGACAAGTCGGCCGGATACCGCGGCATCATTGCCATCCACGACACCACGCTCGGCCCCGCCCTCGGCGGGACGCGCTTCTGGAACTACATCTCGGACGAGGAAGCCATCACCGACGCGCTGCGTCTCGCGCGCGGGATGACATACAAGAACGCCGTCGCCGGCCTCAACCTGGGCGGTGGCAAGTCGGTCATCATCGGCGACAACCGCACGGCCAACCGCGAGCTGATCTTCCGCGCGCACGGTCGCTTCGTCGAGTCACTCGGCGGGCGGTACGTGACGGCGGAGGATGTGGGCACGAGCACCGCCGACATGGACTTCGTCCATATGGAGACGGAGTACGTCGCCGGTCTTGCCAACAAGTCGGGCGACCCGTCGCCGGTGACGGCGCGCGGCGTCTTCCGCGCCATTCAGGCGTCGGCGCAGTTCAAGTGGGGCTCGTCCGACCTCACCGGCCGGACGGTCATCGTGCAGGGCGTCGGCAACGTCGGCCACTATCTCTGCGCCGAGCTGCACAAGGCGGGGGCCAAGCTGGTGGTCACCGACATTCGCCCCGAGAAGGTGCAGGCAATGGTCAAGGAGTTCGGCGCCACGGCGGTCGAGGGCGACGCCATCTTCTCGGCGAAGGGCGACATCTTCGCCCCCTGCGCCCTGGGAGCGATCCTCAACGACGACACGATCCCCAGGCTCAACGTCGAGATCGTCTGCGGCGGCGCCAACAACCAGCTGCTCGTCCCCGCCAAGCACGGCGAGGCGGTGGAGAAGCGCGGCATCCTGTACGGGCCGGATTTCGTCGCCAACGCCGGCGGCGTCATCAATGTGTACGGCGAAGTCGCCGGCTGGACGCGCGAACGCGCGCTGCGAAAGGCCGACGAGATCTTCGATACGATGCTGAGCGTCTACCAGATCTCGAAGGACCAGGGCATCCTCTCCTACCTCGCGGCCGACAAGCTCGCCGAGCAGCGGATCGCCGCGATCCGCGGGCTGGTGAAGACCTGGCCGCAGTGGCCGCGCAAGTCATGAGCAAGGAGCGGATTCCCATTGGCGCCGATCACGCGGGCTTCGAGCTGAAGGAGAAGCTCAAGGCCGTGCTCACGGAACTCGGCTTTGCGGTGGAGGACGTCGGCACGCATTCGGCGGCGTCCGTGGACTATCCGGACTACGCGCATCCCGTCGCGCGCGAGGTGGAGACGGGGAAGGCTCGGCGCGGCGTGCTGCTGTGCGGCACGGGGCTGGGCATGGCGTACGCCGCCAACCGCCATCCGCACGTGCGCGCCGCGGTGGCGTGGAACACCGAAGTGGCCGCGCTGGCGCGGCTGCACAACGATGCCAACATCCTCGTCCTGCCGGCACGCTGCATCAGCGACGCCGAGGGCGTGGACATTCTCAAGACCTGGCTGGACACGCCCTTCGAGGGCGGCCGGCACGAACGCCGCGTCGAAAAGATCGAGCGCGAGGAGGAGCAGTGAGCCAGTCATGGATGTCGTGGGACCGCTGTCCGCCGGGGGACGCACTGCGCGCGCAGGATCCGGAACTCGCCGGCTACATCGAGGAGGAGATTGCGCGCCAGAGTGACGGGCTCGAGCTCATCGCCAGCGAGAACTTCGTCTCGCCCGCCGTGCTCGAAGCGCTCGGTTCGCCGCTGACCAACAAGTACGCCGAGGGGCTGCCCGGCAAGCGCTACTACGGCGGCTGCGAAGTGGTGGACAAGGTGGAGCAGCTGGCCATCGATCGCGCCAAGAAGCTCTTCGGCGCCGACCACGCCAATGTGCAACCGCACGCGGGGGCCCAGGCCAACGCCGCCGTCTACCTCGCCTTCCTCAAGCCGGGCGACACCGTGCTCGGCCTGAACCTCTCGATGGGCGGGCATCTCACGCACGGCTCGCCGGTGAACTTCTCCGGCCTGATGTACAAGATCGTCGCCTACGGCGTGAACGAGCAGGGGCTGATCGACATGAACGAGGTCGAGGCGCTGGCGCTCGAGCACAAGCCGAAGATGATCATCGCGGGCTACTCGGCCTACTCGCGCCACCTCGATTTTGCGAAGTTCGCAGAGATCGCCAGGAAGGTGGGCGCCATCCTGATGGTGGACATGGCGCACTTCGCGGGGCTCGTGGCCGCCGGAGTGTATCCGTCGCCCATCCCGCACGCCGACGTCGTCACGACGACCACGCACAAGACGCTGCGCGGGCCGCGCGGCGGGATGATCCTGTGCAAGGCCGAGCATGCGAAGACGGTCGACAAGGCCGTCTTTCCCGGCACGCAGGGCGGACCGCTCGAGCACTGCATCGCCGCCAAGGCGGTGGCGTTCGGCGAGGCGCTGCAGGACGACTTCAAGGTGTATGCCCAGCGCGTGGTCGATAACGCCCGCACGCTCGCCGGCGCGCTCGCCAAGCGCGGCTACCACATCGTGAGCGGCGGCACCGACAACCACCTGCTCCTCGTGGACCTGCGCAACAAGAACCTCACCGGCAAGCTGGCCGAGCAGGCGCTCGACAAGGCGGGGATCACGGTGAACAAGAACACCGTGCCGCGCGAGACGCAGTCGCCGTTCGTGACGAGCGGCATCCGCCTCGGCACCCCCGCGCTCACGACGCGCGGGATGGGGACGGCCGAGATGGAGCGCGTGGCCGAACTGATTGACGAGGTGCTGCAGGCGCCTGAGGATCCCGCCACGCACGCGCGGGTGCGCGAGAAGGTGCGCGCGTTGACGGCGGAGTTCCCGCTCTATCCGGGAGTGAAGGCGGGGGTGTAGGGCTACCTTCCGCCGTTCCCGCGGGTGCATTTTGTAGGGGTCTCGAGGGAGGATAGGGAGTGTCCGAGCTGGCGTTTCGTGAAGGAGTCATGGACCGCATTCGCGTTCGCGAACCGCGGTTCGACGAACACGCCTTCCTCTTCGTGCTCTCCGCGCTGGAGTACGCGCAGGCGCGGCAATCGGAGCGTCGACACCTCTCGGGGCGCGAACTGGCGGATGCCTGCCGCGACCTCGCGCTCGAGCGCTATGGCGTGCTCTCGCGCCTCGTGCTCGAGCACTGGGGGGTGACCACCACCGCGGATTTCGGCGACATCGTCTTTGCGCTCGTCGACCTGGGCCTGCTCCTCGCGCAGCCCACGGACAGCCGCGACGATTTCGTGGATCTCTTCGAATTTGCGGCCGTCTTCGACCGCAACTATCCGTGGAACGCCGCCGCGGTCAGCTGACCGCACCCTGACCATGACCCCCGTGCGAGTGGTTACCGCGGCGCAGGCAGCCGAGCGTGATGCTCGGGCCATCGCGGCGGGCACGCCGTCGCGCGCCCTGATGCAGGCGGCGGGACGCGCGGCGACCGCCGAGCTGATGCGGTTCGCCGGCGCACGCGCCGGCGAGGGCGTCGAGATCTATGCCGGCGGCGGCAACAACGGCGGCGATGCCTGGGTCGTGGCCGGCCTGCTCGCGGCGCAGGGTGTGCCGGTGCGGGTGCGCGAGATCGAGCCACCGCGCACCGATGACGCGCGCGCCGCAAAGGACGCGGCGATGCTGTCGGTGTCGCACGCGCCGATGCATCACGGCTCGCCCGGCGTGGTGGTCGATGGCCTCCTCGGCACCGGGGCGCGGGGCGCGCCGCGCGGCGAGATCGCCGCGGCATGCGAGACCATCAGCGCGGCGCGCGGTGGCGGCGCGTTCGTCGTGGCGCTCGACGTTCCCAGTGGGCTCGACGCCGCCACGGGCGCCCATCCGGGCGCCCCCCGCGCCGACCTCACCGTCACGTTCGGCACGATCAAGCGCGGCCATCTGGTGGCCCGCGACTGGTGCGGCGCCATTGTCGTCGTGGATATCGGCCTCGGCGCCCACGCGGACTTCGCCGATGGCGCGCCCGTGCTGGCCGACGCGGCGTGGGTGCGCGAGGTCGTGCCGCGCATCGCGGCCGATGCGCATAAGGGCGCCCGCAAGAAGGTCGCGATCGTCGGCGGTGCGCGCGGCATGGCGGGGGCGGTGATCCTCGCTGGCCGCGCCGCGCTGCGCAGTGGCGTTGGCCTGGTGAAGCTGGTCGTCGATCCGGAGAACGTGGACCTCGTGCAGCGCACGCTCCCCGAGGCGCTCGCCGCCGCGTGGCCGCGGAACGATGCCGAGGCCGCGGCCATTCGGGTGTGGGCCGATGCCTTGCTCATTGGCCCCGGACTCGGACGCGGCGAGCATGTCCAACCGCTCATCGAGCGCTGCGTGCGGAACGGCGACGGGCCGGTGGTCATTGATGCGGACGCGCTCAACGCGTACGAAGGGGAGCCGGCGGCGTTCGCCGCGCTCATCGGCGCTCGCCGCGCCCTGCTGACGCCGCACCCGCTGGAGTTCGCGCGTCTGGCCGGAGCCGATGCCGCGACGGTGAATGCCACGCGCTTCGACGTCGCTGGCGAGCTGGCGCGCGCAACGGGAGCAACGGTCCTGCTCAAGGGCGTCCCCACGATCATCGGTGCCCCCGACGGCCGCTGCGTCGTGAGCGCGAGCGGCACGCCGGTGCTGGGGCAGGGCGGGAGCGGGGACATTCTGGCCGGCATTGCCGTCACGCTGATGGCACAGTGCGACGACGCGCTGCACGCGGGCGGTGCAGCGGCCTGGGTCCACGGACGCGCCGCCGAGCTGGCCGCGCCCAATGGCGCCATTCGCGGCGTGACGCTGGATGACGTGCTCGCCGCGCTGCGCGAGGCGTGGCTGTTCGTCGAGCCGCCGCGAGCGGCGTACGTGCTTGCCGAACTGTCCGCGGTCGGCGAACGGTGAACGCGCGCGCACTGCTGCTGATCACCGCACCGCTGTGGGCCGCCGCGTCGAGCAGTTGCGGGCCGCCGCCTCCCGGCACCTACGGCGCGGTGGCACCGCGCCGCGGACTCGCCGGCGCCATCCTTCGCGAGGATCGCGTGACCGTCACGCGCGGGACGATCGTCCACGCCATCGGTGTGTCGCGGCGATTCATCTACGCCGCCACGCTCGACGCGATCATCGTCTACGACCGCGATCGGCGCGCCTGGCTTCCGCCGTTCACGCGCGACGGCGGGTTCGATCCGTCGCTCGTGCGGCGCATCGCCATCGACCCGGCCGACGAGAGCGCGTGGCTGATCACGCAACTGGGGGCGTGGACGCTGCAGCCGCTCACCGGCTTCGTGGCGCGTGCGCCCGGCGGCGCGCTGCCGGCGCGCCTGCGCCTCTCATCGCTGCAGGAGGTGTATCGCGAGTTTCCATCGGTTGAATCGTTTGGCCGTCTGCTCACGCGCGACGACGCGCTCCAGAGCTTTTCCGTCATCGCCGGCGCGCGCGCTCCGGATCGCACCGAAGTCTGGCTCGGCACCAATGGCGGCGGGCTCTTCCAGGTGGATCCGCTCTTCAACCAGGCCACGCCGCAGCCGTTCGGCCTCGCGGCCGGCGGGGCAGGGGCGCTGGCCCGCGCCGCCGACGGCATCTGGATGGCGCCCGCATCGCGCGGCGTGGAGCCGCGCCTCGCCGTCACCTTCGCCACCAACGACCTGCAGCAGTGGCGCTGGCTCGACGACGAAGCGCGGCGCAGCTTCGGGGGCGCGCGCGCCACTTCACTCGACGTGCGGGCCGGCACGATCTGGATGGGCACCACGCGCGGACTCTTCCGGTTGCCCATGAATGGCGCTGGCGTGCGGGCCGTCACGCCACTGGCGGGCCTGCCGAGTGATGTGGTGCTCAGCATCCTGGCGCGCGGCGACGGCGTCTGGGTGGGCACCGAACGCGGCCTCGCCTTCCTCGACACCGACTCCACCGAGGGCCGCGGAAGCCTCGTGACGCTTGGCGGCCTCCCGGGCGTGGCGGTGCGTGCGCTGCTCTCGACGGGCGACACGCTGTGGGTCGGTACCGACGACGGGCTCGTCCTGCGCGCGCCGCACGCCGGCGACCAGTTCGTGCGCCCCGCCGCGGCCGCCGCGCAACCCCGCCTGCGTCAGCCCGTGCGCGCGCTCGCGGGCGCCGACTCGCTGGTCTTCGTCGCGCTCTCCGATGCCGTGCTGACCTTCTCGCTGCGCGATGGGGCGTGGCGCGAGCCGTGGCCCGCCGTCGCCTGGCGTTCGGTCGGTGCCATCGAAACGCTTGCCGCCGACGCGCGCACCGTCTGGGCCGGCGGCGCGTTCGGCGTGCTGGCGGTCGATCGCGCCACTGGGGGGTCGCGCATCCTGCGCGTGGGGAGCGATCTTCCCGATGTGGTCACGAGCATCCTGCTCGATGGTCCCTACGCCTGGATCGGTACGCTGGGCGGCGTGGTCCGCGTGCGACGCGGCGCCGACGGCCTCTTTCCCTGATCGCGACCTTCACGCATGACCCACCTGCGGCACATTCCCCTCGGCTACGGCGGCGAGTTCGACGTCATCTCGGCGGCGCTCGAGCGCTGGGGCGCGCTCGCTTCCGGCGTGGGCGATGACTGTGCCGTGCTCGACGTGCCGCCGGGCGAGAAGCTCGTGCTCAGTGTGGATACCGCGGTGGAAGGGGTGCATTTCCGCCGGCCGTGGCTCACCCCCGAGGAGCTTGGCTATCGCGCGACGACCGCTGCGCTCAGCGACCTCGCGGCGATGGCGGCCACGCCGATGGGCGTCGCCATCGCGATGACGCTTCCCGAGGCGTGGCGCGGTGATTTCCTGCGCATCTGCGACGGCATTGGCGACGCCGTGCGCGCGGCCGGCGCGCACATCGTCGGCGGCGACCTTTCGCGCGGCCACGAGTTGTCGATGACGCTCACCGTCGTCGGGCACGCGGCCACACCGCTCTCGCGCCGCGGCGCGCGTCCCGGCGATGCGCTCTGGGTGACCGGACGGCTGGGCGGTCCGCTCGTCGCGCTGCGGGCGTGGGAGTCGGGTGCCGCGCCGAGCGCCGAGGCCCGCGAACGATTTGCGCGCCCCGTCGCGCGATTTGCACCGGCGCGCTGGCTCGTCGAGCATGGGGCCACCGCCGGACTCGACATCAGCGACGGGCTCACGTCCGACGCCGGACATCTGGCGGCCGCCGGCGGCGTGCAGTTGGTGGTGAATCTCGACCGGCTCCCGACGATCGCCGGCGCGACGGTTGAGGAGGCGGCGCAGAGTGGCGAGGAGTATGAACTGCTCGTCACCGCTCCCGCCTCGCTCGACGTGAAGGCGTTTGAGCGTGCGTTCGGGATTCCGCTGACCTGCATCGGCGCCGCGGTGCCGCCGCTGTCCGGCGAACCGGCGGTGGACACGCGCCGCCAGGGCGTGCACGTCACGCTGCCACGCGGCCACGATCACTTTCCCGTCGTATGATCGTCGCCCTCATCCGGACCATTCTGACGTACGCGATGATCCTCGTCGCGACGCCCATCATCGCCGGCTCGGTGATCATCGCGGGGATGCTCGGCCTGAAGGACCACCCCGGATCGGTCTTCGACATGGCGCCCCGAGTCTGGTCGCGCCTGCTGCTGTGGGCGGCCGGCGCCAAGGTGGTGGTGCACGGCGGCGAACACCGGTTCGGCGACCGGCACATCTTCGTGGGCAATCACGTCAGCTGGTTCGACGTCTTTGCGATGGCCGCGCACCTGCGCTGGTTCAAGTTCGTGGCCAAGGCCGAACTGTTCCGCATTCCGCTCTTCGGGCCCGCCATGCGATACGCCGGGATGATCCCCATCGAGCGCCAGAATCAGTCCCGCGCGCGCGCGTCCATCCATCAGGCCGGCGCCGCCATCGAGGGCGGGGCGAGCGTCATCCTCTTTCCCGAAGGCACGCGCGGCCCGGCGTACACGCTGCGCCAGTTCAAGAAGGGGGCGTTCGTGCTGGCCATCGAGTCGCAGGCGCCCATCGTGCCGGTGGCCATCCACGGCACGATCGAGGTGCAGCCCAAGGGATCCGTGCTCATCCGCCCCGGACGCATCGACCTGCATTTCCTGCCGCCGATGGACACGAAGGGACGGTTCTACGAAGACCGGGACACCTTGGCCGCCGAGGCCAAGCGGCGCATCGGGGAGTGCCTGATGCAGGAGTACGGCATTTCGGCGCTCCCCGAGAGAGCGGGAATCCCGGCGAACGCTTAAGTTTCGGTGCAGAAGGATGGCGCGGCCGCCGCGCCGTAATCGCAATTCGTAATCATCGATCGTGATCTTATATCGTCATCCGAATTCCCAATCCTAAGTCTCTTCCCATGTATCCAATACTTGCCATCCACGCCCGCGAAATCCTCGACTCGCGCGGCAACCCGACCGTCGAGGTCGACGTCACGCTCGACGACGGCACGCTGGGACGCGCGGCCGTGCCCAGCGGCGCCTCCACGGGCGAGAACGAAGCGCTCGAACTGCGCGACGGCGACGCCAAGCGGTACCTCGGCAAGGGCGTCAAGAAGGCCGTGCAGAACGTCGAGAAGCTCATCGGCCCCGAACTGCAGGGGATGATCTGCACGGAGCAGATGGCCATCGACCGCGCGATGATCGCGCTCGACGGCACGCCCACCAAGAGCAAGCTCGGCGCCAACGCCATCCTTGGCGTCTCGATGGCCGTCGCGCGCGCCGCGGCCGACGCGCTCGGCGTGCCGCTGTACCGCTATCTCGGCGGCCCGCTGTCGCGCACCATCCCGGTGCCGATGATGAACATCCTCAACGGCGGCGCGCACTCCACCAACACCGTGGACTTCCAGGAGTACATGATCGTCCCGGTGGGCGCACCCAACTTCACCGAGGCGCTGCGGATGGGCGCCGAAGTGTTCCACTCGCTCAAGAAGGTGCTGGTGAAGCGCAAGCTCAGCACCGGCGTGGGCGACGAGGGCGGCTTCGCGCCCGATCTCAAGAACGACGAGGAAGCGATCACCGTCATTCTCGAGGCAATCGAGACCGCCGGTTACGAACCCGGCAAGCAGGTCTGCCTCGCGCTCGACTGCGCGGCCAGCGAGCTCTTCAGCAAGGGGAGCTACACGTTCAAGAAGAGCGGCGCCGGGACGAAGAGCGCCGACCAGATCATCGAGATGTACGCCAAGTGGCTGGCCAAGTATCCCATCGTCTCCATCGAGGACGGCCTCGCCGAGGGCGACTGGGAGGGGTGGTCGGCGCTGACCGACGCGCTCGGCGACCGCGTGCAGCTCGTGGGCGACGACATCTTCGTCACGAATCCCGCGTACCTGACGCGCGGCATCGACGAGGATGTGGCCAACGCGATCCTCATCAAGCTGAACCAGATCGGCACCGTGACGGAGACGCTCGAGACCATCGAGCTCGCCCGCCGGAACGGGTATCAGAGCATCATCTCGCACCGCTCGGGCGAGACCGAGGACACGTTCCTTGCCGACCTCGCGGTGGCGACCAACGCCGGGCAGATCAAGACCGGCTCGGCCAGCCGCACCGACCGCGTGGCCAAGTACAACCAGCTGCTCCGCATCGAGGGAGAGCTCGGCGACGCGGCGGTCTATCCGGGCGGGTCGATCTACGGCCTGACGAAGTAGCGGCCGTTCGATCCGGCATTTCGCGCACCCCGGCCGCCTGTGGTATCAGGCGGCCGGGGTTGATCGTCTGTTACATGCCCTATGCCGCCCAGGAAAGCCTCCTCCCGGAAGTCTCCGGCCGCCCTCATCGCGATGGCGGTCGTCGCGCTCGGCGTGGCCTACTTCGCGGTGCAGGGCGGGGAATACGGCACGACGGATCTCGTCCGCCAGAGCCGACGCCTGGCCGTCTTGCGCCACGAAGTAGACTCGTTGCAGCGCCAGGTGGACAGCCTGTCGCGATGGAAGAAATCCATCGAGACCGACCCGCTGGTGCAGGAGCGCCTGGCGCGCGAGGAGTTCGGGATGGTGAAGGGGGAGAAGGAGATGCTGTACCGGTTTGCGGAGGATTCGGATAAGGGCAAGTGATGGCCGATGGCCGATGGCGGACGGCCGAATCGCCAATCGCCGTCCTCAGTCGCGATCCTCAATCCCGATCCGAATTCCATATCCTCAATCGTCTTGCCCTAGCATTCCACACCGTTTACTATTCTTTCATCGACGCGGGGTGGAGCAGCCTGGTAGCTCGTCGGGCTCATAACCCGAAGGTCGCGGGTTCAAATCCCGCCCCCGCCATCAACGCAAGCGGCCGGTCCAACTGGACCGGCCGTTTTGCGTCTGGGGCACTTCGTGGGGGCTGAGCCTAACGCCCTGGGGCCGACGCGATCAGGGCCACGAAGCGATGCCCGCTCACCACAAATGGCATCCCCGCCGGGGCGCGACGTGCCATCGTCTGGGCGAGGCGCGGGTCGTCGCCGATGACGCTGATGCCGATGACCCGCGCGCCGCTGAGGGTGTCGGCGGCGTACTCCCAGGCCAGCCGGTAGCGCGGGCGCGCAAAGGCGACGTCCCCCGGCAGGTACGGGAGCAGTCCGGCCGGCGCGACGCCCGGCCGCCCCGGCGCCGGCCACTGGCGGCCAGCGGCCTGATAGTACATCAGCGACGCGGTGCGAGCCTGTTCCACGTCGGTGAGCGCCTGCGCCGCGTCACTCCAGCGGCGCCAGCCGTCGGGGCGCGGCGCGATGAGGCGAATGGCGATCAGCGCGATGCCAATCCACGTCGCCCACCGGATGCGCACGGCGTTGGCTTCGAGCCAGGACGGCGCGTTCGATGCCTCGGCCTCACCACTGTTCCGGATGCGGCGGCGGCCGCCCGTGCGGGGCTCCCTCACCTGCTCACCCGTACGCGGTTCCCCGGGGCGTCGCTCGCCGCTCCCCGGTTCCCGGACTGGTCCGGAACCGGTCATCGGACGCTCCCCGAGCCGCCGAGCAGCGCATCGAGCGGCTCCGTGCTGTCGTACGTTACCGACGCGCCGCCGTCGGAGGCGGCCAGCGTAAACCGCGTCTCGTCCACGACGACGTATCGCATGCCGCGCGCATCGCCCCCGGCCGCGGCAAGCGTCTCGGGCAGTCGCCCCTCCGCGTCGCGATAGGCGTTGACGCGCGCCGCCTCCATGGCGATCACGAGGCGCAGCCCCACCTCACGCTGTTCGGGCGTGCGGAGGTCGGGCGCGGATTGCGGGAGCCAGTCGGGCGGCGAGGCAAAGAGCCAGACGGCAATCCCGACGGCGAGCGCGGCGTTGATGCCGCGCAGCAGCGGACCGCGATCCACCGGCGGCCGCGACATGGCGGCCGCCGCCTCGCGCGCCTGCTCCGTGGTGATGGATTGCGCGATCTCGTACGCCCGCTGCAGCGCCTGCTTGCGCAGGTCGGCTTCATCCGGCGGCACGTAGTTCTCGTCCGGATAGGGGCGCTTGAAAAGATCGTCGGAACTCATCTTAGAAAGACGACTGTCGGAGGGACTCGGTTGCGAAACTGGGTATGAATGCCGTGCGGCGCAGACCGGCGACAGTCCCACCCCGGGGGTTTGAGACGGTGCCGCGTCCCCGTATATTACAAGGCTTCGTGGCTGGGTAGCTCAGCTGGTGAGAGCGCACGACTCATAATCGTGAGGTCGAGGGTTCGATCCCCTCCCCAGCTACTTCAAAAAGTCGGCCCCGCTGGCGTTTCGCGCCAGCGGGGTCGCATGTTTTGGGACCGTGACTGCGCCCCCCAATTCCTCGGCTTCGCCGCTCCGGGTGCTCGTCACCGGCGCCACCGGCTACATCGGCGGCCGGCTCGTGCCGCGGCTCATCGAGCGCGGGCATCGGGTGCGCTGCGTCGCGCGCAACCCGAGCCGCCTTGCCAGCCATCCGTGGCCAGGGGTGGAAATCGTCCCGGCCGACCTCGAAGAGCCCGACATCTTCTGGAATGTCTTCGACGGCATCGACGTCGCGTACTACCTGGTGCACTCGATGGCGGCGGGACGCTACTATCGCGAGCGCGACCGCCTGATGGCCCACTCTTTCGCCGAGGCCGCCGAGCGCGCCGGCGTGAAGCGCATCATCTACCTCGGCGGGTTGGGCGAGCCGGACTTCGTGCACAGTCCGCACCTGTACTCCCGGCAGGAGGTGGGACGCGCGCTCGCCTCCACCAGCGTGCCGGTGCTCGAGTTCCGCGCAGCCGTCATCGTCGGCTCCGGGAGCGCGAGCTTCGAGATGATCCGCCACCTCGTCGAACGGCTGCCCGTCATCCTCGCCCCCACCGAGGTGAACACCAGCTGCCAGCCCATCGGCATTCGCTCCGTGCTCGACTATCTGGTGGAGGCCCTCGACCATCCCGAAGCGACGGGCATCTTCGAGATCGGCGGGCGCGATGTGCTGCCCTATCGCGACATGATGCAGCGGTACGCGCGCATTCGCGGCCTGCGCCGGCTCATCGTGTCGTTTCCCGTGCCGTTGCCGGAGCTGGCCGGCCACTGGATCGATCTCATCACGCCCATTCCGTACAGCATCGCGGAGCCGCTGGTGGAGAGCCTGCACACGCAGGTCGTGGTGAAGGACGACCGGGCGCGACGGATCTTCCGCGTGGAACCCACGGGCTACGACGAGGCGGTGCGCCTGGCGCTCACCCGTATGGCGGAAGACACGGTGGCCACCACCTGGGCGTCCTCGCTGTCGAGCCTCACCCAGGATCCGGGTGAAGAGGACATCCTCGGCGAACATGAGGGCATGCTGCTTGATCGCAAGCGCCGTCGCGTGAAGGCCACACCCGAGCGCCTGTTCGGTGTCATCTGTCAGTTGGGCGGCGAGCAGGGATGGCTGGCCGGCAACTGGCTGTGGCAGTTGCGCGGACTGATGGACCGCATGGTCGGCGGCACCGGCATGCGGCGCGGACGCCGGCACGCGCGCTTCCTGCGCGTCGGCGAGCCGGTGGACTTCTGGCGCGTCGAGGCGCTCGAGGAGCCGCACCTGCTGCGGCTCCGCGCCGAGATGAAGCTTCCCGGCGCGGCGTGGCTGCAGTTTGAGGTGCTCCCCGACGCCAAGGGGAGCCGTGTGGAGCAGACCGCGTTCTTCGATCCCGACGGCCTGCTCGGCTATCTCTACTGGTACGCGGTGCTGCCGTTCCACCGCTTCATCTTCCCGGGCATGATCGACGCGCTGCGGTCGCGCGCCGAGGCCGCGGAAGCAGAGGCAGCGGCTACCGACTCGTCGAATCCCGCACCGTGAGATCGATGTACGGGCCGGCCGGCTTCACCCCCGGCTTGGTGTTGCGCGGCAGGCGCACCGGCTTGGGACCGAGGGACTTGGCGTACCTGTAGAGCGCGCGCAGGTCCTGGTCGCTGAACTTCGACGCGTCGTGCCACGGCATGGGGAGCGCGCCCTGCCCGTGGTCGGCGGTGCGCAGGATGTCCACCCACTCGTCCTCGGTGTGCCGGTCGGTGACCTGGCGCAGGTTCTTGGCGTACGTCGTCCCCCACGGGCCGTAGAAGCCGACCGGGTTGCCGGTCAGTTGGTCTTCCTTGGCGACGTTCCCCTTCTTCTCCACCCAGCCGGCCGTGTGGCAATCGTGGCAGCTGGCCACGGTCATCAGGTACTCACCCGCTGCTTCGGGCGACGAGGCCTGCACGAAGGGCTTCACGTCCTGCGAGCGCGCCGTGGCGGTTGCCGTGGGGGCGAACGAGGCGCCAGCGACGGCGGTGGTGATTACGCCGGCGAAGACGAGGAGGCGGGAACGCGTCATGCGGTGGAATTCCGGGGAGAGGGTTCAGGGTCGCACGCGACGGCGCGCGACCGGGAATTCTACACGGCGTCCCGCCCGGAGTGTTAGTTGGGCTTGGGCGGCGGGGGGAGGGCTTCGTCGAGGCCGCGGTCAATCACGCGGTCGAGCGCGGCCCGCACGTCGTCCAGCCGCGTGGGCTTGCTCACGAAGTCGTCCATGCCGGCGGCGAGGCAGCGCTCGCGCTCCTCGTCGAGCGCGCTCGCCGTGAGCGCGATGATCTGCACGTGGCGCTCCAGCGGCTCGGCGGCGCGAATGCGGCGCGTGGCCTCGTACCCGTCGAGGTGCGGCAGCTGGCAGTCCATCAGGATGGCGTCGTACTCGCGCAGCAAGGCCTTGTCCACCGCCTGCAGGCCGTCGGTGGCGAGCTCCACCTCGCAATGCAGCGACTCCAGCATCTTGCGCGAGATGATCTGGTTCACCTTGTCGTCCTCGACGAGCAGGACGCGCAGCCGCGCGCGCGTCGACGCGCGGGGCATTGGCAGCGAACTCTGGCGCACCGCATCCCGTGCCATGGCGGCCTGCTCCGCCAGCAGGTGCTGCGTGAGGAGTGGCACGTTGGCCGCCGGCACCTGTCCGCCCGCGCGCCGCGCGAGCACGGCCTCGATCATCTGCTGCACCGTGTCGGCGCGCAGCGGTTTGGGGAGATAGCCGTCGTATCCCACCGCGCGGAACCGCAGGGCGTCGCCGCGCACCGAGGCCGACGTCGCGAGGACGAGGGCCAGCGCGTCCAGCGAAGCGTCGGCCCGCACCGCGCGGCCCACCGCCTCGCCGTCCGCGCCGGGCATCATGTAATCGATGAGCGCGACCTTGTACGGATCGCCCTCCTGCTGCGCGCGCCGGATCTCGTCGAGCGCGGCGTTGCCGTCGGACGCGGTTCCCACGCGCATCCCCCACGACGTCAGCCGCTCGCGCAGCACCTGGATGCCGACGTCGTTGTCGTCCACGACGAGCGCGCGCACGTCGCGCAGTTCCTGCGCCGGCGGCGAGACAGGGACCGCGCTGGGGTCGAGCGGCAGCGTGATGTGCGCGCGGAAGATCGACCCGACCCCCTGGGTGCTATCGACGGTCAGCTCACCCTCCATCAGGTCCACCAGCCGCTTGCTGATGGACAGGCCCAGCCCCGTGCCGCCGAAGCGCCGCGTGGTGGACGAGTCGCCCTGCTCGAAGGGGGTGAAGAGCCGCGCCAGCCGGTCGGGGGCGATGCCGATGCCCGTATCGTGGATGGCGAAGACCACGCGCACGCGGCCGGCGCCGGCCGGGTGCGCCTCCACGTCGATGAACACGTGGCCGCGTTCGGTGAACTTCACCGCGTTGCCCGCGAGGTTGAGCAGCACTTGCCGCACGCGGCCGCTGTCGCCGATCACGCGCCGTGGCGTCTCCGGCGCGACGCGCACGACGATCTCCGTCCCCTTGTCGCGCGCCCGCGGCGCGATGAGATCGGCCACCTCGGCGACCGCGAGATGCAGGTCGAAGGGGATGGGGTCGAGCCCGAGCTTGCCCGCTTCGATCTTCGAGAAGTCGAGGATGTCGTTGATGACGCTGAGCAGGTGGTCGGCGGAGCGTTGCGCCGTCTCGAGGTATGACCGTTGCTCGGCGGTGAGGTGCGTCTCCGCCAGCAGGGCCGTCATGCCGATGACGCCGTTCATCGGCGTGCGGATCTCGTGGCTCATCGTCGCGAGGAACTCGCTCTTGGCCTGCGACGCCGCCTCGGCCGCGTCCTTGGCGGCGCGCAGTGACGCCTCGGCGGCCTTGCGCAGGGCGCGCTGCCGCTGCGCACGCCGGCGGTTCAGCACCGCCACCCAGGCGTTGAACAGCAGCACCACGCAGAGCGTGACGAACAGCCAGCGCAGGATCCGCGCCTGCGCAAAGGCCTCGGAGGTCTCGAGCTCGAAGACGAGGCCCGCGTCGATTTCCGGGATGAAGGTCCACGCGCCGACGACCTTGGCGCCGCGATAGTTGCGGTAGCCGTCCATGTCGACGTCCGTCGAACCCTGCGTGACGAGGGCGGCGGCGCGCGTGAGCGGCCAGCGCGCGGCGGCCTCCGGCGTCGTGCGCATCGATTGCAGCGAGGCGCCCGGGTCGCGCGCCGCCAGCTTGAACGCGGGCGAGCCGCTCCCCGGCGCCTGCACGCCGGCGCGCATCAGCGACGAGCCAAAGCGGGGCGTGCTGGCGAAGACACCGTCGCGCCGGACGAGATAGACGTCGCCCGTCTTCCAGGTGTTGCTGACGTCGATGCGCACGGCCATCGGCGCGTCGAAGAGCACCGCGCCGCGGTGCCGGCCCGCGGCGTCGGCCACGGGCGTCGCGATGGTCACGAACGGCGCGCCAGCGTCGAGCCGCTCGCCGTATGCATCCGTGGTGCGCGGCAGCGGCATCGGCGCGCTGACAACGGGGACTCCACCGGCGACCCGATGCAGGCGCGCATTCTCGCGCCATCGTGTGGCCGCCTCGTCGGCGGTGATGCCGGTGGCCGCCACCACACGGCCGCCGCTGTCCACCAGCGCCCAGCCGAGCCACCCTTCCGCCTCGAGCGCGGTCCCGATGGACTGCGCCGCCGCCACCGTCGCGGCGCGGCCGCTCCGTCCCGCCAGCTCGTCGAGGAGCGCACTGCGCACGCTGGGCGCGCCGACGATGGCGTTGCCCACGCGCACGAGGTCGCGATGCCAGCGCTGGATCTCGGCGCGACGCTCGTCGCGCCGCGACTGCAGGAGCGCTTCGTCCGCGTCGCGAATGCGGGCCTCGAGCACGACGAGCGAGACCGCGCCGACGATGACCGTAAGGGCCAGCGTGGTCCAGACGACCACGCGGGCGGCGGTCGGCGAGCCAAGGAACCGATTGACGGTGGACTTCATAGGCGCGGGGGAAGGTGGCGTGGGGCCGGGCGCGTGGCAAGGCGAAGCGCGCGTGGCGCGCTCGCCGTGTCGTGGCCCCACGGCAGCGTGGTCCCGCCGTGGCGCTTCGTGCGGCCCCCGTTGCGTGCGGCGCGGTACCGATTAGCATTGGAGGTAGCCGCCAGGGGTATTTCGGCTCGCGCCGATTTTGAGAAAGTCCCTTGGAACCTGATCCGGATCAAACCGGCGTAGGGAGTGCGGCGTGTCGCGGCGGTTTCCGTTGCGCCACCCACTCGGCCGGGTGGCGCTTTGTATTTGGCGCCGCTCGGCCGAGCCCACTTCCGGATCGCAACCGTTCTTCGCGAACCGGCCATGCAGCCTATCCACTTCGTTCTCGCGGCGTCACTCGCCGCGCTGGCCCCGCCGGCCCCCGCGGCCGCGCAGGCCCCCCAACGTCCCGACTCGCTGCGCACGTCGCGCACCGACACCCTCGAACGCGTCACGGTGCGTGCCGTGCGCGCCAGCGGTGCGGCCCCCCTCAGCGAGCGCACCATCGCCCGCGACGAGCTGCAACGCGGCTACGTCGGCCAGGAGGCGCCGCTGCTCCTGACGCGCGTTCCGGGCATTACCGCGTATTCCGAAAGCGGCTCGTTCACCGGCTACAGCTACCTGCGCATGCGCGGCCTCGACCAGAACCGCGTGAGCCTGTCGTTCGACGGCATTCCGCTGAACGATCCCGAGGACCAGGCCTTCTACTTCTCCAACGTCCCTGATTTCGCCAACAGCGTGCAGTCGGTGCAGGTGCAGCGCGGCACGGGAACGAGCGCGTTCGGCAGCGCGGCCTACGCGGGCTCCGTGAACTTCCAGTCGCTGGACCTCGCCTCGGCCAGGCGGGGCGGGGAACTGCAGATGTCGGGCGGCGCCTTCGACACGCGCCGCGCCGCGCTGCAGTGGCGCTCGGGGTTGACGGGCGGACGCTGGGCGATGGCGGCCCGGGCCACGTCGCAGCAGACCGACGGCTTCCGCCGTCACTCGGGGAACAACGCGTCATCCGGTTTCTTTTCGGCCGCCTGGTACGGCAACAAGGACGTGGTGAAGTTCACGGCCTTCGCGGGGCTCTCCAAGCTGCGGTCGTCGTATTACGCGGCGGATGAGGCGACGGTACGCGCCGACCCGCGCTCCAATCCGATGGGGCTCGATGAACGCGACCGCTTCTCGCAGATCTTCTGGAACCTGCAGCATGTGCGGGCGGTGGGCGCGCACGCGGTCTGGACCACCACGGTCTACCGGCAGGGGGCGGGTGGCTGGTTCGACGTGAAGGTGGACCCCGACCTGTGGCGCTTCAACCTGTCGTACAACTGGTACGGGGCGCTCAGCACCTTCTCGTACCGGCGCGACGCGGTGGCCTTCGACGCGGGCGCGCACCTGATGCAGTACCACCGGGATCACTTCCTCAAGATCTGGCCGGCGCTGAACGACCGGATCTACGACAACACGGGCCACAAGAACGAGCAGACCGCCTTTGCCAAGCTGCAACTGGAGCGCGGTCGCGCCACCTGGTTCGGCGACCTGCAGCTGCGGCGGGCTGCCTTCCGCTATGACCCCGCCATTCGCACCTCCCAGGATCCGCACGCTCCCGCCACCCATCCGTCCACCGACTGGGGGTTCCTGAATCCGCGCGTCGGCGTCACGTGGCGGCAGTCACCGGCGCTTTCGTTCTTCGCCTCGGTCGGTTCCGTGCGGCGCGAGCCGACGCGCGACGACATGTTCGCCGGCGCCGACAACCTCGATTCCACGAATGCGGCCTCCATCCTGCCGCTCGACCGCGTGCGGCCGGAGCAGGTGGTGGACTACGAGGCGGGCGCGACGTGGCAGCGCGGCACGCTGCGCGCCTCGGCGAACCTGTTCGCGATGGAGTTCCGCGAGGAGATCGCCGCCGTGGGCGCGCTCAGCCTCACCGGGTCGCCGCTGCGCGTGAATGTCGGCGGCTCGCATCGCCGGGGCCTCGAGGCCGAGGTGCGCTGGGAGGCGACGCCGTCCCTCGCGCTCGACGCGACGCTGGCGCTCACCGACGCGCGCATCCGTCGCTTCGTGGACGCCGCCAGCGGAGGGGAACATCGCAATGTCCGGTCGCGGCTGACTCCGTCCACGGTGGCGACGCAAGCGCTGGTCTGGCGCCTGCGCCACGGCTTCACCTTCGAGGGCGAGGCGCGTGAGGTCTCGAAGTCGCCGCTGACCAACACCGGTGACGCGGCGGCGATGCTGCCGGCGTACGTCCTGGCGGATGCGGGCCTGTCGTGGAGCGGCGGCGCCACCAGTGTCTCGGCCCGGGTGAACAACGTGCTCGACCGGCTGGCGTACGGCGGCGGCTACGCGAGCGGGGGGACCAATTACGTCTTTCCGTTCGCCACGCGCCACCTGATGCTCAGCATCCGGCGGGCGTTCTAGCGCGGGGCCCGGCGCCGGCGGATTCCCCCGCCGGCGCCGCCGCGCGTATCTTTCGGGTCCATGGTGCTGCTGCCGAACACCTCCCGGAACCCGTCGCGTTCGCTCTTCGACGGCCTGTCACTCGCGCTCCTCCTGATGGGGGCGCTGGTCTTCGTCATCATGACCGCGATGCAGCGCGTGCGTCGCGAGGCGGCGGACCGCGAGCAGTTCGTGGCCAAGACGGCGTACGACCTGCGCTTCGACCTCACGAGCGCGCACCTGGCGGTCGAGGAGTACGCCGACGGCGATGCGGGCATCGACCCCGAGCAGGACATTCTCAATCGGTATGCGCATGCGCTGCGCCTCATCGCGCAGCTCACCGATGATGTGAGTTCGGGCGGCGCCTCGCTGATGCTCGATCCGCTGCTCAGCGACCGCATGTCGAAGCTCAGTGCGCAGGTGGTGACGTTGCGCGAGTTCGCGCGGCAGAAACTGGCGGCGGGCCCGCGGTCATTGCGGGACGCCGACCTCGACCGACGGTTCGACGGTGCCCTGCGCACCTCGTCGCTCGAGGCGGCCGCCATTGAGGAGAACCTGAACGCCGCCGCGATCCGCGCCGGCGAGCGGCTCGACTCGCTCGAATTTGTCATCGATGCGACGGTGGCGGTGCTCTTTGCCCTCGGCGCGCTGCTGGTGGTGCGCCAGCGGCGCTCGCACGCGGCCGCATTCGAGGAACTCGAGTCCAAGGTGGAGGGGACGACGCGCGATGTGGTGGCGCGCGAGGCGCAGGCCCGGGCGCTGCTCAACTCGACCATCGACGCCATCGTCGCGGCGGACAAGAACGGGACCATCGTCGGCTGCAACCCGGCCGCCGAGCGGCTGTTCGGGTACAGCGAGTCGGAGCTGATGGGCCTTCCGGTGCGCGCCCTCACCGGCGAGCCGTACCGGTCGCTGCCGCCGGAGCGGCTGGGCGAGTACTTCGACCGCGCGCTGGCGAGCGGCCGCGGCGTCAGCGAGATCGTCAACGGCCGCCGCAAGGATGGACGCGAATTGGTGCTCGACATGTCGCTGAGCGCCGTCTCCGCGGGCAACGACGCGACCTACATCGCGGTGGTGCGCGACATCGGCGACCGCGTGGCCGCCGAGCAGCGCTTCCAGGCGATCTTCGATCACGCGACGTCGGCGCATTTCCTGATGCGCCAGAGCTCCATATCCGACTGCAACGAGGCCGCGGTCAAGCTGTTCGCGGCGCGGGACAAGGGGACACTCAACGCCCTCGAGCTGAGCGCGCTCTTCCCCGAGCACCAGCCCGACGGCGAGGAATCGGCGGTGGTGGTGTCGGGCCTCGTCAATCGCGAGCGCGCCCAGGGCGCGCACGTGACGGAACTGCAATGCCGCCGGTTGAACGGCGAGCTCTTTCCCGCCGAGCTGACCTTCACGCCGGTGGAGCTCGAGGGCGAGGCGATCACGCTGCTGGAGGTGCGCGAACTCACCGAGCGACGCCAAAGTGAGCAGGCGCTCGTGATCGCGAAGGAAACCGCCGAGGCGGCCGCGCGTGCCAAGAGCCAGTTCCTGGCCACCGTGTCGCACGAAATTCGCACGCCGATGAACGGCATCATCGGCATGACCGGCCTCCTGCTCGAGAGCGAACTCGACGAGCAGCAGCGGCAGTACACGCTCGCCGTCAAGACGTCCGCCGATTCGCTGCTGTCGATCATCAACGACATCCTGGATTTCTCCAAGGCGGAGGCCGGCAAGCTCACCATCGAGCCGCTCCCCTTCGACCTGGTGTCGACGCTGGAGGAGGCCTGCGACCTGCTGGCGCCGAACGCCGACGAGAAGTCGATTGCCATCGCGCTCCACGTCGGCCGCGGCGTCCCGTCGCAACTGGTGGGGGACGCCGGTCGCATCCGGCAGATGACGCTCAACCTGCTCTCGAATGCGGTGAAGTTCACGACGTTCGGGCACGTCGTGCTCGAGGTGGAGGTGATCGAGCGCCGCGGCAGCGACGCGATGGTGCGCATCTCCGTCCACGACACCGGCATCGGCATCCCCGAGGCGCAGCAGTCCCGCATCTTCGAGGATTTCTCGCAGGGCGACGCCTCGATGAGCCGGCGATTCGGCGGTACCGGCCTGGGCCTGGCGATCACCCGGCGCATCGCGGAGATGATGGGTGGCGCCGCCGGCTTCCGCTCGGTGGAGGGACGCGGCTCGACGTTCTGGGTGACGCTGCGACTGACGGTGCCATCCGATGCGCACGAAGCGTCGCCGCTCCCCGACCTCGCCGGCCGCCGCGTGCTGGTGGTGGACGCGCACGACGTCACGCGCCGCTCCATCGCGCAGCGCATCGAAGGGTTCGGCGCCTCGGTCGACACGCGCGCACTGGGCGACCACGGCCTGCAATTGCTGCGGCAGGCGGCGGCCGGCGGCAGCCCGTACGATATGGTGCTGGTGGAGTACGGCACGCGCACCGCCGAAGACCTGGACTTCGTGTCGGCCATTCGTCGCGAGCGCGCCATCGCCGCCACGCCCCTCGTGCTGCTCGTGCGCTCGAGCGATGGATTCAGCGCCGGCGCGGCCGCCCCGGTGGGCTATGTGGACCTCGTCACCAAGCCGGCGCGCGGCGCGGCACTGCTCGGCGCCATGCGCGCCGCCCGTGCGGCCCGCGAACGGCATCGCGGCAACCTCGACGAGATCACCGAACCCAGGCCGATCCCGCGGCGCAAGACGACTGGCCGTTCGGCCGTGGACACGCCCACGAGTTCCGCAACCTCCGGACTGCGCGTCCTCCTGGCCGAGGATAATCCTGTCAACCAGATGGTCGCAAAGGCGATGCTGGAACGCGCCGGCTGCTTGGTTGTCGTGGCGCACAACGGCGCGGAGGCCGTGAAGACCTCCGAGGCGCAGATCTTCGACATCATCTTCATGGACTGCCAGATGCCGGTGATGGACGGTTATGCCGCCACCGCGCACATCCGGCGGCGCGAAGGCGACGCGCGGCGCACGCCGATCGTGGCGATGACCGCCAATGCGATGCCCGGCGATCGCGAACGGTGCCTGGCGGCGGGGATGGACGACTACATCGCGAAGCCCATCGACGATGCGGTGCTCAAGGCCGCGCTCGAGAACTGGGGCAGTCGCCGCGCCGCGGACTGAACCGGCACGCGGCTGATGCGGCCGCGTGGGCGCGCGATGGCGCGCCCGATGTCGCGATCAGCGCACCGCCAGCAGCGTGACCTCGAAGACGAGAATGGCGTTGGCGGGAATGCTCCCCGACCCGTTCGTGCCATAGCCGAGGGTGGGCGGAATGACGAGCTGGCGCTTGCCGCCCACCTTCATCCCCTGGATGCCTTCGTCCCAACCCTTGACCACCTTGCCGGCGTTCAGCAGGAACTCGAAGTACGGCGGAACCCGGCCGACACTCGTGTCGAACTGCTGGCCGTTCACCAGCCAACCGCTGTACTCCACCCGCACCGTGTACCCGGCTGCGGCCGTCGCGCCCGTGCCGGTCACGAGGTCCTTGTAGTACAGACCGCTCGCCGTCTTCGTCATCGAGGCGATGGAGACGTTGAGCGAGCTGGCGTAGCTCGACGTGGCCGGGTCGGCGGTATAGACGTTGGTGTCGACGGCTGTGGTGCCCGAGTTCGAGCCGTTGCATCCGGCACTCAGGATGGCGGCAAGGGCGAGCAGGACGGGGCGGACAGCGCGCATGGCAGTTCGATCGGCGAAAGGAAGGGTGGCACGGCCACGCCGTGCCGAGTCGTAAATTGCACTGGGGCGGCCCTCGAACGGCAGGGGGCGGCCCCACTTGATACCCGCGAGGCCTAGAGCGGTGTCACCAATCGCCGGATGCCGCGGGTAAAGGCGGCCGCCGCGGCGGCGAGGAGCGCGGCGTATGCCACGGTCAGCACGAGCAGCGTGCCGTCCGAGACCCGGAAGATCGCCCCGAAGAGCTGGGTGAGCCGGCCCACCGGGCCCAGCGAGGCGTCGTAGGCGAGGAGCGCGCCCCACGCGGCCGCGCCGGCCAGCGTGGCGGTGAAGACCGTCGCGCGGTATCGCGCCCCCCACACGCCGTACGCCGCGGCCGCCAGGGGCACCATCCACCAGCCGCCCCACCACGTGCCCGCGGCCGACACCAGCGTGAGCGCGGCAAACTGTGCGAGCCATTTCATCGTCAGCGCTCCGGGTGCAGGGTGAGGGCGAAACGCGGATGCGCCAGGTCGGAGGCGCGGCGCGGAAAGCGCAGCGTATCGAGCGTCCCGGCGGTCCACGAGGCCAGCCGGTCATCATAGCGCTCACTCACCGGATTCCCCGACTGGCCGCCGGGATACGTCCCCCACGCATGCACCTCGGGCGAGAGCTCCACGACGAACCGCCAGCTCGCGCCGTGCGAACCGTCGCCATCGGACGGACTGAGCGTGCCGCGCCCCGACGGCATGGGGATGCGCGTGCGTCCGAGTCCTGGCATGCGCAGCAGATGGTTGATGGAGGCGGTGCGAATCCCCGACCATCGCCAGCGCGGTCCCGGCGGGCCGTACTTCTGCGACACGGTGCGATAGGCCGCGCTGATGCTGGCCACGAGCACGCTGTCGCGCGTCTCGCGTCCCGGAGTGGCGCGCACATCCCACCAGATCGACCGCTCGTCGCGCATCAATTGGGCGAGGATCGCCGCGCTGGGCGTCGGGTCGCGCCGCACGTTGGCGGCGCCGCGCAGTTCGTCCCAGGTGCGTTGCGACAGCTCCTGCATCATCGCGTCGTAGAGCACGGCGCGTTCGTTGTCGGGCGTGAAGCGGCCGTCCCATTCGCGCAGCAGCGAGGCGCCGCGCACGGCGAACGTGTCGGCCACGCCCGCGCCGGCGGCCTTCGCCACGGCGTCGAACATCGGACCGACGAACAGCGCCGTCATTTCGCTCGTGGGGTCCGTCTGATAGCGGCGCATCGCATCCGGTGTGACCGCCGAGTCGGCGCGCAGCAGCGCGTTGATGCGCATGGCGCGGAACGGCGACGGCCAATTGGAGCCGAGGTATGCGGGATCCACCAGCGGGTCCTTCGGTTGCTGGTTGGCCGAGGCCAGGTAGCCCTGCGCCGGGTCCGTCGACTGCGGATAGCGATCGAGCGGCCAGTACCCCCTCCAGTCGTTCGCGCGCTTCGTCCCGTCGGCAATGCGATTGCCACGCAGTTGCCCGCCGCGGATCGGGTAATGACCGGTGGAACGGATGGCGATGTGACCCAGCGTGTCGGCGGTCAGGAAGTTCTGCGCCGGCACTCCGTAGGCGCTCATCACGGTCATCCACTCATCCACCGAATGCGCCTGATTGGCGAGGCGGAAGAGCGCGCCCTCATCCGAGACGTCGAGCGCCGTCCAGCGGCGCGACAGCCACTTGCCGCCGGCGCGAATCATCGGGCCGCGATGGGTGTGATAAATGGTGTCGGTGCGCAGCACCCGCCCGCTCCGGCCGCGAATCGCCTCGATGCGCCGGTCGAGCGGCAGCCACGCGCCGTCCAGCTCGTAGCGCGTGGGGTGCCGCCAGTCGTCCACCTTCTCTTCGTAGTAGTCGAGAACGTCGGCGCCCGTATTCGTCGCGGTCCACGCCATCGAGCGATTGAATCCGATGGGGACGATGGGTCCGCCCGGGATCGTCACGCCGTAGGTGTCGATGACGCCCGGCACCTGCAGGTGCACCTCGTACCAGATGGAGGGGAGGGTGAGTTGCAGGTGCGGATCGCCGCTCAGCAGCGCGCGTCCTGCCGCGGCGCGCTGCGGCGCGACCGCCCAGTTGTTGCTGCCCACCGCCACCTCGCCGGTGCCGCGCAGCGCGTCGAGCGTCGGGGACTCGGTGGCGCGCTCGAACGCCCGCGCCATGACCAGCCGCGCGCTGTCGTGCGGGGCGGGCGGGGGGAGCGCGGCGGTGACGAATCGCGGCGCATGCCGCCCGTTCACCGGCTGGATGGGCTCCTGAATGGGCGACTCGATGGGGAAGAGTGCGTCCGCCGCCTTCTCGCCGACCAGCGCCTCGACGCTCGCCCGCCGCAGTTCGTCGTCGTTCCACGCGAGCGTGAGCGACATGCGCGCCAGCAGGTAGTACGTGTACTCGGGACGCCACGCCTGCGGCGTCGCGCCGAGCAGGCGATACTCGAGCGGCAGCTCATCGCGCGACATCTGCGCGAGATAGGCATTCACGCCATCGGAATAGGCGGTGACGATCCGGCGGCTCACGGCGGTGTCGGGGAGCGCGTTCCACTTCCGCAGCGCCCCCCACGCCAGCCCCTGCGCCCGCGCCTCGCGATCGAGCTCGAGCGCCGACGCGCCCACGAGTTCGCTCAGCGTGCCCGCCACCGCGCGCGTCTGCAGGTCCATCTGGAAGAGCCGGTCGCGCGCCACCACGAAGCCGAATGCGCGCATCAAATCGTCTTCATTCTGGGCGAACAGGTGCGGCACGCCGCGATCGTCGTATCGCACGGCGACGCTGTCCTTGAGTCCCGGAATGTTCAGCGACGCGTCGCGGGGGAGTTCGGCGGTGCGCGCCACGGCCCAGATGCCGTGCGCCGGATCGAGGAACGGCCCCAGCGCCGGGACGCGTCCCAGCGGGCGCGCGCCGACGTACAGGCCAACGCACAGCACGGCGGCCGAGAGAATGAGCGCCGCCACCTGACTGGCCCGCGCCACGACGGCGGGGACGGCCGCGCGCTCGCTCATCCGCGGTCTCCGCCCAGGATGTCGCCCAGCGGGCCGAGCACGCCGCCCTCGTCACGCCGCTGTCCCATGCCCATGCGCGATGCCGCGATGATCTTGTCGGCCATGCGGGCGAAGGGGAGCGTCTGCAAGATGACCTTGCCCGGTCCCGTGAGGTGCACGAAGAAGATGCCCTCGCCGCCGAACAGCGCATTCTTGATGCCGGGGACGGTGCGAATGTCGTAGTCGACCGTGCTCTCCATGGCCACGAGACAGCCGGTGTCCACCCGCAGCGTCTCGCCGGGGCGAAGTTGCCGCTCGATGAGCGCGCCGCAGGCGTGCACGAAGACGAGGCCGTCCCCGTTGAAGCGCTGCAGGATGAAGCCCTCACCGCCGAAGAAGCCGGCGCCGATGCGCTTCGTGAACGCGATGTCGAGCGAGATGCCGCGCGCGGCGCAGAGGAACGAGTCCTTCTGCGCGATGATCTCGCCGCCCCATTCCTTGAGGTCGAGCGCCCGGATCTTGCCGGGGACCGGCGCCGCGAAGGCGACGTCCTGTCGCTTCAGGCCGGCGTTGCCGAACATCGTGATGAAGAACGACTCGCCGGTCAGCAGGCGCTTGCCCGCGCCGAGCAGCTTGCCGAACAGTCCGCCGCCCTGGTTGTTGGGATCAAGGGTCGTGGCCATCTGGATGCCGTCTTCCATGTACAGCATCGCGCCGGCCTCGGCGATCACGCCCTCACCGGGATCGAGCGTGATGACGACGCCCTGCAGGTCGTCGCCGATGAGTTTGTAGTCAATGATGTCAGCGGGCATGCGAAGGTCCTCGATTCGTGGTGCAGGGGCGCGGTACAGGGTGTGGTGTTCGGGCACGGTACAGGGTGTGGTGCTCGGGAACGGTGCAGGGTGTGGTGCACGGTGCGAGGGTACGCCTCCTACGGTGCGGCGCGCCACGCGGCTTCGAATTCGCGGACGATGTCGCCGGCGGGGGCGATCACGTCGATTGTCTCGACGCTGCGGCCGGCCTGCCAGTACTCGCCGTGGCCCGATCCCTCGCGCTGCTGGTCGCGCTTGAGGCGCCAGAGGCCGAGCAGGCCGAAGTACGTGCGCGCCCAGTGCTTGGTCTTGCGCCCCTTGAACATCCAGCGCCAGAACGCGTTGATCTCGGTCCCCAGCCGCTGGATGTATGGCGTGTTGATCACGGCCACCGGCACGCCGGTGAGTCGCTGCGTGGTGACGATGTCGCGCTCCTTCGACGAGAGGATCGCCTGCTTGTACGATTCGCTCGTCTTGCACTCATTGGTCGCGATGAAGCGCGTGCCGCATTGCACCGCGGCGTAGCCGAGGCCAAGCACGCGCGTGAAGTCGGCGGCGTCGCCCACGCCGCCGGCGCCGATGATAGGCAGGCCGAGCGGCGCGAGGTCGTCGAGCAGGGCGCGCGGATCCTGGTTGCCCAGATGTCCGCCGGCGCGATTGTTGACCGCGACGAGACCGTCGACGCCGGCGTCGCGCCCCTTCTCGCCCCAGCGGCGATTGATGACGTCGTGGTACACCACGCCGCCCGCGGCGTGCACCTTGTCCACCACCCAGCGCGGATTGCCCAACGACGTGATGAAGAAGCGCACCCCCTCTTCGAGCGCGATGTCGACCCAGCGAATCATGCGCTCCTCGTAGACGCGCGACGACTTCTCCACGAGCGCATTGAACCCGATCGGACGGCCACCGGCCAGCCGGTTGATCAGCCGCAGTCCCTCGCGGTAGTCGTGTCCGTGCACGTACGTCAGCGAAATCGGCTGCACCACCCCAATGCCGCCCGCGGCGGAGACGGCCGCCACCAGCTCAGGGTTGCTGCACGGAAACATCGGGCCGCAGATCAATGGCACCGTGGCGCCGGTCTGGTCGAGGAAGCGCTGCTGCCACTCGCGATTCATTCAGGCACCGGTCCCAGTTTCCAGGTCACCGTGGCGCGGGCGACAATGTCGCCCGCGGCGTCCGTCACTTCGGACGTGAAGTCGTACTCGCCTTCGGGGAGGTCCGGCGCCACCGTGCAGCGGCTCTCCGCCACCAGCACGCCGCGTGCCTTCTTGAAGTACTCGATGCCGATCCTCGTCACGATGCCGCGCATCCCCTGCGGAAGCGCGCCCAGCATCGCGAGCCCGCTCGCCAGCTCGGCGACGTTCATCAAGGCGATGGCGTGCACCGATCCCAGGTGCTGCCGCAGCGCGCGCCGTTCCGTGATGCAGACCCGCACGTGCCCCGGCTCGAGCAGCAACACCCGCGGAGAGACCGAGCCGGAATAGGGCACCTGCCAGCCCAGGAGCTTGCTGAAGAGCCAGCGGCCGCCGGGCCAGGCGGAGAGCCGGCGCCACTGCGCGAGGATGGCCGTGCCGGGGGCGTCATTTCGCATCCGGCTAAGGTAACGAAAGCATGGGCTGGGAACCACGATTGAGGATTTGGAACCCGGAACGGGATCACGGATTGCGATCCAGGATGGCGACCTGCGACTTGCGCGTGTCTACATTTGTATCGCGAGTCGAATTCCTGAATCGTGATCCTTGATCCCGTGCCGGATTCCCAATCCTCAGTCGCCGTCCATGCCCGAACTCCCCGCATCCCCCCCGCAAGCCAAGCGCATCGAGACCATCCATCTCCTCCACGGCGACCGCCGCGTGGACGACTACGCTTGGATGCGCGACCGCGAGGACCCCGAGGTGACGGCGTACCTCGAGGCCGAGAACGCGTATACGGCGGCGATGATGGCGCACACCGAGCCGCTGCAGGACGATCTCTACCGGGAGATGCTGGCGCGCATCCAGGAGGACGATACCACCGTGCCGGTGCGGCGCGGCACGTGGCGGTACTACTCGCGCACGGAAACCGCGAAGGCGTACCCGATATACTGCCGGAAGGGGGCACAGGCACGGGAAGAAATCATCTTCGACCAGAACGCCGAGGCCGCGGGGCACGAGTTCCACCAGCTCGGCGCGCTCGAAGTCAGTCCGGATCACCGCCTGCTCGCCGTCCTCGAGGACGTCACCGGCTATGAGGACTTCACTCTGCGCGTGCGCGACTTGGCCACCGGCGAGTGGCTGCCCGATCGCGTGGAGAAGCTCGGCTTCGGTCTGGCGTGGGCGTCCGATAGCCGCACGCTGTTCTACACGACCACCGACGAGGCCAAGCGGTCTGACCGCGTCTGGCGCTACGTCCTTGGCGCAAGTAATGGCACGGCCGCCCAGGTCTTCCACGAACCTGGCGTGCTCAACAACGTGGGCGTGCATCGCGCGAGGTCGGGGGCGTTCATCGTCATCTCGTCGTCGTCGTTCACCGACGGGGAGGTGCGGCTGATCGACGCCGCGCGTCCGGAGCGCGCTCCCGTGCTCGTGCGCGCGCGGCGCGAGCACGTGGAATACGACGTCGAACCGGGCGTTGACTGGCTCTACGTCTGCACGAACCTCGACGCGCCGAACTTCAAGGTGATGCGCGCGCCGCTCGCGAATCCCGGGGCGTGGGAGGAGTGGCTCCCGCACCGTCCCGAGGCCTTCGTCGAAGGCGTGCTTGTCTTCAGGCGCTTCGTCGTCGTGCAGGAGCGGCAGCGCGGCCTGCGCACCCTGCGCGTCACCGACCTGGAACAGGGCGACACCCACTATGTGGACTTCCCGCAGGCGGCCTACGGCATTCAGGTGGGATCGAACCCCGAGTTCGACCAGGCGGAACTGCGCTTCACCTACTCGTCGCTGGCCACGCCCGACACCGTCCTCGACTACGACCTGCGCACGCGGTCGCGCGTGGTGAAGAAAAAGGAGCCCGTGCTCGGCGGCTTCGACGAGAACGCGTACGCCATCGAGCGGCTGGAAGCGACGGCGCGTGACGGAACGCGCGTCCCCATCTCGCTGGTCTATCGCACGCCGTTCGTGCGCGACGGGTCACGCCCGTTGCTGCTGTACGCGTACGGCTCGTACGGCTACACGATGGAGCCCACGTTCAACTCGGCGCGCATCTCGCTGCTCGACCGCGGTTTCGCCTTCGCCATTGCGCACGTGCGCGGCGGCCAGGAGATGGGACGCGCCTGGTACGATGACGGCAAGATGATGAAGAAGATGAACACCTTCACCGACTTCGTTGACGTCGCCGAGCACCTGGTGCGGGAGCGCTACACGTCCAGCGACCGTCTGGCGGCGAATGGCGGCAGCGCCGGCGGCCTGCTGATGGGGGTGGTGGCGAACCTGCGTCCCGATCTCTTCCGGACCATCGTGGCCGACGTGCCGTTCGTCGATGTCGTCAACACCATGCTCGACGCGTCCATTCCGCTGACGGCGCAGGAATGGCTGCAGTGGGGGAATCCCAACGAGCCCGAGGCGTACCGTCACATCCGCGCGTACGCGCCGTACGAGAACGTCGCGCCGCAGCCGTACCCGCGATTGCTCGTGACGAGCGGTGTGAACGACTCGCGCGTGGCGTTCTGGGAGCCCGCCAAGTGGGTGGCCAAGCTGCGCGCGACGGCCACCGGCACGCAGCCGCTGCTGCTGAAGATGAACATGGGCGCCGGCCACGGCGGGGCGAGCGGACGCTACGAACGCCTGAAGGAGACGTCGTTCCGGTACGCGTTTATTCTGGATCAGTAGCGCGGGCACACGGGCGCCGACGCATCTCTTCAGTCGTGCGCCGGCCCAACGCTCAATCCCTGCAACCGCCCATCGCTGGCGCCCTACGCCCGCCCATCAATCCCCGCCGTCCCCCAACGTCGCCCGGAATGCCGGCGCGCGCCGTGCCTTGGTGCTCTGCTCAAACGCAAACGCATACGACAGCAGGCGCCCCTCTTCCCACGCGCGTCCGATAAACGAAACGCCCACCGGCAGCCCGTGCACCATCCCCATCGGCACGGTGATGCTCGGATAGCCGGACACGGCTGCGTACGTCGTGTCGCCGCCGGTGAAGTGGTCGCCGTTCAACAGGTCCGTCGTCCACGCCGGCTGGTTGGACGGCAGGATGATTGCGTCGAGCCGGTGCTTCGCCATTACCGCGTCGATGCCCTGCGCGCGCGTCAGCCGCAGGCACGTGGCGCGTGCGTCGAGATACTTCTTGGCTGTCAGCGCGCCGCTCTTCTGCGCGCGAATGAAGATCTCCTGCCCGAACCACGGCATCTCGCGCGCCGCCTCGCGCTCGTTCCACGCGATCAGCTCGGCGAGCGACTTCACCGCCACGGTCGGGCCGCGCGACGCGAGATACGCGTTGAGCCCGGCCTTGAACTCGTAGTCGAGCACGAGGGTCTCGGCGGGGCCAAGCTGCGGCGGCGTCGGCAGTGACGCGGGGTCGACGATCACCGCTCCCGCGTCCTTCATCGCGGCGATCGCACGGTCGAACGTGCGGTCCACGTCGGGGTTGAATCCCGCCTGCGCGCGCGCCACGCCAATGCGGGCTCCGCGCAACGCCCCGGCCTGGAGAAACGACCGGTAATCGGCACGCGCCTGCCCGGCGCTCGCCTTCGTGGCGCCATCGCGCGGATCCACGCCGGTGAGCGCGCCCAGCAGCGCCGCCGCGTCCGCCACCGTGCGGCACATCGGCCCGGCCGTGTCCTGCGACGCGGCGATGGGAATGATCCCCGACCGGCTCCACAGTCCCAGCGTCGGCTTGATGCCAACCAGCCCGCAGATGCTCGCGGGCGAGATGATCGAGCCGTCCGTCTCGGTGCCGATGCCGATCGTCGCGAGGTCGGACGCCAGCGCCGCCCCGGTCCCGGAGCTCGACCCGCTGCAGTTGCGGTCGAGCACGTACGGATTGCGCGTCAACCCGCCGCGTCCGGTCCACCCGCTCGTGGAGCGCGTGGAGCGGTAGTTGGCCCACTCGCTGAGGTTCGTCTTCCCCAGCAGCACGGCCCCCGCCGCGCGCAGGCGCTGCACGATGAACGCATCCTGCAGCGGCCGGCTGTCGGCCAGCGCCAGCGACCCCGCCGTCGTGAGCATCTGGTCGGCGCTGTCGATGTTGTCCTTGATCAGCACCGGAATGCCGTGCAGCGGGCCGCGCACCTTCCCGGCCTTTCGTTCCGCGTCCATGGCCGCCGCTATCGCCTGCGCGTCGGGATTGAGTTCGATGACCGCGTTGATGGCGGGCCCCTGCTTGTCCATCGCCGCGATCCGCTGCAGGTAGCGCTCCACGAGCGCCCGCGACGTGAGTTCGCCCCGCGCCATCATCGCCGCGAGTTCCGTGACCCCCTTCTCGAAGAGCGCATCTTCGCGCGGCGCCATCGACCTCGCGCCAGGCTCGCGCTCACCCGCGGCGTCGCTCGGCCACGTGTCGGCAGCGAACGCCGGTGCCGCACCAGAAGCGGCCACGCCGGCGGCGGACAACGCAACGAACTCACGACGGGAGAGCGGGGAAGGCATGGAGCGCTCGGAGTGGGAGTCAGCGGAAACTACGGCACGAAACCACCCGCGCGGTAGAGAAGCGCGCTGTAGTTCCTCCCAAGTTGGATCCGTGTCCCTCCGTGTCCCTCCGTGTTCATCTGTGAAATCCGTGGTAGCCGCTCCAAACGGCATACCACGGATCTCACGGGCAAGCTCGGATTACACGGAAACGACCAAAGAAGAGGAACTTCACCAACAAACGAAAAGACCCGGAGCAAACGCCCCGGGCCCATCGCCAATCGCAATCCTAATTCGGAATCCTCAATCCCATTCCGGATTCCAGATCCTAAGTCTCAGTGCCCTTCGTCGATCGCCTTGACTTCCTTGACGAGCGTCCCCAGCGCGCCCTTCGCGTCGCCGTAGATCATGCGCGTCGTCTCGAGCGTGAACAGCGGGTTCTCGACGCCGGAGAAGCCCACGCCCTTGCCGCGCTTGATCACGTACGTGACCTTCGCGGTCCACGGGCGGAAGATCGGCATGCCGTACAGCGGGCTGCTCTTGTCGTTCTCGGCGTCCGGGTTCACGATGTCGTTGCCGCCGACGATGATGGCGATGTCGGCATCCTTCAGCACCCGATTCGCGTCATCGACGTCCGTCATCAGCGCGCCGTAGTCGATGCCCGCCTCGGCGAGGATGACGTTCAGGTGCCCCGGCATGCGGCCGGCCACCGGGTGAATGGCGTACTTCACCGCGCCGCCGTTCGCCTCCACTAGGTCGGCCAGCTCGCGGCAGATGTGCTGCGCCTGCGCCACGGCCATGCCGTACCCCGGGATCACCACCACCGATCCGGCATACGCCAACTGCATCGCTGCGTCTTCAGTGCTGATCGTCTTCGGCTCCTTCGCCGGGCCCTTGACGCCGACCGCGGCCGGCGGCGCGCCGAACGCGCCGAAGATCACGTTGCCGAACGACCGGTTCATCGCCTTCGACATCATGACCGACAGAATGAAGCCGCCCGCGCCTTCCAGCGCGCCGGCGATGATCAGCACGTTGTTTCCGATCGCGAAGCCCGTCGCCGCGGCCGCGAGGCCGGCGTACGAGTTGAGCAGCGAGATCACCACCGGCATGTCGCCGCCGCCGATCGGCAGCACCATCGAGATGCCGAGGAAGAGCGACAGGCCGACGACCGTGTAGAACGCCCACGTCGCTGACGGCTGGTAGATCAGGAAGGCGAACGAGCCGAACGCCACCGCCATCAGCAGAATGTTGAAGAAGTTCTGCCCCTTGAACGTGATCGGACGGCCGGTGATCAGTTCCTGCAGCTTGCCGAACGCCATGAACGAGCCGGTGACCGTCAGCGCGCCGAACAGCACTTCAAAGCCCAGCGCCCCGGCGAGTCCGCTCGTCAGGTGCCCCTCGGCCAGCAGTTCGCGGTACTCCACCACGCCCACCAACGTCGCGGCAATCGCGCCGAAGGCGTGCGAGAAGGCGATGAACTGCGGCATCGCCGTCATTGGGACCTTCATCGCCATCGGGTAGCCGGCGATGGCGCCGACGACGAGGCCGATGAGGATCCACTGATACGTGACGATGTGCTGGTTGAGCAGCGTGCCGATGACCGCGAGCAGCATGCCCACGGCGGCCTGCTGCATGCCGCGCCGGGCGCTGTCGGGCTTGGTCAGCGACTTGAGGCCGAGGATGAACATCACCGAGGCGGCCAGGTACGTCGCCTGGATGATGGCGTCCCGCAAGACACTCGTAGCCGGCTCCGCCGCCACCTGCGCGGCGTCCTGCGCGATTTCCTGAAAGAGAGGCAGCATTAGTGCGCCCCTCCCTTCTTGCCGTCCGCCTTGGCCGGATGCTTGAACATGCCGAGCATGCGGTCGGTGATCAGGAAGCCCGCCACCACGTTGGTGGCCGCGGCGACGACGGCAATGAAGCCGAGGATCGTCGACACCTTGCCGTACTGTCCGCCGGCCGCGACGATCGCGCCGACGAGCGAAATGCCCGAGATGGCGTTCGTCGCCGACATCAGCGGCGTATGCAGCAGCGGCGGCACCTTGCCAATGACAAGGAAGCCGACGAAGCCGGCGAGGATGAAGACGTACAACTGCATGATGAGCGTCATACCTTCACCGTCCCGTTCTGGCACACGAGCATGGCGCCCGTGATTTCGTCGTTGGCGTCGAGGTTGAGCGTGTTCTCCTTCGTGATCACATGCTGCAGCAGCGTGTGGATGTTGCGGCTGAGCATCTGCGACGCGTGGAACGCGGCCTGGCTCGGCACGTTGATGGGGCCGAGGATCGACACGCCGTTCACGACGACGGTCTCGCCCGCCTTCGTGCCGACGACGTTGCCGCCCGTCTCGGCGGCGAGGTCCACGATCACCGCGCCCGGCTTCATGCCGGCGAGCGCGTCGGCGGTGACCAGCACGGGCGCCTTGCGCCCGGGGATCGCCGCCGTCGTGATCACGAGATCCATCTGTGCGAGGTGCGCCTTGATGGCCGCCTGCGTCTTCCTCTTCTCTTCATCGGTCTGTTCGCGCGCGTAGCCGCCGGCGCCCTCGGCGTCGGCGACGCCCTCGACCTTCAGCACCTGCGCGCCGAGGGAGAGGATCTGCTCGCGCGCCGCGGGGCGGACGTCGAAGCCGCTCACGATGGCGCCCAGCCGGCGCGCCGTGGCGATCGCCTGCAGGCCGGCCACGCCCGCGCCGAGCACGAAGACCTTGGCCGGAGCCAGGGTCCCGGCCGCGGTCGAGAGCATCGGCATCAGTCGGCCGAGCGCTCCGGCGCCGAGCAGGACGGCCCGGTAGCCGCTGATGGTCGCCTGCGACGAGAGGACGTCCATGGACTGGGCGCGTGTGATGCGCGGGACCAGTTCCAGCGCCAGGGCGCTGGCCTTGCGGCCGTTGAGCCGCTGGACGGCGTCCGGGTAGACGGCGGGCTGCAGGTAACAAATGACGGCCGCACCCTCGGGGATGGCGGCCGTCTCGTCGGCGGTGGGCGGCTGCACCTTGCAGATCAGGTGCGCGCCGGCCACGCAAGACGCGTAATCGGCGGCGACCTTGGCACCGGCCGCCGTGTACAGCGCATCAGGGAAGGAGGCGGACGCGCCGGCCCCGGCTTCGACGACCACTTCGGCGCCGGCCTTGACCAGTTTCGACACGCTCTCCGGCACGAGCGCCACTCGCGCTTCTAGGGCGGTGCGCTCTCTTGGGATGGCGATTCGCATTCGGGTTTGTGAGGGGGTGAAAACGACCTGAAAAGATAACCGGAACGCACCTATGGATGCGAGTCAGGAAACGGTCCGGTCGGTGTCAGGACTTCCCCCGCACCCGCGGGGCGCTCTCAGTCTTGTCTCGGTGCGCCGGGAGAGCGATGTTCGCTGCGACGCTCTCTCTTATGAGTCGCGGCATGCCCACCCGATTCTCGCAGGTTCGCGCGCGGCAGCGCGTGCGCGTCCTCTCCGCCCTGTTCGCACTCGGCGCGATCACCGCCTGTCTGGGCGATGTGCCTTCATCACGCGGCGTCGCGGGCGAAGCCGCCATCGATCTGCGCGGACTCCGCACGCGGAGCCAGGTCAGCGGCGGCGTCACCGACGCCGTCCAGTCGGCGCGATTCGTCATCTACCTCGTCACGGGCAGCACGCGTCGCGCGGTGGCCAGCCGCGTCTTCACGGCACAGGAACTCGATGCCGCCGACTCGGATACCGGCACCGTCTTCACCCTGACGTTTCCATACACGAGCGTGGATGACCGGTTCGAGGTGCAGGGATGGGGAATGAGCGCCGAGGGAGACACGCTCTACGCGGTCGGTCCGGTGGCGTTCACGATGCGCGCCGCGACGACGCACGGCGGCCAGGCCACCGTGACCACGACAGCGGCGCCGGTTTACGTGGGTCCCGGTCGAAGCGCGGTGAAGCTGGTCATCACGCCGCGCAGCGTCTCGACCAGTGAAGGAAAGTCGACGGCCGTCACGTCCACGCTCTATGACGCCAGCGGGACGGCGCTCTCCTCGCCGACCTTTCGGTTCCATTGGTGGACCAATGACAACAGCATCGCGCACTTCGCGGACGCGCGCATAGGCGTTGTCACGGGCGGCCAGCGGCCCGGGACCACCTGGTTGCAGGTGGGTTTCGACGATCTCCCGCTGCGGGACTCCGTGCTCGTCACGAACACGGTGACGGCGACGCAGCTAACCGCTCAGACTGGGCAGAACCAGTCGGGTCCTGCGGGGAGCACGCTTGGCCAGCCGATTGGCGTGTGGCTCCGCTCCGCGAGTGGACAACCGGTAGCCGGGGTGGCGGTTGCATTTGCCGTCAGCTCCGGTGGCGGGTCACTCAGCGCGTCGTCGCGCCTCACGGACCAGTTCGGAATGGCTTCGGTCAACTGGACGCTCGGTAGCACCATCGGCGTCCAGCAAGTGACGGCAAGCGTCGTCGGGCTGGCGTCCGTGGTGTTCTCCGCGACGGCCGTCCAGTCGATCCCAACACCCTCCAGGTCCTCGCTCTCGGTGCTGCCGACGGCGATCCTGGTGGGCACCGACGAAGCGGTGGTGACGGCCGTGCTCCGCGACGTGAATGGCAGCCCGATGTCTAACGTAACCGCGACGTTCAGTGGGGCGACGTCGCTGGCCTTCAATCCCACGTCGGCGATCACCGACGGCAGCGGGACGGTCACCACACGGGTCAGGGCCTCGGCGCCCGGCACCATGGCCATCTATGTCGTCGTGGCCGGCCAGACCATCGCGAGCACCTCGCTCCAGGTCGGCTCGCGACAGGGCATCCCCGCCTCCATCAGCATCGTGTCGGGCGACAACCAAACGGTGAAGGTCGGCACGAACTTCCCGTTGCCCCTCGTCGTGGTAGTCAAGGACGCGAGCGGGATGCCAGTTCCCGGGGCCCTCGTGGACTGGGCGACGGCTGTCGGCGACGGCCGAATGGTCACAGATGCCAACGGTCAGTCGACGGCGACCTACCAGCTGACCCAGGGCTGGGCAATCGGGCCGGGGACGATAACGGTGACCCTCACGGGCTACCGTCAGAGCGCGACCTTCAAGTACACGGCGGTACCGTAGCCGGCTAGGGGTCGGGTTGCGGCTGCGGCCGGTTCGAAAGCGAGCGAGCGCACGGGGGCTCAGTCATTTTGGCTGGGCCCCTCGCATTGCTGTTTGTGTGTTTCTGCGCGCAACAGCCAGCAGTCGGCACCGCCCTCGCCGCGGTCGCAAGCGTCCGTGCGCGGCCGGTGCGGCGACTGGGCTAGGGCAGGGAAGCGGTCCGCGCAGCACGCTGGAGCAATGTCCAGCCTTGTCCCGCTGTACATCGGATGGCAATCCGGCGCAAAACGGCCGTGTCGTCGCTCCAAAACCGCATCGTCTATAGCGTGACTTGAATACAAATAGCGTAATAGCAATAAAAATGCGAACTTACGGTTGTAAGTTCGCGTGAAATCTATATGCAGTTTCCTGCTACTTCATGCATCCCGAGCCTGCATACTTCTGCATATCGAAATCTGTCGGTCCGAACATCACATTTCTTCTGATTCCACCGTGAGCCGCCTGCTCGCCGCTCCTGGCAGATCAAGCGACGCCAGACGTCCGGTTCGTTGAAGACACGATCGAGCCGGCAATTACGCAACACGACGATCGCGGCGCATCACATCACAAATCTGACGTACGCCTGTTGTCCGCATCTGCCATTCAAGCGGGCGGTCAGTTCACCGGCTCAGTCAGACGGCCTGGTCATCGCGCTGGCATCAACCCACAGGTCGAACTGCTCCGCCGTGACGTACCCGAGCGCGACGCCGGCCTCCTTGAGGCTGGTTCCCTCCGCCTGCGCCTTCTTCGCGATCTGGGCCGACTTGTCGTAGCCGATGTGCGGATTGAGCGCCGTGACCAGCATCAGAGAATCTGCGACCAGCCGACTGATGCGTTCGCGATTGGGCTCGAGGCCCGCCACGCAGTGTACTCTAAATGAGACACAGGCATCACTCAGCAGTCGCACCGACTCGAGCAGGTTGTGAATGATCACCGGCTTGAAGACGTTGAGTTCGAAGTTGCCCTGCGAGGCCGCGAAGGCGATCGCGGCATCGTTCCCATAGACCTGGCAGACGACCATCGTGAGCGCTTCCGCCTGCGTCGGGTTCACCTTGCCGGGCATGATGGACGACCCCGGCTCGTTTTCCGGGATGCGCAACTCGCCGAGCCCGGCGCGCGGACCGGACGCGAGCCAGCGGACGTCATTGGCGATCTTCATCAGCGCCCCGGCCAGCGTACGCAGCGCCGCGGACGCAAAGCCGAGGGCGTCGTGCGCGGCGAGCGCCTCGAACTTGTTGGGCGCCGAGACGAACGGCAGCTCGGTGAGTTCGGCGATGCGCGCGGCCACCCGATCCGCGAACTCCGCGGGCGCATTGAGCCCCGTGCCGACGGCCGTCCCGCCAAGCGCCAGCTGGTACAGGTCCGGCAGGGCGGCGTTCACCCGCCCCATCCCCTGATCGAGCTGGGCCACCCACCCCGAAATCTCCTGCCCGACGGTCAGCGGTGTGGCGTCCTGAAGATGCGTCCGCCCGATCTTGACGATCTCCGAGAACTCCGTCGACTTCGTGGCGAGCGTGTCGCGCAGCTGCCGCACCGCCGGGAGCAGCCGATGCACGATCTCCTCGACCGCGGCAATGTGCATGGCGGTCGGGAAGGCGTCGTTTGACGACTGCGACCGGTTGACGTCGTCGTTGGGGTGGATCGGCTGCTTCGAACCGAGCTTCCCTCCCGCGCGCTGGATCGCGCGGTTGGCGATGACCTCGTTCACGTTCATGTTCGTCTGCGTCCCCGACCCGGTCTGGAAGATCACGAGCGGGAAATGCGCGTCGTGCTGCCCGGCGATCACCTCGTCGCAGACGCGGACAATCAGGCCGGCCTTCTCGGCGGACAGCGTCCCGAGTTCGAGGTTGGTCAGCGCCGCCGCCTTCTTGAGCAAACCGAAGGCGCGAATCATCGGCCGCGTGAACCGCAGATCGCCAATGGCGAAGTGTTCAATGGACCGCTGCGTCTGGCTGCCCCAGAGCTTGTCGTCGGCGACGGCGATCTCGCCCATGGTGTCGGTTTCGATGCGATGTGCAGTCATGCCGAGTCTCCGGGAGGACGATGCCGAGGCAGGTCGAGGGGGCGGTTCGAACGGAGCATCCATATACTGGCTGAAAGTGGAGCCAAATGTGGATATTTGTCAAGGAAACTACCTTGACAATAAGGAGAACCGCTCGTATTGTCTTCTTATGCGACGACTCCTGGCAGCCTTGGAGCGGGTGGCGGGCCTGATGTTCATACACCCCGGCTCGGCCTGTGTTGACGCAGGCAACCTCTGTCGTGACCTCGGCGCGGCCTGCGTTGATCAGGGTGCGCCGCAAGGACGCCGCGGATGAACCCGCCAGGCCTCGGATCCAGTCAGGGCGCCATTCTCGAGCGCCTCAAGCGAAGGGGCGAGGGCAGCATCCCGGAGTTGGCGGCGGCGCTTGGCCTCAACATCGAGACGGTCCGCGAGCATGTGAAGGCGCTCCTGGGACGCGGACTTGTGCTCCAGGTCGGGACGCGACGCCGGGGCCCCGGACGCCCCGAGGCGTGCTACGGACTCAGCGCCACGGCCGATGCGCTCTTTCCACGGTCGGAAGGCGAAGTCTTGCAGGAGCTGACTTCGCATCTGCTGGAGTCCGGACACGACCAGCTGCTGCGGGAGTTCTTCGCGCAGCGCATTGGCGCGCGCCGTCGTGACGCACTCGCGCGCGTGGCGCCGCTGACGGGCCGCGCGCGCGTTGAGGAAGTCGCGCGGATTCTCTCGGAGCAAGGCTACATGGCGGTGGTGGAAGACGACGCCGATGCCCTGTACCTCCGCTTGTGCCACTGTCCGCTGCGCGCCGTCATCCAGGCGACACGGATCCCGTGCGGGGCGGAGTTCGGACTCATCAAGGAATTGCTCGGACTCGAACCGGTGCGGGTGGGTCACTTCGCCGACGGCGATCACTCGTGCGCGTACCGGCTGGAGCAGCCGCGATAACCATCCTTCCCCCCGAGGCGGTCTGATGTCCTCACTGACGCGAACGATTGCAGGCGAAGTGCTCGTTGTTGACCTCACGGCGGCCGCCGACGGCGGCGACGTGACGACGCGGACCGCGCGGACGCTGGTGAAGCAGGAGTCGCTCAGCGTGATGCTGGTCCAGATTGCCCCGGGAGCGCATCTGCATGAGCACCGCGCCGACGGTCCCATTGCGGTGCAGCCGCTGAGTGGACGCCTTCAGTTCGTGGCTGCGGGAGTCACGCACGACATCGGTGCGGGCCAGCTGATCTCCCTCGCGTCCGGGGTACCGCACTGGGTCGGTTCGACGGATGGCGCCAGCTTCCTGCTGACGGTCGCAAAGTCGGGTGCGCCCTCGGCGCCGTTAGCCGCTGCCGATCAGGGCACGACGTCCGGTGACGGCGTTCTCCCTGGGTGAACGCAGACCCATGCCAACTGGCGGACGAAAACATGTGGTCATCGTAGGCGGCGGCTTTGGCGGCTTGTCGGCCGCCAAGGCGCTCGTGAACACCGAAGTGGACGTCACGCTCATCGATCGGACGAACCACCACCTGTTCCAGCCGCTGCTGTATCAGGTTGCCACGGCGGCGCTCTCGCCGGGCGACATCGCACAGCCGATCCGCAGCATCCTGCGTTCCGCCCGCAACGTGCGCGTGGTGCTGGCCACGGTGACGGACATCGATGCGTCCCAGCGCACCGTCGTGACCAGCGCGGGGACGTACGCGTACGATGCGCTCATCCTCGCGCCCGGCGCCCGGCATTCGTACTTCGGCCACGACGCGTGGGAGACGCACGCCCCCGGCCTGAAGGACATGAATGACGCCCTGCACATTCGCGAGCGCATTCTGCGCACCTTCGAGGAGGCGAATCATCAGGCCGCGGCACCCGAGGCGCGGCCGGCACTCACCTTCGTGGTGGTGGGCGGTGGCCCCACCGGCGTGGAACTGGCGGGGGCGATCGCGGAGATCGCGTTGCGCACGATGCTCCCCGATTTTCCGCTGCTCACGCGAGAGGACGTTCGCGTGGTGCTCGTCGAGGGCGGCCCTCGCGTGCTCAGCACCTTCAGCGAGTCGCAGTCGAGCGCGGCGCGGGCGATGCTGGAACACCTCGGCGTGGAAGTCCTTCTGAATGCCACGGTCACCGATGTCAGCGCCGAGGGCGTACGCATCGGCGAGCAATTCATCCGCAGCCAGAACCTGATCTGGGCGGCGGGCAACGCGGCCTCGCCGCTGCTGCGAACGCTGCGCGCCGAGTGTGATCGCGCCGGGCGGGTGATGGTGGATTTGCAGTGCCGCGTCCCGGGGCATCCGGATGTCTTCGTGATCGGCGATGGCGCGCACTTCGCGACGGCCACGGGTCCGCTGCCGGGGGTCGCGCAGGTGGCGATGCAACAAGGGCGCTTCGTGGCACGGCTCATTCGTCGCGGGGAGCGCGAGGCATCGTCGCCGGCCGGCGGCGACGATGCCTCGGCGTCATTCCGCTATCGGGACTACGGTTCGATGGCGACCATCGGACGTGCCAAGGCGATTGCCGAGATCTTCGGCGTGCGCACGTCGGGATTCGTGGCGTGGGTCATCTGGGCGGGGCTGCACATCCTGCAGCTCATCAGCTTCCGCAACCGGCTGAAGGTGCTGGTGGAGTGGATGTGGTACTACGTGTCGTACCAGCCGGGCGCGAGGCTCATCCTGCGCGACAAGAACGGCCGCCCAGCGTGAGGCAATGCAGGCCTGGCGGCAGGGCAGCCGGCCAACGATCGAGGTAGAACGTCAACGGGCCGGCATCTGCCGGCCCGCGGGTAGCGCTGGGGAGCTTCGGCTCAGGCCTGCAGGGCCTTCTGCCGCTCCATCCACCAGTCCTGAATCCACGTCAGCGGAATGAGGAACAACGGCGTGAGGAACATGCCGAGCAGCACGTTGATCCAGATGAGCGCCATGTAAAAGGCGCACATGCCGACGCCGGCAATCAGGGTTCCGAGGGGTCCGCCGTAGGTCTGTTCCACGGGATGAATCGGGATGAAGGTCGAGGCACAGCGACACGCGATTTCCGCGAGGATATCTTAGCTAGGTGAACGCGATCGCGAAAGCGCTTGGGGCACTCCCACCCGACCGATACCTGCTCGCCGTCTCCGGCGGCCGGGATTCCATGGCCCTGCTCGACGCCTTCGTGCGTCACCGGCCCGACCCGCAGACGGCCGTTGCATCGTTCGATCACGGCACGGGGGTGGCGGCGGCGGAGGCCGTGGAACTGGTGGTGCACGAGTGCCTGCGGCGGGGCGTTTCGGTGATTGCGGGGCGCGCCCCCGAGCGTGCATCGGCCTCGCGTGCCTCCGAGTCGGTCCTGCGAGAGGCGCGATGGAACTTCCTGCGCGCGGTCGCCGAGGAGCGGCGGGCGGTGATCGTGACCGCGCACACGCTCGATGACCAGGCCGAGACGGTGGCGATGCGCATCCTGCGGGACGCGTCGGCCCGGGGCCTCGCCGGGATGGCGGCGCCATCGCCGGGGGTCGTCCGTCCGCTGCTCGGGATTCGTCGAGCGACGCTCGCCCGTTATGCCGAGCAGGCCGCCGTCCCCTTCGTGGAGGATCCGTCGAACGCCAATCCGGTCTATCTGCGCAATCGCCTGCGGGCCCATCTGCTGACGGCGGCCGAGGCGGCGCAGCCCGGCTTTGGAGATGCGCTGGTGTCGATCGGCACGCGGGCCGCGGGCTGGCGCTCGGAGATGGCGGCGCTGGTGGACACGCTCGGTGTGCAGCGCGTGGGCGATGCGCTGGTGGTGGACGCGGGCGTAATCGCCTCGCTGAGCGCCGACGGGTTGTCGGTGGTCTGGCCGGAAGTGGCGGCGCGCGGCGGACTGGTGCTGGACCGCCGCGGCGTGGCGCGGCTGGCGGCGTGGTCGGCGCGCGCCACCGCGGGACAGCGGATGCCGCTTTCTGGGGGAGGGACCGTCGAGCGGACGGCGCGGACCTTCGTCGTGCGCCGCGGCCGCGCGGGGGCCGAGGACTGACAGAGACGAGGGCGTTCCGGCGCACCGGCGGTGCGACGCCAATGGAACGTCGGGGCGTGCCCCCCACTATATTTATCCTCCATGACCACCGCACCCGCCGATCCGCGCCTGATGGGACGCGCGGTCAAGCGCATTGTCTTCTCGGAGGAGCAGATTGCCGCTCGCGTCCGCGAACTCGGCCGGCAGATTGCGGCGGAGTATCCGGAGGGCGACCTGCTCGCGCTCGGCCTGCTGAAGGGCAGCTTCATGTTCACGGCGGATCTGGTGCGCCAGATACCCCGCCCGCTGCAGGTCGATTTCATCGTCGCGGGTTCGTACGGGGCAGGGACGGTGTCATCCGGGAACGTGCGACTACTGTACGATCCGGAAACCAACATGGAGGGGAAGCACGTTCTCCTCGTGGAGGACATCGTCGATTCCGGGCGGACCATGCAGAAGCTGGTGGATCTCCTGGAGACGCGGCGTCCCAAGTCGCTGCATATCTGTGCGCTGCTGCACAAGCACATTGCCGAACATCTGGATCATCCGGTCAAGTTTGTCGGGTTTGACGCGCCGAACGAGTTCCTGGTGGGTTACGGGCTCGATCACGCCGAGAACTTCCGTCACGTTCCGTATATCGCCAGCCTCGCCTGATGGCTGGTAGCGCCGCGCACGCCATCAGGCGTGCTGGCCGACGTCCATAACTCAAGTCATGGCACAGAATCCAACTCCCCCCACGCCTCCCTCGAACTTCGGCCGACTCTCGAAGACCATCGCCTTCTGGCTGCTGGTCATCCTGGTGCCGGTCTTCATCATCCAGTATGCCGGCGGAAAGCCCGAAGGCACGAGCGAGGTGAATGCCAGCGAGTTCACGCGGCAAGTCGAGGCCGGCAACGTCAAGACGGTGACGGTCGTCGGCGGCAAGACGGTCACCGGCGAGTACAAGACGCCGGTGATGGTGGACGGCCGCGCGGTGCGGAAGTTCGAAACGATGCTCCCCGGCGAGTACGGCGACAAGCTGGACGAGCGGCTGCGCGCGCAGGGCGTCGAGGTGAAGGCGCAGGCGCCGAGCCCGTCGTTCACGTCGGTGCTGGTGAGCCTGCTGCCGTGGATCGTGATCTTCGGCTTCTGGATCTTCTTCCTGCGGCAGATGCAGCAGGGACCCAACAAGGCGTTCTCGTTCGGCAAGTCGAAGGCGAAGCTCCTCACGGGCGACACGCCCAAGGTGACCTTTGCCGACGTCGCGGGGTGCGACGAGGCGAAGGTGGAACTGCAGGAGATCATCGAGTTCCTGAAGGACCCGCAGAAGTTCACCAAGCTGGGCGGCCGCCTGCCGAAGGGCGCGCTCCTGGTGGGACCGCCGGGGACGGGCAAGACGCTGCTGGCGCGCGCCGTGGCCGGCGAGGCGGGGCGTCCGTTCTTCTCGATGTCGGGCTCCGACTTCGTGGAGATGTTCGTGGGCGTGGGCGCGAGCCGGGTGCGCGACTTGTTCGAGCAGGGCAAGACGAACGCGCCGTGCATCATCTTCATCGACGAAATCGACGCGGTCGGGCGCCATCGCGGCGCCGGGCTGGGCGGCGGGCACGACGAGCGTGAGCAGACGCTGAACCAGCTGCTGGTGGAGATGGACGGCTTCGAGAGCAACGAGGGCGTGATCCTGGTGGCGGCGACGAACCGGCCGGACGTGCTCGATCCGGCGCTGCTGCGCCCGGGGCGTTTTGACCGGCAGATCGTCGTGGACGCGCCCGACCTGCGCGGCCGCGAGGGGATCCTGCGCGTGCACATGCGCAACAAGCCGATGGCCGAGGACGTGGACGTCACGGCGCTGGCGCGCAGCACGCCTGGCATGGCGGGCGCGGACCTGGCCAACCTCGTGAACGAGGGGGCGTTGCTGGCGGCGCGCCGCAACCACGACAAGGTCTACATGGTGGACCTCGAGGAGGCGAAGGACCGCGTGATGCTGGGCGCGGAGCGCAAGTCGCTGGTGATGAAGGACGAGGAGCGCAAGCAGACGGCCTATCACGAGGCGGGGCACGCTGTGTGCGCGATCAAGGTCAAGGGGACCGATCCGCTGCACAAGGTGACCATCGTGCCGCGCGGGCGCACGCTGGGCGTGGCGTTCACGCTGCCCGAGGACGACCGCGTGTCGGTCAGCCGGCTGCAGCTCGACGCGCGGCTGGTGATGGCGTACGGCGGGCGCGTGGCGGAGGAGCTGGTCTTCGGCCGCGAGCGCGTGACCACCGGCGCGGCGAGCGACATCCAGATGGCGACGGCGCTGGCGCGCCGCTGCGTGTCGCAGTGGGGGCTGTCCGACAAGATCGGGCCGATCCTCGTGGGCGACAACGAGCAGGAGCTGTTCCTGGGCGCGCAGCTGATGAGCCGCCGCGAAGTCTCGGAGCGGACGGCGCAACTGGTGGACGAGGAAGTGGCGCGCATCATCCACGAGTCGTACGAGCGGGCGCGCGTGGTGCTCACGGAGAACCGCGCCCTGCTCGACACGCTGGCGATGGCGCTGCTCGACCGCGAGACGCTGACGCGCGAGGACATCAAGCTGCTGGTCGAGGGCGAGCCGCTGCCGCCGCGGGTCGTGCCGGGGACCATTCTGCCGCTGGCGAGCGCGCCGGCACCGAGCGTGACGCCCGATGCGAAGCCGGTGCCGCCGGTGCTGGGCGGGCCGGAGATTCAACCGGCTTAACGCTGATTGAGGATTGGGAATTCGGATTGGGATTCAGGACTTCGATTGACGATTGCGATTGGCGATTGCGATTGGCGATGGCTCGGCGGGATGCCGGGCCGTCGCCAATCGCTTTCCGGGGTCGTGGTCCGGAATCCCGTTCCGGATTCCCAATCCTAAGTCCGTACGAGCCTATCGCTTCCCCCTATCGCCCGCCTATTTTTCTAGGCTATGCAGGACTTGGCTGAGCGCCTGGCTGAGGTCAGGGGACGAATCGCGGACGCCGTGCGCCGGGGCGGGCACGGGCAGGCGGTGCGGCTCGTGGCGGTCACCAAGACACATGGACCCGACGCCGTCGCGGCCGTGCACGCCTGTGGCGTGGAGGACGTCGGCGAGAACCGGGTACAGGAGGCGCGGGACAAGCAGGCGTTGGTCGCGGTGCCGGTGCGCTGGCACCTGATCGGGCATCTGCAGCGCAACAAGGTGAAGGCGCTGGACCACTTCTGGCTGCTGCACGCGCTCGACAGCGCGCGCCTGGCCGATGCGGTGGATGAGTTCGGGCAGCGGCGCGGCCGTCCGGTGGACGCGTTGCTGCAGGTGAGTGTGGTGGGCGAGGAAACGAAGGGCGGCCACGCGCTGGCTGACGTGGCCCGCGAGGGGGAACGGCTGGTGCAACTGCGCGGCATCCGCGTGATCGGGGCCATGACCATGGCGCCGCTCGAAGCGGATGAGGCAACGCTGCGGCGCTGCTTCGCCGGTGCCCGGGAGGCCCGCGAGGCGCTGCGCGCGGCGGGCCACCCGGCGACGGAGCTGTCGATGGGAATGTCGGGCGACTACGAGATCGCGGTGGAAGAGGGTGCCACGATGGTGCGGCTGGGCACGGTCCTGTTCGGGGAGAGGCACTGATGAGCGACGATGTCTTTCATCTCACGCCGGTCGACGCGCGACGCTTCGACTTCGGGTCGGCGCTGCGCGGCTACGACAAGACGCGGGTGGACCAGTTCCGCGACCAGGTGGCGGAGGAACTGGAGCGGCTGACCCGCGCGAACAGCGAGCTCGAGGCGAAGGCCAAGGGATTCCACGAACAGCTGCGCGCCTTCCGCGAGCGCGACAAGGCGCTGAACGACGCGCTGATCACCGCCCAGCAGCTGCGCGCCGAGACGCGCGAGCAGGCGGAGCGCGAGGCGCAGCTGATCCTGCGCGAGGCGCGCGCCGAGGGCGACAAGCTCGTCGAGGAGGCGCGCCGCACGGTGCGCCGGCTCGAGGGACAGGTGGAGGCGCTGGAGCGCGCCCGCCTGTCGTACCTCGCGCAGTGGCGGGCTTTCACCGAACGACAGGTGAGCGAACTGCGCGCCGCCGAGGCGACGCCGGCCCCCGATCGGCCGGCCCCGGCCGAGGAGTCGGGTCCGTCCGCTCGCGGCAAGGCGCCGAGCTGGCTCGATGAGGGCGGCCCGGACGACGCCGAGGCCAAGTAAGAGGTCCCATGTCCGTCCGCTTTCCTGGATCCGAGCACGCCCACACGACCGCCGCCGTTGATGCGGCGGTGCGCGCCGTGCGCGCGCGGACCGCCCTCGTGCCGGACGTCGCGCTCATACTCGGCACGGGACTCGGGGCGGTGGGCAAGGCGATCGCGGTGGAGTGCGCCATCCCGTACGGCGACATCCCCGGCTTCCCGCTGTCGACGGTCGAGTCGCACGCGGGTCGATTGCTCGTGGGGACGCTGGCCGGGCGGCGCGTCATCGCGATGCAGGGGCGGTTTCACCGGTACGAAGGGTACGCGCTGCAGCAGGTGACGTTTCCGGTGCGCGTCCTGCGCGCGCTCGGGGCGACGACGCTGCTCGTCTCGAATGCCTGCGGCGGCATGCATCCGTTGTGGGCGCCGGGCGACCTGATGCTGATCTCCGACCACATCAACCTGCTGGGCGACAATCCGCTCATCGGGCCGCATGACACGGCGTTCGGCGATCGCTTTCCCGACATGAGCGCGCCGTACGACCCGGGGCTGCGTGCCATCGCCCGTCAGGTGGCGGCCGAGCGCGGCATCACGCTGCGCGAAGGCGTGTACGTGGCCGTGTCGGGGCCCAACCTCGAGACGCGCGCCGAGTACCGGATGCTGCGCGCGATCGGCGCCGACGTCGTCGGCATGAGCACGGTTCCCGAGGTGATTGTCGCCGTGCAGGCGGGGATGCGGGTGATGGGCGTCTCGATCATCACCGATCAATGCCTGCCCGACGCGCTCGAGCCCGCGAACCTCGCCAAGATCCTTGCCAATGCCGGGACCGCCGAGCCGCAGCTCGAAGCGCTCGTCCGCGGCGTGATGGAGCGCCTGTGACCGTTGTGGAACTGACCCCGCGTTTTGCGCCGCTGCCGCCGGAGCGTCCGGCCGACGCGGTGGAGCGCGAACTGCTCGAGCGCTGGCGCGACGAGAAGCTCTTCGAGGCGTCGCTCGCCGCGCGCGCCGGCGCGCCGCGCTGGGTCTTCTTCGAGGGGCCGCCCACCGCCAACGGCAAGCCGGGCATCCATCACGTCTTTGCGCGCACCATCAAGGACCTCTTCTGCCGGCATCGGCACATGCAGGGCTTCCGGGTGGATCGCAAGGCGGGATGGGACACGCACGGCCTCCCCGTGGAAATCGAGGTCGAGAAGGAACTCGGCATCAGCGGCAAGCAGGACATCGAGCGCGTCGGCGTGGCGGAGTTCAACCGCCGCTGCCGCGAGAGCGTGTTCCGCTATCGCGAGGACTGGGAGAAGCTGTCCAACCGCATCGCCTTCTGGCTCGACTACGAGCACGCGTACGTCACGTACCACAATGCGTACATCGAAAGCGTCTGGTGGGCGCTCTCGATGCTGCACGCGAAGGGCTTGCTGTACCAGGGGCACAAGATCCTGCCGTACTGCCCGCGGTGCGGCACGGCGCTCTCGAGCCATGAGGTGGCGCAGGGCTACGAGGACGTCGAGGATCCGTCCGTCTACCTGCAGCTGCCGCTGCGCGAGGCGGGGCCCGAGGGAGAGCGCCGCATCCTCGTCTGGACGACGACGCCGTGGACGCTCGTGTCGAATGCCGCGCTGGCGGTGAGCCCGGATCTCACGTACGCCGAACTCAAGCGCAAGAAGGGGGCAACGCACACGGTGATCCTCGCCGAGGCGCGCGTGAGCGCGGTGCTGGGCGGCGACTGGCAGGATCGCTGGGACGTGGTGACGACGTTCCCGGGGACGGCGCTGGCCGGCGCGCACTATCAGCGACCGCTCGACTGGATGGCGTTCGCCGACGGGGCGCGCGAGATCATCGTGACGACCGGTTTCGTCTCCGCGGACGACGGCACCGGCGTGGTGCACCTGGCGCCCGCGTTCGGCGCGGACGACTACCAGGCGGGACAGCAGTTCGAGCTGGCCTTCCTGCAGCCGGTCAACGCGCGCGGCGAGTTCCCGGAGGGGATGCCGCTGGTTGGCGGGATGTTCGTGAAGGCCGCCGATCCCGTCATCATCGAGGAGCTCAAGCGGCGCGGCGTGCTGTTCAAGGACGGACGCCTCACGCACAGCTATCCCCACTGCTGGCGCTGCAAGACGCCGCTGTTGTACTACGCGCGCTCGTCGTGGTTCGTGCGCACGACGGCGTTCAAGGACGCGATGCTCGAGCGCAACCGGCACGTGAACTGGAACCCGGCCGAAGTCGGGGCCGGGCGGTTTGGCAGCTGGCTCGAGAACAACATCGACTGGGCGATCTCGCGCGACCGCTTCTGGGGGACGCCGCTCCCGGTCTGGGTCTGCGACGCCGAGTCGTCGCACCGCGAGGTGATTGGCAGCTTTGCGCACCTCGCGGTGCAGACGGGCCGGACGCTCGGCGCCGACTTCGACCCGCACAAGCCGCACATCGACGGCTACACCTGGCCGTGCAGCGAATGCGACGGGACGATGCGCCGCGTGCCGGAAGTCATCGACACCTGGTTCGACTCGGGCTCGATGCCGTTTGCGCAGTGGCACTTCCCGTTCGAGCATCGCGAGGAATTCGCGCAGCAGTATCCGGGCGACTTCATCGCCGAGGGCGTGGACCAGACGCGCGGGTGGTTCTACTCGCTGCTCGCGATTGCGACGGGACTTGGGGATGCGTTGCATCCGAACGACGGACGGAAGACGGGAGACGGGAGACGGGAGAAGGACGCGGCGGCGCGCTCGCATGGTGACCTTTCGCGCGACATCGACGCCTACGCAGTGGACTCGCACAAGTCGGGCGGGCATTTCCTGCCGCCGGGCGTCGCCGAGCCGTACAAGGCCGTGGTGGTGAACGACCTGGTGCTCGATGCGAACGGCCAGAAGATGTCGAAGACGCGCGGCAACACCGTGGATCCGTGGCAGGTGATCGAGCGCCACGGCGCCGATGCGGTGCGGCTCTTCCTCGTCGCGTCCAGCCAGATCTGGGTGCCGCGGCGCTTCGACGAGCAGGTGATCCGCGAGACGGCGGGACGCTTTCTCGTCACGCTCAAGAACGTCTACAACGGCATCTTCGCGCAGTACGCGAACTTCGGGTGGGCGCCGTCGGCGGCCGATCCGGCCGTGGCCGACCGCCCGCTGCTCGACCGCTGGGTGCTGTCGCGGCTCGCCGCGGTGGAGGCCGAGGTGGACGCCGAGTTGCAGCGCTACGACGCCACGGCGGCGTCGCGCGCGCTGATGGAGTTCGTGACCGAGGACGTGGCCAACTGGTACGTGCGGCTGTCGCGCGGGCGCTTCTACGAGGTGGATGGCGACGGGAACCGCGCGGCGTTCGCGACGCTGCACGAGGTGCTCACCGTCGTCTCGCGCCTGCTGGCGCCGTTCGCGCCGTTCGTGAGCGACTGGATTCATCGCGCGCTCACCGGGAGTTCGGTGCACCTGGCCCGCTACGTGCGCGAGGGTGCGCCGGCGCGCGACCTTCCGCTGGAGGCGGCGATGCGCGAGGTGCGTGCGCTGGCGACGCTCGGCCGCGCCGCGCGCGAGGAGGCCGGCCTCAAGGTGCGCCAGCCGCTCGCGCGGCTCGTCTGCGTGGCCGGCGAGGCGCCGCAAGCGCTGCTCGACGAACTCGTGCCCCTGCTCGCGAGCGAGCTCAACGTGAAGGCGGTGGAGTTCCTCGGCTCGGCCGACTCGCTGGTGTCGCTCGAAGCCAAGGCGAACTTCCGCTCCCTCGGCAAGAAGTGGGGCAAGGAGACGCCGCAGGCCGCCAAGGCCGTGAATGCGCTGCACAGCGCCACGCTGCTGGCGTTCGAGCGCGGCGAGGTGGTGCACATCACCGTCGGCGGGCACTCGCATCCGCTCGACGCCGAGGACCTCACGGTGGTGCGCAAGGCGAGCGGATCGCTCGTCGTGTCGCAGGACGGCATGCGCTTTGCCGCCGTCGATCCCACGCTGACCGACGCGCTGCGGCGCGAGGGTCTCGCCCGCGAGCTGGTGAGCCGCGTGCAGCGCTTCCGCAAGGAATCGGGGCTGAACGTGAGCGACCGCATCACGCTGTGGGTGGCCGGCCCGGCCGCCCTGCACGACGCGGTGGACGCCCACCGCGGCTGGATCTGTGACGAAACGCTGACGCTGCAGCTGCACATCGCGGACACGATTGCCCCCGATGCTCCCCCCGGCACGACCGCCGATCTCGATGGCGTGCCAGCTACCCTCGCACTTCGAAAGGTATCCTGACGATGGCGCCACAGAATGGCGGTGAGAAGAAGTTCAAGTCGCTCACCAAGAAGCAGCTGCAGACGCTCGAGAAGCTCCTGATGGAGGAGCGCAAGCGCGTGCTCAAGGAGCTCGGCCAGTGGGACGAGACGATGAGCAATACGGAGCAGGGGGCCGACGGCGACCTGTCGTCGTACTCGTTCCACATGGCGGATCAGGGGACCGATGCCATGGAGCGCGAGAAGGCGTTCCTGTTCGCCTCGAAGGAGGGGCGGTTCCTCTGGCACGTGAACCAGGCGCTGCGCCGGCTGTACAAGAGCCCCGAGACGTTCGGCCAGTGCCAGCACTGCGGCGGCGACGTCGGGTTCGAGCGGCTCGAGGCGCTGCCGCATGCGCGCTACTGCAAGGACTGCAAGCAGCGCGAGGAAGATGCCAAGAAGTAAGCCCGGCCTCTTCTGGGGCGTCACGGCGGGGGTGGTGGCCGGCGACGCCTTCACGAAGATGGTCGCCGTCGACCGGCTGCTGCCGGCGTACCTGCCGCACGCGCTGATGGGTGAGAGCGTGCGGCTCACGCTTGTGTACAATCCCGGCGCGGCGTTCGGCCTCCATCTCGGCGCGCAGTCACGCTGGATCTTCGTCGGGTTGACGCTCGTCGCGCTGGGCGTGCTGGCGCGGCTCTATCTCGACACGCCGCTCGCGCACCGCGCGCGCCTGCTGGCGCTGGCGCTCGTCACGGGCGGCGCGCTGGGCAACCTGCTCGACCGGCTCAAGTCGGCGCGCGGCGTGGTGGACTTCATCGACGTTGGCGTCGGGGCGTGGCGGTGGCCCACCTTCAACGTGGCCGACATCGCGGTGACGAGCGGCGCCGTCCTGCTCGGCTGGCTGCTGTGGCAGGCGGACGCTGCGCCGGCGCGCGAGGCGCTGGGGACGCCGGCGCCGGAGCGGGCGTCGGACAGCGTTCCCGGCTAGGCGGCCCGTGAACGGCTCCGTCCCCGAGGGCACGCGCCACGCGTTCACCGTGGAGGAGGACGACGCGCCGCGACTCGACCTGCTCGTGGCGCAGCGCTGCGCCCTCTCGCGCAGCCAGGCGGCGACGCTCGTCGCCAACGGCCGCGTGCTGGTGAACGGCGGACGCGAACGCGCATCCTTCCGCGCGCCACGCGGCGCGCAGGTGGTGGTGGAGATCCCGCCGCCGCCCGGACGCGAGGTCATTCCCGAGCAGCTCCCCGTGTCGGTCGTGTTCGAGGACGAGCACCTGATCGTCGTCGACAAGGCGGCGGGGATGGTGGTGCATCCGGCGCCGGGCAACTGGACGGGGACGCTCGTCAACGCGCTCAAGGGACGCGGCCAGGGGCTGGCCGAAGGGAGCGCCGAGGAGCGGCAGGGACTGGTGCACCGCCTCGACAAGGACACGTCGGGGCTGATGGTGGTGGCCAAGACGGACCAGGCGCTGCGCGTGCTGAGCAAGGCGATCAGCGCACGGCGCGTGACGCGGCGCTATGCCGCGCTCTGCTGGGGACACCTCGCCGACGACGCCGTGACGGTGGACCGGCCGATCGGCCGCGACCCGAATGACCGCGTGCGCATGGCGGTGGTGGCGAACGGACGCGCGGCGCGGACGGATTTCGTGCGCCTGGCGCGCTTCACGTCCACGGACTTCCTGCGCTGCCACCTGCACAGCGGACGCACGCACCAGATTCGCGTGCACCTGGCGTCGATCGGGCATCCGGTCGTGGGCGACGACAGCTACGGCGGCGGTGGCGCGCGCAAGGTGGTGGGACTCCCCCCGCAGCGGCATTTCCTGCATGCGGCCTGGCTGGCCTTTCAGCATCCGATTTCCGGCGAAGCGCTGGATTTTCGCTCGCCGCTCCCCGAGGCGCTGCGCGATTCGCTCCTGACGGTTGCCGAGTTGCCCGATTTGATTGCCTCGCCGGACCCCCTGGAGTACTTTCACTTCTATAGAGCCGACGACTGAGCGGTCGGCGCATTTTCAGGGGGGTCGGGCGCGCCTGCGCCTGCCCGGTGATGTTCTGTTCGCGATCGTCCGGTCCTGATCATCCGAATCGGGTCCGTCATCCGCAGCGGGGGTTCCACGGTGCCGACGGTGCTCATTTGCGACGACGCAATCTTCATGCGGACGATGGTGGGTGACATCCTCCAGCGGGCGGGCTTCGAGGTCGTGGGCGAAGCCGACACGGGCGCGCAGGCCGTGGAGCAGTACAAGCGGCTGAAGCCCGACCTGGTGACGATGGACATCGTGATGCCGGACATGGGTGGCATCGACGCGGTGCGCGCGATCATGGCCTTCGATCCCAACGCGCACGTGCTGATGTGCTCGGCCATGGGGCAGCAGGCGCTCGTGGTCGAGGCCATCCAGGCGGGCGCCAAGGACTTCGTGGTCAAGCCGTTCCAGCCGAGCCGCGTGCTGGAGGCGGTGCAGCGCGTGCTCGGCTGACGCCTGTCCAAGCCATCGAGCCGCGGCGTGGACTCGTCGACCCGGTACGCTGACCTCTTTCGCTCCGAGAGCCGCGAACAGCTCTCGGCGGTCAATCGCGCGCTCCTCGACCTCGAGGCGCGTCCCGCCGACGCGCAGCCGGTGCACGTGCTCTTCCGCGCGGTGCACTCGCTGAAGGGGCTGAGCGCGTCGATGGGGTACGCGGCCGTGGCGACCTTCACGCACGAACTCGAGAGCCTGCTCGACCGCGTGCGCGCCGGCACGATGACGGTCAGCACCGAGGTGATGGACGTACTGTTCGCCGCCGCGGACGCACTCGAGGAAGGCATCAACCTCTCGGTGGCAGGCGCGGCGGATCCGCCGGGGCTGCGGCGCGCGCAGGCGCGGCTCCGCGCCCTGGCCGGCGATTCCGCCGAGGCGTCACCGGAGCTGGACGCGGTGCAGACGGACGACGAGCGCGTGGACGACGGCCCCGGCCTGCTGGTGCGCGTGCGGCAGCGCTCGGGCATCGTCTTTCCCGGCGTGCGCGCGTTCATGGTGCTGCAGAAGGCGCGCACGCTCGGCGAGCTGGTGGCCGTCTCACCGCCGCCCGAGGAGTTGCAGACCGCGGAGATCTCGCAGGCCTTTGCCTTCCGGCTCGTGACGCCGCAGTCTCCGGCGGCGATCGAGGCGGCCATCCGGTCGGTCGGCGATGTCGAGCACGTGCGCGTCTCGGCGGGACGGGGACGCCAGCGCGCGCCGATGCACCTGACGCCGACCGACGAGCCCGCCACCGCGCCGACGGCGGCGCGCTACGTGCGGATCGAGCTCTCGCGGCTCGACCGGCTCGTCAACTTGATCGGCGAACTGGTGCACACGCGCGAGCAGCTTGCGGCGCTGGTGGCGTCGCGACACGAGCCGGCGCTCGAGGAGTCGATGGCGCGCGCCTCGCGCCTGATCGCCGACCTGCAGTCGGAGGTGATGGCGAGCCGCGTGGTCCCGGCCTGGCACCTGTTCGACCGCTTCCCCCGTCTCGTGCGCGACGCGGCCCGCCAGCTGCACAAGGAGATCGAGTTCACCATCGACGGGCGCGATGTCGAGGTGGACCGCTTTCTCCTCGACGAGATCTCCGAGCCCGTGGTGCACCTGCTGCGGAACGCCGTGGACCATGGCATCGAACCGCCCGTGCTCCGTGAGGCGGCGGGGAAGGCGCGCTCGGGGCGCGTGGTGCTGAGCGTGGCGCGCGAGCAGGGGACCATGTGCGTCTGCGTGCGCGACGACGGCCGCGGCATCGACCGGCAGCGCGTGCTGGCGCGGGCGCGGGAACGCGGCCTCGCCGAGCCGGACGTGACGGCGCTCGACGACGCGGCGCTGCTGCGCATCATCGCGAGTCCGGGCTTCACGCTGGCGCCCGAGGTCAGCGACCTCTCGGGGCGCGGCGTCGGCTTCGACGTGGTGCAGACGCGGGTGAGCCAGCTGGGTGGCACCGTGATGCTGGAGTCCGTGCTGGGCCAGGGAACCACCGTGACCCTTCGCTTCTGAGGGCGGCCGACATGCCTGACGTCCGCAAGCTGAGCACCCGCCAACTCGACGCGCTGCGCGAGGTCGCCAATATCGGCGCCGGCCACGCGGCCACGGCGCTGTCGCAGATGACCGACCAGACGATCATGATCAGCGTGCCCCGGCTCGCCGTCGCCGCGGTCACGGACATTCCGCACCAGGTGTCGGAGCGCGAGGAGCCCGTGGTCGCCGTGCGGATGGGAATGGCGGGCGACCTGCACGGCATCACCGTCCTCGTGATCCCGCAGGGAAGCGCGCTGCGCCTCGCCGAGATGATGGCGCATCGCCCGGCGGGGGACTTCACGACCCTCGGGGCCTTCGAGCAGTCGGCGATCAAGGAAGCGGGCAACATCCTCGGCTCGGCCTTCCTCAACGCGCTCGCCGAGTTCATGGAGATGACGCTGCTGCCGACGCCGCCGAACCTGTCGGTGGATGTCGCCGGCGCGGTGCTCACGGAGACGTCGCGTGCGTCGAACGTCAGCGCCACGATCGCCTTCGTCATCGAGACGGAGTTCTTCCTCAAGGAGCGGCAGGAGCCGCTGCACGGCTTCTACTTCATGCTGCCCGATGAGGCGTCGCTCGCCCAGATCCTCAAGGCGGTGCGGCTGGAATGAGCGCGGCGAGCCTCGCCTCCTCACGGGACCGGGATGTCCTGCGGGCGCTGTCGCGCCGCATCGACCCCTCGGATGCCGGCGCGCACAACAACCTCGGGGTGCTCTTCTACAACAAGGGGCTTCCCGAGGACGCGGTGCAGGCGTTCACGAAGGCGCTCGAGCTCGACCCCAAGATGCAGGTGGCGCAGCGCAACCTCGAGATCGCGTACTACAACACGGGATACTACGACCGCCGCGTCGCCGAGCTGAAGGAGCGCCTGCGCCTGCGCGCCGACGATCGCGATGCCCGGTGGGAGCTGGGGCGCACGTACGCCCAGCTGGGCGAAAGCGAGGAAGCGACGCGGGAGTTCGAGGAGCTGCTGCGCTACGACGAGACGGACCTGGGCGCCATCATCCAGCTGGCGCTCGCGCAGAAGGCGATGGGACGGCTCGACGAGGCGCAGCGCTGGCTGACGCGCGCGCTCGAGATGGATCCCACGAGTTCCGTCGTCGTCTTCTACCTCGGCGAGACGCTCTACAATCAGGGACTCATCGAGGAGGCGCTCATCTGCCTGCAGCGCGCCATCCAGCTGAATCCGGAGAATCCCGACGCGCACTACCTGCTCGGCTTCATCTATGGCGACATGGGGCGGCACGACGAGGCGCGGGCGGCGAGCAAGCGCGCCATCCAGCTGAACCCGGCGCTGTCGCGCGAGCAGGCCAACCTGGCGCTCGCGAAGTACCATCCGGGGGCGTACGAGGCGCTGCGCACGGCCCGTCAGACGCGCGCGACGCCGCGCATGTCCGTCGCCGAGGGTGACGGCCTGGCGCACTACAACCTGGGGCTCGCCTTCCGCCAGAAGGGGTACTTCACCGAGGCGCTGCGCGAGTACCAGATGGCGCTCGATCGCGGCGAGGACGGGCCGCTGGTGCGCCAGGCGATGGCCGAGGTGCACCTGCTGCGGCAGGATCCGGCGGCGGCGCTGGCGATCTACGACCAATTGCTCGCGGCGAACCAGACGAGCCCGAAGCTCTGGAACGAGCACGGCGTGGCGCAGCACCAGCAGGGGCGGCACGCCGAGGCGGCGGCGGATTATCGGCGCGCGCTCTCGCTGGACAGCCGGTACGCGCTGGCCTCCAACAACCTCGGCGTGGCGCTCTTTCACGCGGGCGACCGCGATGCCGCCATCGGCGCCTTTCGCACCGCCCTCGCCGCGAATCCGGGTTTCGTCAAGGCGCGGCTGAACCTCGCGCTGCTGCTCTCGCGCGCCAAGCGCGCGCAGCTGGCGCTGGAGGCGTACCGCCAGGTGCTGGTGACGGAGGGCGAGAATCCGCTGGCGTGGAACGGCGTCGGGCTGGTCCTCGCCGAGCTGCGCAAGTTCGAGGACGCGCGCAACGCCTTCGCGCGCGCCATCCAGGCGCGGCCCGACTTTGCCGAAGCGCACTACAACATGAGCTTCGCGCTGTCGAACCTGGGCGACTTCGACGGGGCGCTGCGCGAGACGCGCCGGGCGCTGGAACTTGATCCGTACTACGTGGCGCAGAAGTTCGCGCTGGCGATCGACCTCGAGTACGAGGATCCGGACCTGTCGGTCGTTCCGGACCTCGGCGGCGAGCAGCGGATGAGCGGCGAGGTGGGGGAGTTTGCCTTTGACCCGGCGCTGCTCGACACGCTGTTCAAGGAACTCGCGCCGCCGCCGGTGCCGGAGCCGGCGCTCGTGCTGGAGGCCGATCCGTACGCGATGGCCGCCGACTATCTCACCAAGGGGCTGTACGACCGTGCCACGGCCGAGATCAGCCGCGCGATGGCACGCGGCGCGGACGTCGCCGACGGGTACGCGCTGCTGGGCGACGTGCTGTACCGGCAGGGGGCGTATGGCGACGCGCTCGAGCGGTTCCGCGCGGCGCACCAGGCGCGCCCCAGCCACGTGCGCGCGCTGCGGGGCGAGGCGCAGGCGCTAATGATGCTCGGCCGCGGATCGGAGGCGCGCCTCGTGGCGGAACAGATCCTGGCGGCCGAGCCGGAGGACGTGGATGCGCTGATGCTCGCCGCGTCGGCGCGGTTCGAGGCGGGCGATCCGGCCGCGGCGCTCGAGGCGCTCGACCGCGCGCGGCGCCTCGCCCCGCAGCGCGCCGAGGTGCTGCGGTGGATCGGGAACATCGCGCGCGCCGTCGGCGACCTCGAGGGGGCGATCTCGGCCTACCGGCACGCGCTGGCGCTCGACAAGGACTTTGCCGCGGTGCGCTTTGAGCTGGCGCGCCTGCTGGTGCGCAAGTCGGCGTGGGAAGACGCCGAACGCGAACTGCTGACCGCCCTCGACGCGGTGCCGACGTACGCCGAGGCGACCCTCGAACTGGCGAGCCTCAAGCGCGTCACCGGGCGTCCGCGCGACGCGGTGGACCTGCTCGCCGACCTGCTGCAGCGCGATCCCTACAACTTCGACGCGCTCATCGCGCTCGGCGAGACGCTGCTCACGATGGGGCGCAGCGCGGATGCGCGGACGGCATTCACGCGCGTGTTGCGCTTCGACCCGACGCACGTGGGCGCCATCTTCTACGACGGCGTGCTGGCGGCCGGCGAGAAGCGCTATCGCGACGCCATCGCCGCCTGGCAGCACGTCATCGACCTCGAGCCGGCGGGTGACTTCGCGCGGCGCGCGCGCCGCGAGATGCGCACGGCGCAGGACCTGCTGCAGGTCTTCGGCCGCCGCGCGGCGGGAGCCTCCTGATGGCCATCGAAGGCCCGCTCCGCGAGCTCGGCATCCACGATGTCTTCCAGCTGCTCGACCTGAGCCGGAAGTCGGGGGTGCTGCGCGTCATGTCGCGCCTGCGCGACAACGAGGGCGTGGTGGCCTTCCACTCGGGGCGGATCGCGTACGCGTCGATCCGCAGCAATCCGCACCCGATCGGTGAGATGCTGCTCAAGGCGAACAAGATCACCGCCGAGGAGCTGGCGGCGGCGCGCGAGCGGCAGACGGCGCACGGCGACCGGCGGCGCATCGGCGAGATCCTCATCGAGCTGGACGCCATCACGGCGCGCGACGTGGAGCAGTTCGTGCGCCGCCAGGCCGAGGCGGTGGTCTTCGAGCTGATGAGCTGGCGCGAGGGGCACTTCCGCTTCGAGGAGGCGAGCGCGGACGAGCTGCCCGACAATCCCTCGGTGGCCGTGTCCACCGAGTCGGTGCTGATGGAGGCGGCGCGCCGCATCGACGAGTGGTCGCGCATCGCGGACCGCGTGCCGAGCCTGTCGGTGGTGCCGCAGTTCGCGGAGGCGGCCGAGGACCACAGCGGCCAGCTCGACCTGCTCCCGGGGGAATGGGAGGTGCTGACCATGATCGACGGTGAGCGCGACCTGCGGCGCATGGCCGTGGACCTCGCCCGCAGTGAATTCGACGTGGCCAAGATCGTCTATGGTCTGGTGAGCACCGGCGTGGTGTCGCTGCGCGAGCCCGACCGCCGTGCGCGGGCGGTGGTCCTGGACAGCGACGAGGCGGCGGAACGACAGGCGGCGGCCCGCGCGTTGGTGTTGCAGGGCCTGGCGGCGGCGGGCGGTGGCCGGCTGGACGAGGCAATGCGCGCGTGGACGCAGTACCTGGCGGCCCACGCGAATGACAAGGACGGTCCGGCAGTGCGCGAGGCGGTGGTGGCGGCAGAACAGCTGCGGCGGTCCCTGGAGGTGCTGCGTGGGGAATGACGACATCCGATCGCTGAGCGAAGCGCTGGCCGCCGATCCGGCGAGCCTGGCCTTCGTGCCGCTCGGCGAGGCGCTGCGCCGTCGCGGCGACCTCGATGTCGCCCTGCGCGTCGCGCTGCGCGGCGCCGAGCGGCACGCCGGACGCGCCGACGCGCACGACCTCGTGGCGCGCATCGCGGTGGACCGCGGCGACCTCGAGCGCGCGATCCACGAATGGGAGATCGTGCTGCGCCTCGAACCCGCCAATGCCGGGGCGCGCAAGGGACTCGGCTTCATCTGTTTCCAGCTGGGACGCCTCGAGGAGGCGGCCGCGAATCTGGGCGCCGCTCTCGCCATCAACCCCGACGACGGCTCGCTCGCCGCCGCGCTGCAGACGGTGCAGACCGAGCTGGCCGAGCGCGCGTCGGTCGCGAGCAGGGGCGGGGCGGCGCGTCCGACTATCGGATTGCCCGCGGAACTGCGCCACCCCGAGGCGGACGCGGGCGCGATCTTCGACGACCTCCTCGAGGGCCAGCGCAGCGCCGCCATGCTGCTGGACGCCGACGGCCTCGTGCTGGCGGGACGCTACGTCTCGGCCGACGGACGCGACCTCGCGGCGATCATCGGCGCGCAGCTGTCGGGCGTGAGCGACGAAGCCGGCCGCGCGATGCGGCACCTCGGCCTCGGCGCGTGGACGCAGATCGTGTTCGAGACCGAGGCGGCCTCGGTGGCGATGGCGCCCAGCCATGACGGCGTGCTGCTCGTGGCTGCCGCCCGGCCGATTCCGCTTGGCTTCGTGCGGCGCGTGCTGGAGCGCGCGCTGCAGCGCGCCGCCGACTGGCTGGAGTGGACGCGATGACGTCGGTCTTCGCCCACGTCACCGAGTCACTCATCCGGCACCGCGGCGTGCTGGGGGCGATGGTCGTCGGCCTCGACGACGGGCTCATCGTGGAGTCCACGCTGCAGGTCGGCGTGAACGGCAACGCCTTCGCGGCGCTCACCGCGTCGCTGTACCGCAAGGCGCGCCGATCGGCGGCGGCGGCCGGGTTCGGCGCCACGGGCTTCCTCGAGCTGTCGGCGGAGCAGGGACGGGTGTGCACGGCGGGCGGACAGGAACTCGTCCTCGTGGTCGTCTGCGAAGCGCGGGTGAACGTGGGGATGCTCCGCGTGGAGCTGCTGCGCGCGGCGGAGCAGCTGCCATGAGATTCTCCGTCGTCGCCAGCTGGGTGGAGACACCCCTCAAGCAATTCGTGGACGACGCCCGCGTCGAGATCGCCGTGCTGATGCACCCGAGCGGGCAGGTGCTCGGGCAGTACGGCTTCGCGCGCTCGGTGGACGTGATGACGGCGTGCGCGCTCGCCTCGGCCATTCATGCGTCATCGTCCGAGCTCGGCCGCCAGCTGGAGGGAAAGCCGTTCTCGGCGCTGCACTACATGGGGCGCGACCGGCAGATCTTCCTCGGCGTCATTCCGACGCCGGCGGGGGCGCTGCTCCTGCTCGCCGTCTTCGATCGCGAGAGCTCGCTGGGACTCGTGCAGCTGTTCCTCGAGGAATTCCGCGCCCGGGTTGCCGCCTCCGCGCCGGCGGCGACGCCGGTCGAGAGCGCGCCGGCGATGGCGGAGAACTTCGAACGTGACCTCAACCGCAACCTCGCCCAGCTGTTCGGGCGGGCGTAGTCCCATGTCTCCAGCCGCCACCCAGATCCGATGAGCCTGGTCAACTACGCCACGCGCGAGATCACCTGCAAGATCGTCTACTACGGTCCGGGACGCTCCGGAAAGACGACCAACCTGCATTACATTTACGGCCAGGTGCCGTCCGACCGCAAAGGGAAGATGGTGTCGCTCGCCACGCAGACGGATCGGACGCTGTTCTTCGACTTCCTCCCGCTCGACCTTGGCACCATCTCCGGGTTCACGACGCGTTTCCAGCTCTACACGGTGCCCGGGCAGGTCTACTACCAGACGACGCGCAAGCTCGTGCTGCAGGGTGCCGACGGGGTCGTCTTCGTGGCCGACAGCCAGTCGCGGCAGCTCGACGAGAACATCGAGAGCCTGCAGGACCTGCATGCGAACCTCGCCGAGCACGGCGTCGACGCGCGCGCCATCCCGCTGGTGCTCCAGTACAACAAGCGCGACCTTCCTGCGGAGCTGCTGCTGCCCGTGACGACCCTCGAGGATGCGCTGAACTTCCGCGGGGTCCCGTCGTTCGAGGCGGATGCGCTGCACGGGGCGGGCGTCTTCGAGACGCTGCGGTCGATTTCCGAACTCGTGCTGCGCCGGCTGGGCGCGTCGAAGGGGTGATCCGTTGACCGAGCTGCGCGACTCGTTTGACCGTTTTGTCGTCGGGGCGAACAATCGCCTCGCCGCGGCGGCCGCGCGCGCGGTGGCGGAATCGCCGGGCTCGACGTACAACCCGCTCTTCATCTACGGCGCGCACGGACTGGGGAAGTCGCACCTCCTGGGGGCCGTGGCCGAACTGGCGGCACAGCTGTGGCCGGAGCTCGACATCCGGCGTGACGACGGCGCGCACTTCGTCGCCGGGCATGCGGCGTCGCTCGCCTCGGGGTCGGCCGAGGATTACGTGACGTCGTTCGGCCGGGCGGGCATGCTGCTCCTCGACGACGTGCACGCGCTCGAAGGGCACCCGTCGGCCCAGCTGGCGCTGGCCGGCATCATCGACGCGCTCGTGCGCGCGGGCCGTCAGGTGGTGCTCGCCGCCGACCGCCTGCCCACCGGCATCGCCGAGGTGGAGGAGGCGCTGGCGACCACGCTCTCGCAGGGACTGCTGGTGGACGTGTCGGCCCCCGACTACGAGACGCGCGCCGCCATTCTCCAGCGCATGGCCCGCGAGGCGGGGCTGGAACTCACCGCGGATGTGGTTCAGGACCTCGCCGCGCGCGAGTACCGCGACATCGACGAACTGCGCGCCGCGCTGGCGCCCATCGCCGCGCGGCAGCAGAAGCCGGCGCCACGGCTCGACGCGGGCGAGTTCGAGAGCTTCCTTGGCGACATCCAGGTGGTGGTGCAGCAGCACGTGGAGTCATGGCGCGGCCGCCTGAAGGAGGCCATCGCCTACTGGCAGGCGGAAGGGTTCCGCACGGCCGTCCTGTCGCGCGCGCTCGACCTGCCGCGCGCCCCGGATGTGGCCGGGCTGACCGCCACCTTCACCGCGGCCGTCGAGCACCTGCGCAACCTCGAGCGCCAGGCCCGCCAGGTCGATCCGTCGCTCGTCGGGCACGCGGTCTTCCGCGACCCGGAGCGCATGGCGGAGGCGGAGGATCTCGTCGAGCGCGCGCTGCGCGGCGAATCGCCCGCCAAGGGACCGAGCCCCGCCTTCGCGCGCGAGCTGTTCGAAGTGGGCGCGTCGAACCAGCTGGCGGTGCATGCCGCCGATGCGGTCGTGGCGGAGCCGGCGCATCGCTACAATCCGCTCGTCATGTACGGCCCGAGCGGCGTCGGCAAGACCCACCTCGCCAACGCGATCGGCAACGCGCTGCAGCAGCGACGGGGCGGGCACGGCGTCGCCTGCGTGAACGCGCAGCAGCTGGTGGACGAGCTCATCGAGGCGGTGCACCGCGGCGACGTGGACCGCTGGCGCGCGCGGTATCGCGGGGCCAGCGCGCTGATCGTCGACGACATCCAGTTCCTCGGCGGCAAGGAGCGCACGCAGGAGGAGTTCTTCGGCATCTTCAACACGATGATCGAGCACGGGCGCCAGGTGGTGCTCACGAGCGACCGCGTGCCGGCCGACATCACCGACCTCGAGGCGCGGCTGCGGTCGCGGTTCGAGGGCGGGCTGGTGGTCCCCATCCAGTCGCCCGATCGCGCGCTGCGCGAGCGGCTGTACGCGCGCTTCCTGGCCGATGCCGGGCGCGCCGCCGACGAGGGCGTGCTCCGCGTGCTGGGCGAGCACCCGGTGCAGAGCGTCCGCGAGATCATCGGCGTGGTCACGCGGCTGGGCGCCGCCTCGGATGTGCACGGCGCGGCGCTCTCGGTGGCGTTCGTGCAGACGGAGCTCGGCGTGGCCGCCCCGCCGGCGCGCGCCCCGCGCGTCTCGGGGGCGGTGACGGCGTCGAATCCGTTCCTCGACCAGGAGAAGATCATCTTCGAGTGGCCCGACGCGGGCGCGCGGCTCATCGAGGAGATGCGCTGATGGCCATCCGCGGCAGCCTCAAGGAAGCGAGCCTTCCCGACGTCCTGCAGCTGCTCTCCATGGGCAAGAAGACCGGCTGCCTGTCGGTGACGCATCGCAGCAACTTCGGCTCGATCTATTTCGACAAGGGCAAGATCTCGTACGCCTCCATCGTGAACCGTCGCGACCGCCTGGGCGACATCCTGATGAAGAGCGGCGTGATCACGCAGGAACAGCTCGAGGCCGGCATCGCCGCGCAGGCGCACGAGCGCGACAAGCGGCTGGGCGAGATCCTCGTCGGCCTCCGCATCATCACGCGCGACGACCTGCACCGGCAGATTCGCCTGCAGATCGAGGAGGCCGTCTACTTCCTGTTCACGTGGACGCAGGGGACGTTCAACTTCGAGGCGGACATCCGCCCCGAGGAGCAGGACTTCCTCGTCTCCATCAATCCCGAGTCGCTGCTGCTCGAAGGGGCGCGGCGCGTGGACGAGTGGAGCCTGATCGAGAAGAAGATCCCGGGCTTCGACATCGTCTTCGAGATCGACCGCAAGCGCCTCGCCGACAGCGGCGTCGCGCTCACCGCGGAGCAGGAGATGGTCGTGCCGCTCATCGACGGGCGCCGCGACGTGGCCACGCTCGTGGACGAGACGGGGATGGTGGAGTTCGAGGTGGGCAAGGCGCTGTACGGCCTGGTGACCGCGGGCTTCCTGCATCGCGTCGGCAAGACGACGAAGGCCGCCGACAGCGGCGCCCCCGACGCGCGCGTGGAGGAGCACCGCAATCTCGGCATCGCCTTCTACAAGGCGGGGATGCTCGACGAGAGCGTGCGTGAGTTCCGGCGCGTCCTCGAGCTGCGCGCCACCGACGTGCCGGCGCGCTTCCACCTCGGCCTCGTGCACGTGCGGCAGGGGAGATTCGCCGAGGCGGTGACCGAGTACCAAGAAGTGGCGTCGTCGCGCTCGGCGCGGCCGGCCGTCTTCCACAACCTGGCGCTGGCGCTGGAGCAGCTGGGCCGATGGGACGAGGCGCGGCAGGCGCTGGAAGAGGCGGTGAAGCGCGGCGGGGCGTCCGACCCGCGCATCCTCATGGGCCTCGGCATCCTGCACCTGCGCGCCGGCAACGCCACGGCGGCCGACGCGGCGCTCATGGAGGCGCGGCCGCTCTTCACGACCAAGGCGCCGCCCGCCGTCTGGTTCCACTACGCCGCGCTCGCCGCGGCCATCGGTGGCCATCTCGACAAGGCCATCTCGCTGCTGAGCGATGGCACGCAGACGCATCCGCACTCGGCGACGCTGTTCAACAATCTCGCGGTCGCGCTCGAGGCGAAGGGGCGCGCGGACGAGGCAAAGGTGGCCGCGGACAACGGCGTGCACGAGGATGCCGGCCTGCCGCAGCTGCACAAGAACCTGGGCGACCTCGCCTACCGCGGCGGGCAGCTCGACGACGCGCTCGAGGCCTATCAGCGCGCCGTGAAGTTCAGCGACCGGCTGGGGCCCGATGTCTGGCGCAAGCTCGGGAATATCCGGTTGAAGCGGGACGAGAAGGACGAGGCCATCCGGTGCTGGGAGACGGCGTTGTCGCTGGACCCGACGGATTCGCGCCTCCAGGCGAACATCGAGACGGTACGGGGGCAGATGTGACGGCTCCGAACTTGAAGGAACTGGCCGCGCAGTTCGCGGCCATCGAACAGCGGCTGGACGCCGGCCTCGGCGCCGACGAGCGCGACGCCACGCGCAAGGAGATCATCGGCCTGTTCCGCACGCTGGAGCAGGAGATCACCGACCTGCACGAGCTCGTGGCCGCGATGACCACGCTCAAGGACGACGTGAAGCGGCTGGTGGACAAGTTCAAGGCCCAGCAGGCCGATGCGGCGACCAATCATCCCGAGTTCACGGCGGAGAAGCCGGTGGTGCACGCCGACCACATTGGCGCCTCGACGTTCATCGAGAAGGGATGGAGCCGCCTGTCGCTCGGCGACTACGAAGCCGCGGAGACCGCGCTGCAGCGCGCGCTGGAACTCTCGCCCAACGACCCGCAGAGCGAAGCGCTGCTGGGCTGGGCGCAGATGCTGCAGGAGAAGTACGACGAAGCGCTGATGAACTTCCAGAGGGTGCTGATGCGCCAGCCGTCCAATGCGCTCGCGCGCATCAACGTCGGCTACATCTGCCTCAAGAAGCGCATCTTCGGCGAGGCGATCGAGCACCTGTCGAAGGCCATTCGCCTCGACAACGACAAGAAGGCGACGCTGTACGCGCACTTCTACCTCGGGCTCGTCTACCTGGAGCGCGAGATGTACGAGGACGCGCAGACCTTCTTCCGCAAGACGCTGGCGCTCGGGCCGAACCTGATCGAGGCCTACTACGAGTTGGGGCGCGCCCACTGGTTCAATGGCGAGCCGGACGAGGCGAAGCAGGCATGGAACACCGGCCACACGACCAACAAGTTCAACCCGTGGGGCAAGCGCTGCGCCGAGGTGCTGCAGACGGTGGAGGCGGGCGGGGAACCGCCACGCCTGCCGTGAACAGGCGGTGCGCGGCGCTCGCGCGGTGCACGCGCGGCGCCCGCCGGGCCGTGCTCGCGGTTGCGCTCGGCGGCTTCGGGTGGGTGGCCGGCACCGGCGCACTGCGCGCGCAAGGAACAAGCGACGCGCTGCAGCGCCTGGATCGCGGCCGGTTCACCGTCCACTACGCGCCCACCGATGCGCGGCTGGCGGCTTCGCTCGCCGAGTCGGCGGTGGCCCGCGACACCTTCCCCGGCCTTCCGCGCCCGCTGGTTCGGGTGGAGATCTGGGTGGCGCCGAACGACGCCGAGTTCCAGCGCTGGGTGGGGGACGGCGCGCCGGAGTGGGGCAATGCGTTCGCCTTCCCGCACGAGCGGCGCGTGGTGCTGCACGGGCACCGCGGCGGCAAGGGAGGCGACGCGCTGGAGGTGCTGCGGCACGAACTGGCGCACCTCGCGCTGCACGAGGCGCTGGGCGACATGCCGCCGCGCTGGTTCGACGAGGGATACGCGTCGTATGCCGCCGGCGAGTGGGGGCGGGACGACGTGCTGGCGACGAACTTCGCGCTCGCCATCGCGTTTGGACGGCTGCCGACACTCCCGGCGCTGGATTCGAGCTTCTACGGTGGCGCCACGGCGGCGCAGGCGGCGTATGCCTTTTCGTATCGGGCCGTCGCGGAGCTGGCCGCACTCGACCGCACGCGCGGCCTGACGCTCTTCTTCGAGTACTGGCGCCGGGACCGGTCGCTGGAGATGGCCATGCGGCAGGCGTTCGGGCTGACGGTCGGCGGCTTCGAGGATTACTGGCAGAAGGCGACGCGTCGCCGGTATGGCGGGCTGGCGTTGGTGACCGACGTGAGCCTCGGCGCCGTGCTGGTGGTGCTGATGGTCGGACCGCTCTGGCTCATTCGCCGGCGCCGCGACAGGCGCCGGCTCGATGCGATGCGCATCGCGGACGCGGCGCAGGCGGAGCGCGAGCGGGCGAGCGCGCTGGCCGCCCTCCTCGGGGAGGAGGGGGACCGACGGCCGGATTAGGATTCGATTACATCGAAGGCGACTTGGTGACATTCCTTGACACCATCGCCCAACTGGAATAACCTCAATCGCTTATGGCGAATGCACAGGACCGGCGGGTATCGGGGGCCGTGTGGTGGTGGGGGGCGGCGGTTGTGACGCTCGTTCTCGGCTACGCCGACCTCGCACGTGGGGGAGCGACCGTGGCCCCTATCCTGCTTGTGCTGGGCTACTGCGTGCTGGTGCCGCGGGCGATTCTCGCGAGGTAGCGCAAGGCACAGGCGGGGTGCTCCGGGCGAATAGCTCAGTTGGTTAGAGCACCTGCCTTACACGCAGGGAGTCGGGGGTTCGAGTCCCTCTTCGCCCACTGTTAATTGGACGGCCCTGTCGGATCGTTAGGCGGCCGTGGCGGGTAGAAGGATACAACGTTCGGAGGAGATGACTGTGAAGGCTCGGCTTGGCATCGTCCGTTCGATGGTTGCGGCGACCGTCCTGTTCGTTGGCGTCACCCCGGTGGCGCAGGCGCAGGCCACGCGTACGCCGAACCCGAATGCCCCCCGGCTCGTCGTCGGGACGTTCCGGAGCAACGACAAGAAGCTCTCGGTACAGACGTCCGAGGAACTGCGCAGCCGTCTGGGCGCGGATATCCCGTTCCGTGCGCTCACGGTCATCTCGTCGGCCGACTACAAGCAGGTCGTCGAGCAGTCTGGCTATCCCTACGACGAAGCGCTGTCGTCGGGCGACCTGGCCAGTCTCGCGAAGCTGCTGCGCACCGACGAGTTCCTGGAAGGGACCGTCGAGAAGACCGCCACCGGCTTTGTGCTCCATGCCAAGCTGGTGCTGACGCGCGACGGCGACCTCTCGCAGCCGCTGCCGCCCGCCGAGGGCGACAAGCTGACGCGCGCCGCCTCTGTGCTCTCGAAGAGCCTGCAGGATGCGCGCAAGCAGCTCGAGTTCGAGAAGAAGTGCAACATGCTGGGTCGCGACGGCAAGGCCAACGACGCGATCGCGGCGGCGCACGCCGGCATCGCGGCCTATCCGCAGGCGACGCTGGCGCGCCTCTGCGAGCTGCAGGTGCGCGTGGGCTTCAAGCACGCTCCCGACTCGGTCATCCAGATCGCGCAGGAGATCCTCAAGATCGATCCGAAGAGCAAGGTTGCGCTGACCAACGCGGCGCAGGCGTACAAGGACAAGGGCGACCAGGACAAGTCCACCGAGATGCTGGTGGCCCTGCTCGCGACCGATCCGGGCAACACGCGCCTGCTGGACGACGTGGTCAACGCGCTCGCGGCGGCCGGCAAGTACGAGATGGCCAAGCCGATCATCGCGCAGGCCATCAAGGACAATCCGGGCGATGTGCGCCTGATGAAGGTGGGATTCCTCATCTATCTCGCGACCAAGGACGTGGCCAACGGCACGGCGCTGGGCGAGGAGATGGTGAAGATCGACACCTCGGCGGCGGACACGACCTTCTTCACCAAGATGATCGGCGCCTACGAGGGCGACAGCGCCTACGCGAAGGCGGCCGAGATGGCGGCGCGCGGCGTCGCGAAGTTCCCGACCAACACCACGCTGCTCTCGGCGCTGGGGCAGGAGCAGCTCAAGACCGGCCAGCAGCAGCAGGCGATCATGACCTTCCGGAAGATCCTCACGATCGACCCGAAGGCGCCGTCGATCCGCATGCTCATCGCGCGCACGTTCGACGAGATGAAGATGGCGGACAGCGCGCTCGCGTCTCTGCGAGAGGCAACGGCCGCCGGCGAAGACGGCCAGTCCGTGGGCGGCTACGCCCTGAGCATCGGCAACCGCCTCTTCAAGGTGGGCCAGGATGCGCTGAACAAGGCGCAGCAGAGCAAGACGTCCGAGGACTATGCTGCGGCGATCGTAGCCAACAAGTCGGTGGTCCCGTGGGTGTCGTTCGCCGATGAAGTGCTGCCCGCTGGGGAACGCAAGAGCCAGGCGAAGTTCCTCCTGGGCGTCGCGACCTTCCAGATCTCGGTCGCCGCAGTGAGCGACGCGCCGAAGACGAAGTCGTGCGAGCTCGCGAAGCTGGCGCAGGACAACATCTCGGTGGCGCAGGTGAACCTGCCGGCGGGCGGTCGTTTCGCGCCGCAGGCCGTGGCGCAGCTGATGCCGGTCGTCCCGCAGATCATGACGGGCGCCGAGTCGATGGTGAAGGCGTACTGCGGCGGGGCCTCGGCCAAGCCGTAAGTCTCGTCCTCTGCTGATGAGCGGGCGGCCCAGGCGGGCCGCCCGCCCTGCTTTCGGGGTATGAGCCTCGCGCGCATGCGTGCGCCAGTGCGCGGGCGCGCCCGCGCGCGAGGCCAGCGCCCCGTTTCCGACGGGTCGGGTGTATCGTCTATAGTTGGCCCCAGTCCAATCGTCATTGTGACCACGCGCTACGATTCCGCCTACCACGCGCCGGTGCTGGTCGAGGAGATCCTCGCCCTGTTCGCGGGGGCGTCGCATGCCCTCGACTGCACGCTCGGCGGGGGCGGCCATGCCGCGGCCCTGCTCGACGCCGGCATGGACGTCACGGGCATCGACCGCGACCGGACGGCGATTGCCGAGGCGTCGCGGCGACTGCAGCCGGCCATCACCGACGGGCGGTTCCATGCGGTGCGCGGCAACTACGCCGACGTCGACGCGCTGCTTCCCGATACGGCGCGGTTCGACGCGATCCTGCTCGACCTGGGTGTGTCATCACACCAGATCGACGACGATGCGCGCGGGTTCTCGTTCCGCGAGGGGGCGCCGCTTGGTGGGGCGATGGATTGGCGCGGGGGCGGAGAGATGGCGGATGGCGGATGGCCGATGGCCGACGGCGGCGGGGAGACGGAAGACGGCTCTCCCGTCTCCCGTCTCCCGTCGCCCGTCAGCCGTTCCTCCTGGCACTCCGCCGCGGATTTCCTCAACTACGCCGAGCATGCGGATCTCGCGGACGCCTTCAAGGACTACGGCGACGAACCGAAGGGGCGGCGGTTGGCGGACGAGGTGGTGCGGCGACGCGAGCGGCGCCCGTTCGCGGTGAGCGACGACTTCGTGGGCGCGATTCGCGCCGTCCTTGGTCCGCGCAGCGGTCCGGGCGACTTTGCCCGCCTGTTTCAGGCGGTGCGCATCGCGGTGAACGACGAACTCGCGGGGCTGGAGCGCGCCCTACCGGCGCTGCGTGACCGACTCACGCCGCGGGGCGTCCTCGCAGTGATTGCGTATCACTCGGGGGAGGACCGGCGCGTGAAGCTGGCCTTCCGTGAGTGGGCGTCGTCGTGCGTCTGTCCGCCGAAGCAACCGTTCTGCACCTGTCGAGGCCGCCCCTTGGGCACGCTGCTCACCCGCAAGCCGATCACCGCGACCGACGCGGAAGTGGCGCACAACGTGCGCGCCCGCAGCGCGCACCTGCGCGCCTTCCGGCGGGACGACTGACATGCGCGGACGCACGGTCGTCTTCCTCTCGCTCGCCGGCTTCGTGGTGCTCGCCACCGGCGTGATCTGGCGGCGCAGTCTCGGCGTGACGCGCGCCCGGTCCATCGAGCAGTTCGAGACGCGGCGCGCGGCGCTCGCCGCGCAGCGCGCCAAGCTCGACGGCGACATCCGGACCGCCGTCAGCATGGAGCACCTCGGGCGTGTCGCCGAAGAGCGCCTGCACATGCGGATCCCCGGCGACAGCCTGGTGGTCACCCTGCGCCGTTCGCCCCGTGTCGCTGTTCGCTGACCGCCCGCGCCTGATCCACGTCGCGCTCGCGCTCTTCGCGCTGGCGGTCATCGGCCGCGCGGCCAAGGTGCAGCTGCTCGACGCCGACCGGTGGCGGGCCCGGGCGCGGGACCAGCAGGTGGCGGATGCGCCGCTCCCCGCGCCGCGCGGCGCCATTCGCGATGCGAGCGGTGACGTGCTGGTGGAGAGCCGCGAGATGGTGCGCCTGCGCGTGGCGCCGCGCGAGGTGCGCGATCGGGCCCAGCTGGGCAAGCTGATGCGCCGCGCGGGCGTCGCGCCCGAATGGGTGGCGCGCGCCACCGACTCGACCCTCAAGTGGGTGGAAGTCCCGGGCCTCTTCCTTCCCACCGATGTGGCGATGATCACCGCCACGCGCGGCGTGCATCCGGAGCCGGTGCTGAACCGGGTCCTCCCCCCGTCGGAGGGGCTGCGCCGCATCATCGGCCGCACGGCTGACGGTGGCGTGCCGGTGGATGGCGTCGAACTCGCGCTCGACGCGCTGCTGCGCGGGGAGAAAGGGACGGCGGCACTGCTCAAGGACAGCAAGGGGCGCCGTTTCGCATCACCGTCCGAAGACGGCGCCGCCGCGCGCCCCGGGCACACCGTGACGCTCACCATCAATGCGGGACTGCAGGACATCGCCGAGCGCGCGCTGACCGACGCGGTGCAGGCGCAGGGGGCGGCCGGCGGCGACATCGTGGTGCTCGACGCCCAGACGGGCGAAGTGCGCGCCCTCGCGAGCCGTCGCACCGACCCGCGCTCGACGGCGGCGACGGCGCTCACCGAGCCGTACGAGCCCGGGTCGACGCTGAAGCCGTTCGTGGCCGCGTGGCTGCTCGATCACCGGCGGGCGCGCGTGGACGAAGTGGTGGACGGCCACAACGGCAAGTGGGACCTGAACGGCCGCCTCATCGAGGATGACCACAAGGCGGCGTCGTTCACCTTTGCCGACGTGATGCGCTTCTCGAGCAACATCGGCATCATCCAGTTCGCGCAGCGGCTGTCGCCGCGCGAGCAGTACGAGCTGATGCGTGACGCGGGCTTCGGCGCGCCGACGGGGATGACGTATCCTTCGGAGTCGCCGGGCCGGCTGGCGCCGCCCAGTCAGTGGTCGCAGCAGACGCCGGCGTCGCTGGCGATGGGCTACGAGTTGCTCGTGACGCCGCTGCAGCTTGCGGCTGCGTACGCGGCGATCGCCAATGGCGGCGAGCTGCTACAGCCGGCACTGGTGCGCGAGGTGCGCGCCCCCGATGGCCGGGTGGTGTACCGGCACGAGCGGCGCGTGGTGCGCCGAGTGATGACCGCGGCGACGGCGCGGACCATGCGCACCCTGCTCAAGGGCGTGACGGAGAGCGGCACCGCCGCCGGCGCGTCGCTGGCGACGTTCGAGGTCGCAGGGAAGACGGGAACGGCCAAGGTTGCGCGCAACCGGCACTACGTGTCGGGCGAGTACATGGCGAGCTTCGTGGGAATGTTTCCTGCCGATGAACCGCAGATCGTGATTCTCGTGAAGCTCGACAGCCCCCGGAAATCGATCTACGGCGGCAAGGCCGCCGCGCCCGTGAGCAAGACGGTGCTGCAGGCGGCCATCGCGGCCCGCGATGCGGCGCTCGACCGGCGCGGCCTGGCAAGTGCGCCGCAGCGCGTTGCGGCCGCGCCGCCCAGCGATGAACCGGTGCGCGATGCGGCGGAGGCGACGGTGGTGGTGAGCGAGAGCGCGGGGAGCGTGCCCTACGAAGTGTCGCTGGAGCAGGTGTCGCGCCCCTCGCGCGTGGTGGCCGGGCCGCGCGCGGTGCCGCAGGTGCAGGGGCTCTCGCGCCGCGCGGCGGCGCGCGCGCTGCATCGTGCCGGATTTCGCGTGGCCTTCGCGCACGGCGCGGCATTCGCGCAGTGGCCGGCGGCGGGGACGGTGGCCCCCTCGGGTTCGCGCGTGACGGTCACGGTGGCGCCATGAGCCGCAACGTCTCGGCGGCGCAGATCGCGAAGGCGCTCGAGGACGCCGGCCTGCTCGCCGGGCAGCAGGGCGAGCTGCCGGACCGCATTCCCGGCATCACGGATGACTCGCGCGCGGTGGTGCGCGGCGGCGCCTTCGTGGCGGTGCGCGGCACGCAGCGCGACGGGCACGCCTTCCTCGGCACCGCGCGAGAGGCGGGCGCGGCGCTCGCGATCGTCGAGGATGCGCAGGCGACGACGCTGCCGGCGCTGGTGGTGCACGACGCGCGTCGCGCGGCGGCCGTGGCGGCCGCGGTCTACTACGGCGACCCGGCGTCCTTCCTGCGGCTGTTCGGCGTCACGGGAACCAACGGCAAGACCACGACGGTGGGCATGCTGCGGCACCTGCTCGATGCACCCGGCGCGCGCGCCGCGAGCATCGGCACGCTGGGGGTGCTGGTGGGGAGCGCGGGTGATCCGCTCCCCGGCGGCGGCGGACTGACGACGCCCGGTCCCATCGAACTGCAGCGACTCCTGCGCGCGCTGGTCGACGCCGGCGTCCGTGCGGTGGCGATGGAAGCGTCGTCGCACGCGCTGGACCAGGGGCGCATCGAGGGCCTGCGCTTCGCCGCGGCCGTCTTCACCAACCTGACCCGCGATCATCTCGACTATCATCGCACCTTCGAGGCGTACTTCTGGGCGAAGGCGATGCTCGTGGGCTACCTGACCGCGGACGGCGTGCTGGTGTCCAACGCGGACGATGCCGCGTGGAACGACCTGCCGGACGCGCCGCGCCGTGTCACGTTCGGCGTCACCGACGCCGGCGCCGACGTGCGCGCCGAGCAGGTGACCTTTCATCCGCGCGGCAGCCGCTGGCAGTTGGTGCGGGGCGACGCGCGCGCCGCGGTGGCGCTGCCGCTCATCGGCGACTTCAACGTGGCGAACGCGCTGGGGGCGGCCGCCGCCGCGCTGGCCGTGGGGCTCGACGTGCCGACCGTCGCGGCGCGGCTCTCGACGCTGCCGCAGGTGCCGGGGCGCCTCGAGATTCTCAGCGAGCATCCCACCGTGCTGCGTGACTACGCGCACACGCCCGACGCGCTCGAGCGCGCGCTGACGGCGCTGCGTCCGTTCACGCCGGGGCGCCTCATCGCCATGTTCGGCTGCGGCGGCGACCGCGACAAGGGGAAGCGCCCGATGATGGCGAAGGTGGCGCACCGGCTGGCCGACGCCGTGGTGGTGACGAGCGACAATCCGCGCACGGAAGATCCCGAGCGCATCCTCGATGACATCTGCGCGGCGCTGCCGCCCGGCAGTTACGAGCGCATCGAGGATCGCCGCACCGCGATCGCCACGGCCATCGCGATGGCCGATCCGGCGCGCGACGTGGTGGTGCTGGCCGGCAAGGGGCACGAGACCTACCAGATTCGCGGGACGACGTCGTATCCCTTCGACGAAGCGGCCATCGTGCGTGGCCTGCTCGGGGCGGAGTAGCGCATGCCGCACAACTTCTGGACCCTGTCACGCGTGGCGCAGGCGCTCGGCCAGCCGCCGTACTTCGGCACCGACCGTGAACTGCACGCGGTGGCCACCGACACGCGCACGCTGCAGCCCGGGGACCTGTTTGTCGCGCTCGCCGGCGAACGATTCGATGCGCACGACTTCCTGCCGGCGGCGGTGCAGGAGGGCGCGGCCGCCGTGGTTGTTCACGACGCGGCGCGTGCCGCGGGGCTGGGCGTTCCCGTTTTCGCGGTGGATGACACGCTGCACGCGCTCGGCGCCCTGGGATGCTTTTACCGGGCTGCGTGGCCGATCCCGGTCGTGGCCGTGGGCGGATCGAACGGCAAGACGTCCACCAAGGAACTGCTCAAGGCCGCACTCGGCGCGCGATTCACCGTGCACGCGACGACGGGGAATCTCAATAATCAGGTGGGGACGCCGCTGACGCTGCTGTCGCTGCCGCCGGGCGCGGACTGCGCGGTGATTGAAGTCGGGACGAACATGCCCGGCGAGATCGCGCTGCTGCGCGCCATCGTCGCGCCCGACGTGGCGGTGGTGACCTGCGTGCAGGAGGAGCATCTCGAGGGCTTCGGCGACCTGGCCGGCGTGCTCGCCGAAGAGGCCGCGCTGTTCGATGACGTCGCGCTCGCCGTGGTGCCGGTGAATGAAGCCGGGTTGATCGAGGAAGCGCGCCGCCGGGCGCGCCAGGTGATCACGGCCGGAGTCGATGCCGGCGACGTGCACGCCACCGCCTACGGACTCCATGCCGATGGCACCGGGTGGCTCGAGGTGGACGGGGAGCGCGTCGAGGTGCCGCTGCGCGGCGTACACAACCTGCGCAACGCGATGCTCGCCGTCGCCGTCGCCCGCACGTTCGGCATCGCCGCGGCGGAGGTGGCCCGCGGCGTCGCGGCGATGCCGCAGCCGTCGATGCGTTCGGCAGTGGAATCGCTGGGACGGGCGCTGCTGATCAACGACGCGTACAACGCCAACCCCGGCTCGATGCGGGCCGCGATCGAACTCCTTGCAGCGGTCGGCGCCGGCCGGCAGCGTGTGGCGGTGCTGGGCACCATGCGCGAGTTGGGACCCGCCGCGCCGCAACTGCACCGGGAGATCGCGCGCGCCGCGCTCGCCAGCGGCGCCGACGTGGTGGCCGGCATCGGGGACTTCCAGCTTGCACTCGAGTCCGAAGGGGCGGGGGACAGTCGTGTCGTCACCGGCGGTGACGTCGACGACCTGTGGCCCGTCCTCCAGCAGAGACTGCAGCCGAACGCCGCGATCCTGCTCAAGGCCTCGCGCGGCGTCCGGCTGGAGCGATTGCTTCCCCATCTCCAGTCCTGGGCTGCGCCCACCGCCTGATGCTCTACGAGCTGCTCTACCCTCTGCGCGACCACATCGGACCGCTGAACATCTTCCGGTACATCTCCGTCCGCGCGGCGGGGGCGGCGGTCACGGCGCTGCTGGTGTCGTTCATCTTCGGGCCGATGATCATCGGCCGCCTGAAGCACATGGCGCTGCACCAGGTGGTGCGCGAGGGGACGCCCGATTCGCACGCGGAGAAGGGGACGACGCCCACGATGGGCGGGCTGATCATCCTCACCGCGACGCTCATCCCGACGCTGCTCTGGATGCGCCTGAACAACAAGTACGTGTGGATCGCCCTGATCGTCACGCTGTGGATGGGCGGCATCGGCTTCCTCGACGACTACCTGAAGCTCAAGCAGAAGCGCGAGGGGAGGGAGAACACGGGGCTCGTCGAGCGCTGGAAGCTCGCCGGTCAGGTGACCATCGGGCTCCTGCTCGGGATGTACCTGTGGCAGTTCCCGATCAGCAGCCTCCCGGGCGCGTCCACCACGCTGCCGTTCTACAAGTACCTCCTCATCGTCCCGACCTTCGGGCTCCTGTATGTCGCGTTCGTCACCTTCGTGATGACGGGAACCAGCAACGCGGTCAACCTGACGGACGGCCTTGATGGCCTTGCGTCGGGCCTGATGGCGATTGCGATGGCGACGCTGGCCATTTTCGCGTACGTGATGGGGCGCTACGACACCAGCCAGGCGCTGCTCGTCTTCTACCTGCGCGGCTCGGGGGAACTGACCGTCTTCTGCTCGGCGGTCTTCGGCGCCTGCGTGGGCTTCCTCTGGTACAACTGCTTCCCGGCGAAGGTCTTCATGGGCGACACCGGGTCGCTGGCGCTGGGCGGCGCGCTGAGCGCCGTCGCGATCCTGCTCAAGAGCGAGTTCCTGGTGCTCATCATCGGTGGCGTGTTCGTCGCCGAGACGACCTCGGTGATCCTCCAGCGCTCGGTCTTCAAGTGGCGCAAGCGCCGCTACGGCGTGGAGTACGCGCGGGCCAATCGCGTCTTCCGGCGCGCGCCCATCCATCACCACTTCGAACTCTCGGGCTGGCCGGAGACGCAGGTGGTGGTGCGTTTCTGGATCCTGGGCATCCTGTGCGCCTTCTTGGCGCTGAGCACGCTCAAGCTCCGGTGATCGACGCGGCGCTGCGGCGCGGCGAGATCGCCGTCATCGGGCTGGGCCGCAGCGGACTGGCTGCCGCCCGGCTCCTCGCGCGCGAAGGGGGGCGCGTCTACGCCTCCGATGCGGGGCACGCCGCCGCGGTGGCGCAGGCCGCCGCGGCGCTGCGGGCGGAAGGGCTCGCCGCCGAGCATGGCGCGCACGACATGGCGCGCATCCGCGCCGCGTCGCTGGTGGTGGCGAGCCCCGGTGTGTCGCCCGAGGCGCCGCCGCTCGCGGCCGCGCGGGAAGCCGGCGTGCAGGTGGTGGGCGAAATGGAAGTCGCGCTTCACGCGCTGCGCGGCGTGCCGTACATCGCGATCACGGGAACCAACGGCAAGAGCACGGTGACCGCGCTGGTGGCGCACCTGCTCGCCGCGCTGGGGCACCGGGCGGTGGCCGCGGGCAACATCGGCCGGGCGCTCAGCGACGTCGCGCTGTCGGGCGATCGCCCCGAGTGGATTGCGCTGGAAGTCTCGTCGTTCCAGCTGCACGACACGCCGAGTCTGCGCCCCACGGTGGGGGTGCTCACGAACCTCAGTCCCGACCACCTCGACCGGTATCCGTCGGTCGAGGCGTATTACGCCGACAAGGCGCTGCTGTACCGCAATGCGGCGCCCGACTCGCGGTGGGTGGTGAACGCCGATGATCCGCTGGCGCGCGCGCTCGCCAGCAGCGTGGCCGGACGGCAATGGGCGTTCTCGCGACGCGACGCGTCGGCGACGGCGCACTGCGATGCCGAACGGGACGCGCTCATCGTGCTGGGCGCGCCGCTCGTGACGCGCGCAGAACTCCCGTTGCTCGGATGGCACAACGTCGAGAACACGCTGGCCGCCCTGCTGGCGGTGCTTGTGGCCGATCCGGCGCACCAGGCGGAGTCGTCGCGCGGCACGCTGGCCGCGGCGGTGCGGGGGTTCCGCGGCCTTCCGCACCGGCTCGAACTGGTGGCCGACGTGAACGGCGTGCGGTGGATCAACGACTCGAAGGCGACCAATGTGTCGTCGGCGCGCGTGGCGATCGAGGCCATGGACCGGCCGACGGTGGTCCTGCTGGGCGGGAAGCACAAGGGCGAGCCCTACACGTCGCTGCTCGAGCCGCTGCGGGCGCACGCCAAGCTGGTGATTGCCTACGGGGCGGCCGAGCCGCTCGTCGTCGACGACCTGCAGGGGCACGTGCCCCTCGAGCGCGGCGGATCGTCCTTTGAGTACGTCATGCAACGCGCGCGCGCGGCGGCCTCGCCGGGCGACGCGGTGTTGCTCGCCCCTGCCTGTTCGAGCTTCGACATGTTCACCAACTACGAGGCGCGCGGCGACACCTTCCGCCAGCTGGCGCAGGCGCTCGCGTGAGCGCGTCCGCAATGCCCCGCGCCTCGGCCACGGGCGGCTCGCGCGAGCGCTGGCGCACGAGCGTCGAGGCGCGCGCGCTCCTGATGTGCACCGCGGCGCTGCTCGCCTTCGGGCTGGCGACGCTCTACAGCGCGAGTGCCATGGTCGCCATGCAATCCGGCTTCGCGAGCACGCACTTCCTCACGCGCCAGCTGACCGGGATCGCGGTGGGGGCGGTGCTTTTCGTGCTCGCGGCCAAGCAGGACGCCGAGTGGTGGCGCACCGTGGCCTGGCCGCTGATGCTCGGCGCGCTGTTCCTGATGCTGCTGTGCGTGCTGCCGTTCACCCGCAGCATCGCGCCGCCGATCCACGGGTCGCGCCGGTTCCTCTTTGGCGGCTCGATCCAGCCGTCGGAGTACGCCAAGCTCGCGGTCATCGCCTGGACCGCGATGCTGACCGTGAAGAAGGGTGACCAGCTGCGGCGGCTCACCAAGGGAATGCTCCCGATTCTCATCGTGGTCGGGGCGCTCGCGGTGCTCGCGGCGCTCGAGCCGGACCTGTCGGTCGCGGTCTACTACCTGCTGTTGATGGGTGTCATCCTGTTCGCGGGCGGCGTGCGCATCGGGCATTTCGTCTTTCTCGGCGTCCTCGCCGTCCCCGTCCTCTGGAGCCAGGTCCAACGGCTCCAGTATGTGCTCGAGCGCCTGCTGGGCTTCACCGACGCGAGCGCCGTGCATCGCGAGGTCAACTTCCAGCTGCAGCAATCGCTCATCGCGGTGGGATCGGGCGGCCTGTTCGGCGTGGGCTACGGCGAGGGCAGGCAGCAGTACGGTTTCCTGCCGTTGCCGTACAATGACTTCATCGGCGGCAACATCGGCGAGGAGTGGGGCTTCATCGGCCTGACCGGCGTCACGCTGCTCTTCGCGGGGTACTGCTGGCTTGGTTTCCGCATCGCGGCGCAGGCGCGCACGCCGTTCCAGCGCCTGCTGGCGATCGGCATCACGTTCACGATGGTGACCACCGCCTATCTCCATCTGGGCGTCGCCATCGGCCTCCTGCCGACGACGGGACTCACGCTGCCATTCATCTCGTACGGCCGCTCCAACCTGCTGCTCTCGCTCCTGATGACCGGCATCCTCGTGAACATCGGGAGCACCAGGGAGCGGGTGTATGGCGAGGCGGCGACCGATCCGATGCGCATGGCGCCCGGGATGGCGGGGTGACCAGCGTCTGGTTCGCGGGCGGTGGCACGGGCGGGCACCTGTACCCGGGGCTCGCGATCGCGCGCGCCCTCGTGCGGTTGCGTCCCGACGTGCAGCCGCACTTCATTGGCGCGCAACGCGGCATCGAGCGGGACGTGCTACCCTCGACCGAGTTCCCGCACACATTGCTTGACCTGCATCCGCTGTACCGGCCGCGCGTCTGGCAGAACTGGCGCACGCTGCGCGGCGCGCTCGGCGCGTGGGGCGCCCTGCGCCAGCTCCGGCGCGAGCAGCAGCCGCGCCTGGTGGTCGGTACGGGTGGCTACGCCTCCGGCGTCACGATGCTCTTTGCGTGGCGTCACGACGTTCCCGTGGTGCAGCACATGGGCGATGCCTATCCGGGCCTGACCGCGCGCCTCAGCGCGCGTTTCACGCGCGAGGCCTACCTGGGCTTTCCCGAAGCGGCGGCGACGCTGCCCAAGGGGCGCTGCGAGTATCTCGACACCGGCAATCCGATTGCGCCGCCGCCCGACATTCACCCCGACGCGCGGCGCGCGCGCGAACGCTGGGGGTTTCCGGCAAGCGCCCGCGTGCTCCTCGTCTTCGGCGGCAGCCAGGGGGCGCGCGCGCTGAACAAGGCGATGGCCGCCTGGGTTGATGCGGGCCTGCCGCGGGATCTCTGCGTGCTGTGGGCCACGGGGAAGGGGCAGTACGAATCGTTTGCGCAGTACGACCGCGCCGATGTGCGCGTGGTGCGCTACCTCGATCCCATCGCCGAGGCGTACGCGGCCTGCGACCTGGCGCTGGTGCGCGCGGGGATGATGGGAACGAGCGAACTCTCGGCGTGGGGCATCCCGATGATTCTCGTGCCGCTGCCGACCGCGGCGGCGGACCATCAGACGAAGAACGCGGAAGCCATCGCGCGGGCCGGGGCCGGCGTGCACCTGCCGCAGTCGGAGCTGACCGTGGAGCGGCTCGACGCCACCGTGCGCGGCCTCCTTGGCGATGCGGCGCGGCTGCGCACGATGTCCGCGGCGGCGCGTGCCCGGGGCCGCCCGCACGCGGCCGACGAGATCGCACGCCGCATCAGCGCATTGCTGGGTGTGCCAGCGGAGGCGAGGTAACGCATGGCCTTGATTGACCGCTCGGACGATCGGCCGGTGCACTTCATCGGCGTGGCCGGCGCCGGAATGAGCGCGCTCGCGGAACTGCTCGTGCGACGCGGGATGCGCGTCTCCGGCTGCGACCAGAACGCCGCTGGCGTTGCCGACCTCGAGCATGCCGGCGTGCAGGTGATGGCCGGCCATGATCCGTCGCACCTGGCCGGCGTCCGCGCCGCCGTGTACACGAGCGCGATGCCGAAGGAGCATCCGGAATTGGTGCGCGCGCGCGAACTCGGCGTGCCGCTGGTGCGTCGCGCCGAGGCGCTGGCCGAGTGTTGCGCGGGCGGCACGCTCATTGGCATCGCCGGGACGCACGGCAAGAGCACGACGACGGTGATGACCACCGAGGCCCTCGCCGCCGCCGGGCTCTCGCCCACCGGCGTCGTGGGCGCGCGCGTGACCGCGTGGGGCGGCAACCTGAAATACGGCGGCGAATCGGCATTTGTCGTCGAGGCCGACGAGTACGACCGCTCGTTCCTCGCGCTGTGGCCGCAGGTGGCGGTGGTGACGAATGTCGAGGCCGACCACCTCGACATCTATGCCGACCTCGACGACATCACGCGCACTTTCACCGAGTTTGTCGGCCGCGCGCGATGGGTGGTGCTGTGCGCCGACGATCCCGGCGCCAACGCGCTTCCTTCGCCGGCCACGGCGGAAGTGATCCGCTACGGGATCACCGGTGCCGACGCCCGGCTGCGCGCGGTGAATCTGCGCGTTGTCGACGGCGGGACGACGTTCGACGTCGTCTTCGACGGCAAGGCTCTGGGGACCGTCGCCCTGTCGCTGCCGGGAGAGCACAACGTGCGCAACGCGCTCGCGGCCCTTGCCGTCGGCATCGGCACGTACGGGCTGAAGGTCGCGCAGATGGCGCCCGGGCTCGCCACGCTGGCCGGCGCCGAGCGGCGCTTTCAGCGGCTGGGTACGGTGCGGGGCGTGGAGATCATCGACGACTACGCGCACCATCCCACCGAAATCCGTGCGACACTTGCCGCTGCCCGGGCCGCATTTGGCGGGCGTCGCCTGGTGGCCTGCTTCCAGCCGCACCTGTTCAGCCGCACGCGCGACTTCGCCCGCGAGTTTGGCGAGGCGCTGGCCGCCGCCGACGCGCTCTTCCTGTGCGACGTCTATCCCGCGCGCGAAAAGCCGCTGCCCGGCGTCACGGCGCAGCTCATCGCGGATGCCGCCGCCAAGGCTGGCCACGCGCCGACCTGGATGGGGGCGCGCACCGACGCCGCCGAGGCGCTGGCCAAGTTCGTGCGGGCGGGCGACGTCGTGCTGACCATCGGGGCGGGGGACATCACCAGGACTGGACCGGAACTGTCAGCGAAGCTGCTCGGCTAGGCCGCGCGGTGTTTCCGCGGGGTGGCCCGGTTCGTCTATAGTTGTCATGGCCGAAGCCGCCGCAGCGCCGTCCACGTTCCGCGTTTACGCGCGGCGCGCCCTGCTTGTCGCAGGGGGGTTGGCCGTCGTCGCGCTTCCGTTCGCCGTGCGCGAAGGCGCCCGTCGCATGGCCTTCTTCCGGGCGCGCAAGGTCGAGATCGAGGGGACGCGTTACATCGCCCCCGACCAGATCGTATCGCGGATGAAGGTGGACACCGCGGCGTCCATCTGGGACGACGCGGACGTCTGGGAACGTCGGATCGGTTCGCATCCGCAGGTGCGCGACGTGCGCATCACGCGGCGGCTGCCGGGCACGCTGGTGGTGCACATCGCGGAAGTCCCGCCGGTGGCCTTCGTGCCGAGCGGGGCGGGGCTGATGCCGTACGACGCGTCGGGGCGGTCACTGCCGATCGATCCCACGGCCGTCGACCTCGACCTCCCCGTGATGCCATCGCGTGACGTGGCGGCGTTGCGGCTGCTGGGCGATGTCCGGGACGCCGAGCCGCAGTTGTACGCGCGCATCAGCGAGGTGCGCCGCCTCCCGCGCGGCGAACTCGCCATGCAGGTGGATTCACTGAACGTACTCGGCGGCCGCGATCTCACCGCGGCGCGCCTGTCGGACATCCTGCCGGTCGAACGCGACCTCGCGCGCCGTGGGCGCCGCGCGGTCGAGATCGACCTGCGCTACCGTGACCAGGTCATCGCCAGACTCCCATGAACCTCGACCGTCTCGTCGCTGGACTCGACATCGGCTCGGCCAAGACCACCGCGGTCATCGCGGAAGTCGTGGGCGACCTGCCCAAGCATCCCACGGTCAACATCCTCGGCGTCGGCCAGGCGCGCACCACCGGCATGCGCCGCGGCGTGGTGGCCGACATCGAGGAGACGACGCGCTGCATCAACAAGGCGCTGGCCGACGCCGAGCAGATGGCGGGCGCCCGGGTGGACAACGTGTTCTGCGGCATCGCCGGCGAGCACGTGCAGGCGGTGACGAGCAAGGGGATTGCCTCGGTGACCGGCGCCGAGATCTCGCGCAATGACGTGGAACGCGCCAACGCCGTCGCGCGGGCGCAACCCATCGCGCAGGACCGCGAGCTGATCCACGCGATCCCGCAGGAGTACACCGTCGACCGGAACCTCGGAATTCGCGATCCCATCGGGATGATCGGCACGCGGCTCGAGACCGAGATGTACCTGGTCACGATCGGGTCGTCGCCCGCGATGAACCTGCGGAAGAGTGTGGAGCGGGCCGGGTACAAGGTGCAGGAACTGGTGCTGGAGCCGCTCGCGGCCGCGCTCAGCGTGCTCACCGAGGACGAGAAGGAACTGGGCGTCGCGCTGGTCGAAGTGGGGGCCGGCACGACGGACCTGGCAGTCTTTCACGAGGGGAAGATCCGTCACCTCGGCACCATCGGGTACGGCGGCAACAACGTCTCGAGCGACATCGTGCACGGGCTGGGCGTGACGCAGACCGACGCCGAGCGCCTGAAGGAGGCGTACGGCTGCGCGTACGAGCCGATGGTGCAGCACGGCGAGATCATCCGGCTGCCGAGCACGGTGGCGCAGGGTGACCGGCAGATTCCGCGCGAACTGCTGGCGCACATCATCCACCAGCGCACGAGCGAGATCTACGAACTCGCGGTGCGGGACATCGAGGACGCCGGCTTCCTCAAGCGGCTCGCGGCCGGCGTGGTGGTGACGGGCGGCGTGGGGGCGATGCCGGGCATGGCCGAGCTGGCGAGCGAGGTGTTCGGCATCGGCGCGCGCATTGGCGTGCCGGGCGAGTTTCTCGGCGGGCTGGCCGACAGCGTGCAGGCGCCGCGCTACGCGACGGCGGTGGGGCTGGTGCAGTACGCGGCCGGCCGGGTGGCGCAGGGCCAGATCTCAGGGAAGGGGAAGCGGCTGAGCATGAGCGACGCGGCGCCGACGTTTGCGGGACTGGCGGGGCGGTTTAAGACCTACTTGCAAGACTTCTTCTAAGAGATACAACAGAGAAGCAACAGACAAACAACAGAGAGACAACAGTTGGGGAAGGGGGGCCGCGGGCGTGGCGCGCAGGGGGCGCGACGCCAGCGGTCCCCTGTTGTTTCTCTGTTGTTTCTCTGTTGTTTGTCTGTTGTATCTCTGGAGAACATCACAAATGTGCGCCACGCCATCTATTGGTGGATTCCGCTCTATTGCCTTTTCTCGCCTTCATTCGTCCAATCATTGGTGCGATACGCGCTTGCGCGTATATTTCCGCGTCCGATCTCGCCCCCTGTACTTCGCTTCGGAGTTGACCTCGCATGCCACTGAACTTCGAACTCGAGACAAGCGCGCCGACCGGCGGCGCCCGCATGAAGGTGGTGGGCGTGGGCGGCGGTGGCGGCAATGCCGTCAATCGCATGATCGAGGAGCAGCTGGAAGGCGTTGAGTTCATCTCCGTCAACACCGACGCCCAGGCGCTGCTCAACTCGAAGTCGGACGTCAAGATCCAGATCGGCAAGAAACTCACCCGCGGACTCGGCGCCGGCGCGCGTCCCGAGATCGGCCGCCAGGCCATCGAGGAGAACCGCGACGAAGTCGCCCGCGTGATGAGCAACAGCGACCTCGTCTTCGTCACCTGCGGCATGGGCGGCGGCACGGGCACCGGCGCGGCGCCCGTCGTCGCGGAACTGGCGCGCGAATCGGGCTCGCTCGTCGTCGGCATCGTCACCAAGCCGTTCCTCTTCGAGGGGCGCAAGCGCATGCGCCAGGCCGAAGAGGGCATCGAGGAGCTCCGCAAGTTCGTCGACACGATGATCGTCGTCCCCAATGAGCGCCTCCTCGCGGTGGTCGGCAAGAACATCCCGTTCCAGGACGCCCTCAAGAAGGCCGATGAAGTGCTGCTGCGCGCCACCGAGGGCATCTCGGGCCTCGTGACGAAGTGCGGCATCATCAACGTGGACTTCGCCGACGTGCGCACCGTCATGAAGGACGGCGGCGCCGCCATCATGGGCACCGGCGTGGGCTCGGGCGAGAATCGCGCGGTCGAGGCGGCGCAGATCGCGCTCTCGAGCCCGCTGCTCGACAACGTCTCCATCGCCGGCGCCACCGGCGTGCTGGTGAACATCACGGGCGGCGACGGCGAACTCAGCTTCACCGACTTCACCACCGTCGGCCAGATCGTGCAGGAAGCGGTGGGCGAGGAGTCGAACATCATCATCGGCGCCGGCGTCGAGCCGGCCATGGTGGGCCAGGTGCGGGTCACGGTGGTCGCCACGGGCTTCGAGCGCGCCAGCGCCGGCCAGCAGCGTTCCATCGGCCGCGCGGGTGCCACGCCGGTCATTCCGATCTCCGAAGCGGGCACGCGCGCGCGTCCGGTCATCGGGGGCGCCTATCAGGGCGGCTCCGCGGTGCCGGCGCAGCGCGCGCGGCCGGCCGCTGAACCGCGCCGGATTGAGGATCTCAGCGACATGGAGATCCCGACGTTCATCCGGAGACAGATGGATTGACGCGGTTTGCGCGGCGGGCCGCCATCGCAGCGGTGGCGGTGGCAGGCGCCGCGCTGGCGCTGATGTACCTCCCGCGAGTCGACCTCGCGGGCCGCAACCCGGCCGAACGTCTCGGCCTCGATCGTTGGCATGCGAGCGACACCCTCGGCCGAGGGGAGTCGCTCGCGGCGCTCTTGGAGCGCCGCGGCCTCGCCTCCGCCGACGCGGCCGCGGCGGTGCAGTCGCTCGAGGGGCTGGTGGACTATCGGCGCATCCCCGCCGGCCTCAAGGTCGAGGTGCATGGCGACAGCGCGAGCGCGAGGGCCACCGACGTCGAACTCCTGCTCAGCGACGACCGGATCATCCGCCTGCACCGCGACGGCGAACTGTGGACCGGCACCGAAACGTCGATCCCGTGGGTGACCGACACGGTGGTCGTGCGCGGGATCGTCCGCTCGAACCTGTACGATGCGCTGGACACGGCGGGCGCCGGCCTGCTCTCGAAGGGGGCGCGCATCTCGCTGGCGTGGGAAGTGGCCGACATCTACGAATACCGCGTGGACATGTCGCGTGAGCTGCAGGACGGCGATCGCGTGCGCGTCCTGTTCGAGCGCAGCACGAATCCCTCAAACGTCAATCGCATCGGTCGCATACTTGCCGCCGGGCTGGAGCGGGGCGGGCAGGAGATCACGGCGGTGCGCTTCGTCCATCCGGACGGCAAGGCCGAGTATTTCGATGAGAAGGGCAAGTCGTTGCGCGCCAGTTTTCTGCGGGCGCCGCTCTCGTTTCGTCGCATCTCGAGCGTCTTCGGGCGGCGCAAGCATCCCATCCTCGGCATCTGGCGCGCCCATCAGGGGACCGACTATTCGGCCGCCTCCGGCACGCCGGTTCGCACCATTGGTGATGGCGTCGTGATCTTCGCCGGCCACAAGGGCGGCTACGGCAACGTGCTCGAGATCCGGCACCGCAACGGCTTTGTCTCGCGCTACGGTCACCTGAAGGGGTTCGCGAAGGGCATCGCGCGCGGCCATTCGGTGACGCAGGGTGAAACGGTGGCCTACGTCGGCGCCACGGGGTTGGCGACCGGTCCCCACCTGCATTTCGAGGTGCTGGTCAACGGCGTGCAGCGCGATCCGCGGAAAGCGCTGCGCCAGTCGGCGGCGGCGGCGCTGGTCGGCGCCGAGCGCCAGCAGTTTGATCGGATGGCGGCCGTGGTGCTTCCGGAGCTCGACCGTCAACCCGGTCCGGTGCCGGCGGCCCCGCGCGTGCCGCCCACGTCACCATAGTCGCGCGCCTGGTTACCGGGCGCCGTTTCGCAATTCGAGTCGGCGCACGGTGCTCGCGTAGGTCACGAGCACGACGCGACCGGCGGCGACGGCGATGGTCGAATCGATGGCGAGGTCGCTCGGCACGGCCTCGGCCCGCCGCACGCGCCGCTCCTGTCCCTCGCGCGTCTCCCGATCGGCGGCCGCCGTGCCCGTGGACGTGTCACCGGCCGCGGCCGTATCGGGCGGCGCGGCGGCGTCAATACGCCGCAACGCGATTGAGAGATTCCGACGACCGGGCGCCAGATCGTACTCCCGGAGCAGATGCATCGGCCGGTCCTGTCGGAGCCCACCGCCGTGCACCGTGTCCGAGGCCACGAGGCGGCCGTCGATGCGCACCGTGAGGAGGTATCGAGCGAACTTCCCTTCGCACTCCCAGCGCAGGCGCATGTGCTGAGGACGCGCCGCGAGCTCGGCATCGCTCAGGCGCCGGCAATGCTCGAGTCGTTCGGGGCGGGCGGACCAGGAGAGGCGCAGTCGCGCGCCGTCGGCCGACGCCGCGCCGAGCGGGGCGAGCGAGGCGGCACGCAGCGCCAGCAGCGCGGCCGCCACGGCGAGAACGCCTGGAAGCCGGCGCAGGAGGACGGCGCTCATCGATCCTCCCGGGCGAGCGGCACCGGTTCGCATTCCGCGCCCACGGGTTCATCAACGGCGCGCGGCACCGTCACCGGGCGTGCGCGCAGCCTCGTCGCGAACTGCGACCAGCGCTCGAGGGTTCCCTGCAAGTCCCCGGGGGCCATGACGCCGGTGCCGACCCTCGCGCGGTCGACGCGCGCCTGCAGCTCGGCCTCGCGTTCGTTGAACAGCCGCTCGTGCAGCCACTTCGGCCCCTCGCGCCCGCGGCAGTCGCGTGGGGCGCAGGTGAAGACCATCACGCCAGGCGTGCCGTCGCGCAGCATCAACTCGATCACCGAACTGTGCAGGTTGCCGGCGCAGGGGACCAGCTGGACCTCGGCCCCCTGCGCGCGCAACGGCGCGAGATGCGCCGGCGCGGCGTGCTCACAACAGATCGCGACCGGGCGCCGCTCCCGCATCCCGGGGACGGCGATGGCCGCGCGCAGGCGGGCGAGCTGGTCGCGCCCCGTCCGCTCGGCCGGGCCCACGCCCATCGGGGCGCACGATCCGGCACAGATGCCGCACGACACGCAGTGCGACGCGTCCACGCGGGCGACCATCGCCGACTGCGCACCGCGCGCCCCCTCGCGCGGCACCATCGCGATGGCCTCCCACGGGCAGTCCAGCGGGCACTGGTTGCAGCCCGTGCAGAGATGCTCGTCCACGACGCTGGGGGCCCACGCCACCTCGCGCGGGCGGGCGGTGAACCAGGGCACGAGAAAGGCGGCGAGAAACGTCCCGACGGCGCCAGCCCACGCCAGCCACGGCGGTAGCGCCGCCGCCCACGGGAGCCAGAACGCATAGAACAGGTCCAGCGGAATGGACGGCGGCAGGCCGAGCAGGTCGGCCTGCGGCGCCAGCGGCGTCGGGCGAAGGATCGCGAGCGCCGTGAGCGCGCCGCTGACTGCGTAGAGCAGCGGCCGTGGTGGGATGATGACCGGCCGGGCGAGGCGCGACAGATGAATCCACAGGCCAGCCGCGGCGCCCAGCGGCAGTGCGACGTGCAGGAACAGGTTGAGGAAGAAGAAGGCGGCCGGCACCGGCTCGTCGCCGGCGAAGATGCGGCGCACCGGTTCGCTGATGACCGGGAGCGCGTCGATCAGGCGCGCGCCACTCACGGCGAGCTGCGCGCCGAAGCTGTCCCAGACCATCACGTAGCCGGTCCATCCGCTGATGAAGAGCACGGTCAGCAGGACCACGCCGGACGTCCACGCGAGCGCGCGCGGCCCCCAGGAACGGGCCTGCGCAAAGAGTCGCCACGCGTGCAGCGCGACGGCGACGATGATGGCGTCGGAGGCGAAGCGGTGCAGCGACCGGATCCACCGGCCGAGGAACGGATCGGCCTGCAGCCGCTGGACGGACTCCCACGGCGCCCCCACCCGATAGAAGACGAGCAGGTACAGTCCGGTGGCGATCAGCACGCCGAGCAGCGCGGCGGCAATGGTGCCGGTCTGGTGCAGCGGGTTGTGCCGCCAGCCGAAGAGCCGGGTGGCGGCGGCGTCAGCGGCGCGAAGCGGCCGCAGGGCGAGGTGTTCGAGTGCGCGCACGGGTGACCCTCTTGCGGGATATTTATCATATGCACATGATAAACACAACAACACGGCGCACCGGCGCCGCCGGCCTGGCCAGGGGAGGGCACCACCGATGTGGATTTCGGGAACGTCGCAGTATGCCATTCGCGCCGTCGTGTACGTGGCCCGGCACGGCGTCGCGGCGCCCGTGCGCGTGGGCCCCACGGCCGCGGCGCTCGACGTCCCGCGGAACTACCTGTCCAAGACGCTGCACGTGCTGGCGCGCGCCGGGGTGCTGAAAAGCGAGCGCGGCCCGCACGGCGGCTTCCAGCTGGCGGTCCCCGCCGGCCGGCTGACGCTCGCCCAGGTCACCGCGCCGTTCGAGGACGTCGCCACGCGTCACTGCCTGCTCGGCCGCGCCCACTGCGGCGGCGCGCGCGCCTGCGCCGCGCACGCCGGCTGGTCGGCCGTCTCCACCTCGCTGCAGACCTACTTCGCCCGCACGACCATCGCCGACCTGCTGGGGGATTCACGCGACCCCGCGGCCTCCCCGGCCTCCCTGGCGCGGCCGCGCGCCACCGCGCGTCGCGCCCCGGCGCGCGGCCGCTGATCCCACCCCCGTTCACCGAGGGACCCATGGCAGACTCGCCGCCACTAGGCGCGCCCGCATCGCCGCCGCTGTTCCAGCGGCTGTTCGACAACGTCTTCCTGTTGCTGGCGCTCGGCATCGTGGTGATGCTCGTCGTCTACACCGGCTGGGGCCTGTGGGAGATCCTCACGATGCCCGCCGCCACGCTTCCATGAGGTCCTCATGCTGACCAAGGTGCATTCGGGGCTGGATCCGGTGCCGGGCGTCTGGTGGAAGCCGGCGCACAAGGCCGAGAAGGTGTGGGTGGCGATCGCGTTCGCCTGGTGCATGGTGCTCTTCGCCATGATGCCGCTCTGGCACTGGAAGGGCGGGCAGAACCCTTCGGGCATCCGGCGGCGCGTCGATCCGGTGAAGTACTACCAGCGCTCCGTCGAATTCGCCAAGCAGTACAAGATCGGCGAGGACCGCGGCATTCCCATCGTGGCGCCGCCGCCGGGCGCGGAGGTCTACCTGACGGGGATGACCTTCCAGTGGTTCCCCATCCTGCAGCTGCAGGCCGGATCGACCTACCGCCTGCACATGTCGTCGCTCGACGTCAATCACGGCTTCAGCCTGTACCCGATGAACGTGAACTTCCAGGTCGTGCCGGGCTACGACTACGCGCTGCAGGTCACGCCCACCGCGGCGGGGGACTTCCGCATCATCTGCAACGAGTTCTGCGGCATCGGCCACCACACGATGGTGGGACGCGTCATCGTCGTCGATGCCGCCGGCAAGACGGTCGCCGACAATTCCCATGCGGTCATCCGTGACCGGGAGGCCAAGTGAGCACCGCCGCGACCTTCCCGCACCGCGTCTGTCCGGCCACCGGCCGGGTCATCGCCGCCGCGGCCGAACCGCTGATCAAGGTCAACGCGGTCGTCGCCATCGTCTCGCTGCTCGTCGGCGCGATCGCCGCGCTGCTGCTGGTGCTGACGCGCTGGCAGGCCGTGCACCTGCTGCCGGCGGTGTGGTACTACCGCATCCTCGGCGTGCACGGCATGAACATGCTGATCTTCTTCATCATCTACTTCGAGATGGCCGTGCTCTGGTTCACGAGCACGGTGCTGCTGAACGCGCGTCCCGCCAACCCGAAGCTCGGCTGGTTCAGCTTCGGGCTGATGCTCTCGGGCACGCTGATGGTGGAGTGGGTGCAGTGGACCGGACGGGCGGACGTGCTGTTCACGTCGTACCCGCCGCTCAAGGCGCATCCGGGGCTCTATCTCGGCGTCATCCTCTTCGCCGTGGGCGCGCTGACCGTCACCGGGCTCTTCTTTGCCACGCTGGTGATCGCCAAGCGCGAGAAGACGTATGAAGGCTCGGTGCCGCTCGTCGTGTACGGCGCGGTCACGGCCGCCATCATCGCGGTCATCACGCTGCTGCACGGCGCGATGATCTACATCCCGACCTTCCTGTGGAGCATCGGCCTGATCAAGAGCATCGATCCGGAGATCTACCGCATGCTCTGGTGGGCGCTCGGCCATTCGTCGCAGCAGATCAACGTGGCGGCGATGGTCGCGGTCTGGTACATGCTGAGCGGCCTCACCATCGGCGGCGTGGTGCTCAACGAGAAGGTGAGCCGCTCGGCCTTCGTGCTGTACGTGCTCTTCATCTCGATGGCGTCGGCGCACCACCTGCTGGTGGACCCCGGCTTCGGACCGGCGTGGAAGATCGTGAACACGTCGTACTTCATGTACATGGCCGTGCTCGCGTCCATGATCCACGGCTTCACGGTGCCGGCCGGCATGGAGCTCGGCATGCGCCTGCGCGGCTACACGGACGGGCTGTTTGGCTGGCTGCGGCGCGCGCCGTGGGGCGATCCCGGCTTCAGCTCGCTCGTCTTCAGCGTCGTGGTCTTCGGCTTCGTGGGCGGCATCACCGGCGTGACCATCGGCACGGAGCAGATCAACATCATCGCGCACAACACCCTGCGCATTCCGGGGCACTTCCACGCGACGGTGGTGAGCGGAACGGCGATGGCGTTCATGGGCGCCACGTACTACCTGCTGCCGCTAATCTTCCGGCGGAAGGTGGCGTTCTGGGGGCTGGCCAGGATGCAGCCGTACCTCTTCTCCATCGGCATGCTGCTGCTCTCCATGGGCATGACGTTCGCCGGCAGCTTCGGGGTCCCGCGGCGCCACTGGGACATCTCGTTCGCGCAGGCGCCATTTGACGTGCAGTTCAACCCCGCGGTGGACATCGTCCTCGCGGTCATGGGCATTGGCGGCATTCTCGCGGTGACCGGGGCGCTGGCTTTCATCGCCATCGCCGTGAAGTCGGTCTTCTTTGGCGAGGCGATCACCACGTGGCCGCTCGGCAAGGACATCGCCGGCATTCCGCAGGGGCTGACCACGCCGCCGGTGCATGCGGCGAACGTGGATGAGCTGAACGACGCCTTGCACGCCGAGTCGCGCGGTATCGCGGGCGCGACGCCGGGAACGCTGGTGCTGGTCGGCATCTTCCTGCTGGCCTTCGTGGTGTACTATTTCACGAACTGGAAGCTCCTCAGCTTCCTCTGGAAGGTGGGGTAGGGCATGACGGACGCGCGGGCGCGGGGCGGCGCGGCGCTGGCCGCCCTCGGGGGCATCCTTGCCATCACGGCATCGTGGTGGGCGCTCGCGTTGTGGCCGGTGGGTGCGGCGGTTCCGGAGTGGGTGCTGCGCACCCGCGCGGCCTGCTTCGGCGCGACGCCCACCGGCCTGCCCGACGCGGGGGGATGGGTGCTGCTGATCGGCGAGCCGATTGGCATGGTGGGGTTCCTGCTTGCCGTCTGGGGGCACACGTTGCGTGCGGACCTGAAGCGCCTGCGCGCGTCATTTGCCGGCCAGGCGCTCATTGCCGGAACGCTGGTGCTGTGTACGTACGGTGTGGGCGCCGCGGTGCAGCGCGTGCGCACGGCGCGGGGACACCCGGCGGCGGCGCTGTTTGCGCCGGCGCCGTTCGCGGGGACGATGGCCGACGCGCGCTACGTCGAGCCGGCCCCTCCGATGCCGCTCGTGGACCAGCACGGCCAGCGTTTCTCGCTGGACGCCCTGCGCGGCCGCCGAGTGATGGTGACGTTCGCGTTCGCGCACTGCCAGACGGTCTGTCCCACGGTGGTGCGCGACCTGCAGGCGGCGCGGCGCGAGGCGAAAGCCGCGGACGCCGCGCTGGTCGTGGTGACGCTCGATCCGTGGCGCGACGTGCCGAGCCGGCTCGGCACCATCGCCGCACAATGGCAGCTGGGTGCGGACGACCGCGTGCTCAGCGGCCCGGTGGACGACGTGCTGCGCGTGATTGACGCCTGGAAGGTGGCCCACGCGCGGGATCCGCAAACGGGCGACGTGACGCACGCGTCGGCGGTGGTGCTGGTGGATCGTGCGGGGCGCGTGCAGTACCGGATGGCTGGCGACTGGCAGCGCACCGCGGCGCTGCTGGGCACGCTCTGAGACTCACGGGGGCAAGATGACGACAGGGAATCGGTGGCGGCGAGACGGACTGATCGTGGGGTTCATCGCCTATGCCGCAGTGGCGGCCTTCTACAGCGCATTTGACCTGCTGGCGAGCCGCGGCACGTTGTTCACGGTCAACGTGCTCGGCCAGGCGTTGTTCAAGGGGCTGCGGGATCCCTCCGTGCTGCAGTTTCCCATGGCCGTCGACCTGACGTCAGTGTTCTGGTACAATGCCGTGCACCTGGCCCTGTCGCTGGCCATCGGCCTGGTGGTGCTGGCCCTCGTGGAGTTCGCGGAACGGGATCCCGGACGCGCCGGCCTGATGGCGGGCGCGATCGCGACCGGGTTCGCAGTGACGGTGGCCATCGTCGGACGACTGACCGAGCCGATGCGCGAGGTGCTCCCCTGGTGGTCCATCGTCGTGGCCAATGGCGCCGCGACGCTCTGCGCGGCCATCTATCTGCTGCGGCGACGGCCGGGACTCTGGCGCCGAATGTTCGGCTAGCGCGGACGCGGTCGGGCGGATCGACGCGCCGGGTGAGCGCTCTGGCCGGGCGCTACGTTTATCTGCCATGATCTCCTGGCTGATCGCAGGCACCGCGGGCGTCGCGGCGGCGCTGGCCCTCTATGGGCGTCGGCTGCCCGCCGACGCGTACGGTCGCGGGCTGGCCGCGCTGCGTGGCGTCGCGGTGCTCCTCGTCGTCGCCATCCTGCTGGACGCGCCGATCGGCCTGCGCGCGGCGTTGCGCCCGCTCGTCGCCCTCGACGTGTCCGCGAGCTGGCAGCAGGGAGGCGCGGCGCGCTATGCGGAGGCGGTCTCGCGCGCGACGGGCACGGCCGGCGACCTCATCCTGTTCGGCGACTCGCTACGCGATGGGCCGCCGCCCAGGCAGCCCGCGGACGGGGCGTCGCGCGTGGGACCGGCAGTGGACCGCGCCGCCGCGCTTGGGCGACCGCTGCAGGTGATCACCGATGGGCAGGTGACGGACCCCGAGGGGCTGGCCGCACTCCCGGCGGGCTCGACGGTGGAGGTGCTGCCGGCGCCGGTCACCGTGGATGCGGCGGTGCGGTCGCTCGAGCTTCCCGCAACGGCGTCGCCCGGCGATTCCCTCGAACTTCGCGCGCTCGTCGTGAGTGCGGGCGCGCCGGTGCCGGCGGTGAACATGGCCGCGCGACTTGCCGACGGCACGATGCTGGCATCCGCGCCGCTGGGCGCGCTCGGCGCGTGGAGCGAACGCGAGTGGCGGGTGCGCATTCGGGTGCCGGAGCGCCGCGAGGCGCTCGTCGTGCGCGTGTCGGCCACCACTGCGGGAGACCGACAGCCCGGCAATGACACACTGACCACGGTGCTCGAGGCGCGCGGCGGTCCCGCCGCGGTCTTTGCGTCCACCACGCCCGATGAAGACTCGCGTTTCGCGCTCGCGCTGATGCGCGGCGCGCTGGCCTTTGGCGTGCGCGGATTCCTGCGCGTGGCACCGGGGCAGTGGCGCGAGGACGGAACGCTCACGCGCGTCGAGGAGAGCGTCGTGCGCGCCGCGCTCGCCGGCGCGCCGATGGCCGTGCTCCACGGCGACACCGCGTTGTTCGGACCACCGCGGGCCCTGACGCGGGGGGCGCTGGCCCTCGTCGTGCCGCCGCACGACGACGACGGCGAGTACTTCACGGAACGGGCGGGAGCCTCACCGCTGGCGCCAGCGCTGAGCGGCGTGCCGTGGGATTCGCTCCCGCCCATCACGGTCGGTCCCGCGCCCGTTGGCACGTCGTGGGGCGCGCTGAACGCGCGACGCGGGCGCCGGTTCGACGAGCGCGTGGTGGTGGGCGGCTACGACGCGCCACGGCGCATCGCGGTGCTCCCGGTGCGCGGGCTCTGGCGCTGGCAGTTTCGCGGCGGCCGCTCGGCCGATGCCTTCGCCGCGCTCTGGGGCGGCGTCTTCGACTGGCTGGCCGAAGGCGGCGCGGACGAGCGGGCGGTGCTCGCGGCCTCACCCTGGCTGCGCGAAGGTGAACCGGTCACGTGGCGGCGCGGCGCTTCGCGCGATTCGGTGATTACGGTCCAGCTGCGACGCGACGGAAGCGCGACGGATGTCATGACGACGCTGCGCTTTGGTGACGCCGGTGGCGTCGCGACGTCACCACCACTGCCATCGGGCATCTGGCGCGCGACGATTCCCGGCGGCACGTCCATCTTTGCAGTGAACGCCTCCGCGGAATCGCTGCCTCGGCGTCCGCTGGTCTCGCGCGCTGCCGTCGGCGGTGTCCGCGCGAGCGGCCAGCGGCCAAGCGTGCGCGAAACCTGGTGGGTCTACGCGATCGTGCTGGCGCTGCTCTGCGCCGAGTGGTTCATGCGGCGACGGGTCGGTCTGCGATAGTCGCTACGGTTTCGGCAGCTTCCCGCGCGTGAACCGGTCGAACACCTCGATCACCGGCAATGCGTTGCCCGCATCGTCAAACATCCCGCGCGAGCGGATCGGACTGGGCTCCACGGCCGGCTCCCACCACATCACGCCCTTGCCGAGACCGTTCGGCGCGGCCATCACGAGGCGGTTGACCTCCTCGAGAAACTCGCGCTGGCCCGCGGGCGACTCCGCAAACGGCGCGCGTTTGCCGATGTACTCGGCGGGGCGGAAGTTGTATGCCGCTTCGACGACGATGATCGGCTTGCGGTACGTCTCGGCCATGAACGCGAGGTTCTCGCGCAGGTCCAGCAGCGTGCCGTGCCACCACGGGTAGTACGACTGGCCAATCACGTCGAAGTGCACGCCGCGCCGGATGGCGTTGTCGAACCACCACCGGGTCTTCGCGACATCGCCGCCCTTGTCGATGTGCAGCATGATGAGCGGCATCGGCGCGCCGCCGCGGCCGGCTTCCACGCCGCGGATGCCGGCCTTGAGCAACTCGGCGAGCGTGTCCCACTGCTCGGGAAGCTTGCCGGCGGGGAACATCATTCCCGGGGCGATCTCATTACCGACCTGCACCATGTCGGGCATCGCGCCGCCCTCGCGCAGCGCCGCAATGGTCTCGCGGGTGTAGGCCTCGACCGCCGCGACGAGCTGCGGCGTGGTGAGCCGCTCCCACGCCTTCGGCATGATCTGCTTGTCGCCGTCGGCCCACGTGTCGGAATAGTGGTAATCGAGCAGGAACTTGTAGCCCATGGCCTTCGCGCGCCGGGCGAGCGCCAGCGTGTACGGCAGGTCGTTCGGCAGCGGCCACGGACTGTTGGCGACGGTGTGGAAGAGGCGCAGCCGGATCCAGTTGTAACCGTGATCGCGGAAGAGCTGCAGGCCGCTCTTCACGACGCCAGAGTCCCGGAACTGCACGCCGCGGGCCTCCGCCTGCGCGAGGAACGAGAGATCCGCGCCGATCGCATAGTCCAGCGTGCGCGCGGCGTCACGCGACGCCGGCGTCTGGGCCGCCAGCGGCGCGCCCGGCGTGAGCGCCGCGAGGAGCGGCACCGCGATGATCGAGAGGATGCGTGCTGTAGGGCGCATGAGGGCAGGAGGAAGGGCGATCGCTGAACGCGCGCGTCTGGCGCTCTCCGACAACGGAGTATGAACCGGGATCCGGCAGGGCGCCACTCGGCGCAAACATACGTGTCGGGGAGGCGTGAAGCGGGCGTGATGTCCTCGCCGACTCAACTTGAGGTTGCGCCCTACACACGTCCTCCGGACCGGCGCATAGGTTGGCGATACCGGTGCTCCACGAGCGAGCGCCGATGGCCGACCGGCCAGGGAGTGGCACATGTGGCGCGAGGAAGCGCCCCCCGCCATGGATGAGTTGCGGGGGATTCTCGAGTCTCACGAACGTGATCCGGGCGAGTTGCTGCAGATACTCATCAAGGCGCAGCACGCCTATCACTACATACCCGACGAGGCGGTGGCGCTCATCGCCGATCACCTGCGGGTGACCCGCGCGCACGTGCGCGGCCTCGTCGGATTCTATTCCTTCCTGAGTGACACGTACCTGGGCGAGTACGTCGTCTACCTCAGCGACAACATCACCGACCGGATGCAGGGGAGCACGGGGCTCGCCACGTACCTCTGCAACCGGCTCAACGTCACGCTCGGACAGACACGCCAGGACGGGCGCGTCAGCGTGCACTTCACCTCGTGCACGGGGATGTGCGATCAGGGGCCGGCCGGGCTCGTCAACGGCGTGGCCGTGACGCGGCTGACGCGCCTCCGCATGGACCTGATCGCCGAGCTGATCAACGCCCGCCAGCCGCTGGACGCCTGGCCGCGGGAGCTGTTCCTGGTGGAAGATAACTTCCGCCGGTCGGACGTGATGTTCCGCCGCGCGTTCGATCCCGGCGCCGCGCTCAAGGCGGCGATGCTGCGTGGCGGCGACGAGACGCTCAAGGAGATCCAGCACGAGGAATCGGTGGACCCGTCGTCGGGACACGCCCGGCGGCAAGGGGCCGACGAGACGCTCAAGGAGCTGTATCGCTCCGACCTCCGGGGTCGCGGCGGCGCCGGATTCAAGGCGGCCATCAAGTGGGAGACGTGCCGCGACATCTCCGCGCTCGAACGCTACGTCGTGTGCAACGCCGACGAGGGAGAGCCGGGGACGTTCAAGGACCGCGTGCTCCTCACGACGTACACGGACGTGGTCTTCGAGGGGATGACGATCTGCGGGTACGTCATCGGGGCGTCGCGCGGCATCCTGTACATCCGCCAGGAGTACTGGTACCTGAAGTCGCACCTCGAAGCGGTGCTCGCGCGCCGGCGCGAGGCGGACCTGCTGGGGCGCAACATCCTCGGCAGCGGCTTTGCGTTCGACATCGACATCCATTGGGGGGCGGGCGCGTACATCGCGGGCATGGAGACGGCGCTCATCGAGTCCATCGAGGGACGCCGCGCCAAGCCGCGCAAGCGCTGGCCGCTGCCCGTGGTGGCCGGCCTGAACCGACGCCCCACGGTGGTGAACAACGTCGAGACGTTCGCGGCGGCGGCGAACATCGCGCTCAAGGGTGGCGCCTGGTTCGCGGGGCACGGGACGTCGCATTCCGCCGGCACCAAGCTCTTCTGCGTCTCCGGCGACTGCGAGCGTCCCGGAATCTACGAGTATCCCTACGGCGTCAGCGTGCGCGAAGTGCTGCGCGACTGCGGCGGCCTCGACGCGCAGGCGGTGCAGATCAGCGGCCCGTCCGGCGTGACGATCTCGCGGCTGGAGTTCGACCGCAATCTCGCCTTCGAGGACCTCTCGACCGTCGGCACCTGCATGATCTTCGGGCCGCAGCGCGACATGTTCGAGGTCGTGCGCAACTTCGCACACTTCTTCCGGCACGAGAGCTGCGGGCTGTGCACGCCCTGCCGCGTGGGCACCAGCCTCCTCGCGGCGCTGGTGGAAAAGGTGGCGGCGGGGAAGGGCAGCCCGATGGACGTCGCGGAAGTGCAGCGCATCAGCCAGCTGCTCAAGACGACGGCGCATTGCGGGCTCGGCCAGACGGCGCCCAACCACCTGATCGACAGCCTGCTGAAGTTCCGTGGCGACTGGGACAAGCGGATGATGACCACCGAGTTCGTGCCGGCGTTTGATCTCGACGCCGCGTTGCACGAGGCTCGGCAGCTCACCGGCCGCGACGACGCCCTGGCGCACCTGTGAGGACGAGGCCATGAGTCCCGACAGCAAGAAGACCTTCCGCCTCGACGGCCGGGAGATCCCGTTCCGCGAGGGGCAGACGGTGTTCGACGCGGCGATGGCGGCCGGCGTCTACATCCCGCATCTCTGCCACAACCCCGACTTCGAACCGCACAGCAGCTGCCGCCTGTGCACGGTCATCGTGAACGGCCGCCCGTTTGCGTCGTGCACGCAGCCGGCCGTGGCCGGGCAGGATGTGCGCAGCGACACGCCGGAGCTCAACGAGATGCGGCGCGATCTCACCGACATGCTGCTGGTCGAGGGGAACCACTACTGCCCCGCCTGCGAGAAGAGCGGCAGCTGCCGCCTGCAGGCGACCGCCTACGCGCTCGGGCTGCAGGACAGCCACTTTCCGCAGCTCTTCCCGCATCGCGACGTGGACGCATCGCACCCCGACATCATCCTCGACCGCGACCGCTGCATCCTCTGCGGGCTCTGCGTGCGCATCAGCCGGAGCGTGGACAAGAAGAACGTCTTCACGATGACGGGGCGGGGGATCGCCACCACCATCGTGGTGGACTCGCCGTCCGGACTGCTCGCCGACAGCAAGGTCTCGCGCGACGACGAGGCCGTGCAGCATTGCCCGGTGGGCGCGCTGATGATGAAGGGCGAGGCCTTCAAGGTGCCCATCGGCCAGCGTCCGTACGACCGGGCGCCGATCAACGAGGACAGCGTGGCGCGGTTCCGGGCCCGGGAGGCGGCGCTCCATGGCTAGCAAGCGCAAGATCGCCACCTGCTCGCTCGCCGGGTGCTTCGGCTGCCACATGTCGCTCCTCGACATCGACGAGCGCCTGCTCGAGCTGCTCGAACTCGCCGATTTCGACCGCAGCCCCATCAACGACATCAAGGCCATCCACGGGGTGGTGGACATCGGGCTCATCGAGGGCGGCGTGTGCAACGTCGAGAACGTGCATCTGCTCCATCATTTCCGCGACCATTGCCGCATCCTGGTGGCGGTGGGCGAGTGCGCGATGACCGGCGGCATCCCGTCGATGCGCAATCACCACAGCCTCAAGTCCTGCCTCGAGGAATCGTACATCCGCGGCGTCGGCGTCGAGAACGCGCACATCCCCGACGATCCCGAGCTGCCGCTGTTGCTCAACAAGGTGTATCCGCTCCACGAAGTGGTGCGGGTGGACTACTATGTGCCCGGCTGCCCGCCCTCGGCGGACGCCCTGTGGCACGTCCTCAGCGCGCTGGTCACCGGACGCGATCCGCACCTGCCGCCCGCGCTGCTGAAGTACGACTGACCGGAGACGTTCCGTGACCCACCTGCTGGAAACCGCCGCCCATCCCCGCACCCTGCGCCGCATCGCCATCGAGCCGATCACGCGCGTCGAGGGGCATGGGAAGGTCACGCTGCTCCTCGACGAACAGAATCGCGTGCACCAGGCGCGGCTGCACATCGTCGAGTTCCGTGGCTTCGAGAAGTTCATCCAGGGCCGCCCGTTCTGGGAGGTGCCCGTGCTGGTGCAGCGGCTCTGCGGCATCTGCCCGGTCAGTCACCACCTGGCGGCGGGCAAGGCCGTGGACATGCTGGTGGGCGCGCGGCAGCTGACCCCGACCGCCGAGAAGCTGCGCCGCCTGATGCACAAGGGACAGCTGCTGCAGTCGCATGCCCTGCACTTCTTCCACCTCGCCAGCCCGGACCTCCTCTTCGGCTTCGACTCGGAGCCGGAGCGTCGCAACGTCATCGGCGTCATCGGCGAGCATCCCGATCTCGCCGTGCGCGGCGTCAAGCTGCGCAAGTACGGCCAGGAGGTCATCCGGGCCGTGGCGGGCAAGCGCATTCACGGCTCGGCGTGCATTCCCGGCGGGATGAACAAGGCGCTGACCATCGAGGAGCGCGACACCCTGCGGCGTGACATCACGCAGTGCATCCGCTGGAGCCAGGAGGCGGTGCGCACCTGCCGCGACGTCCTCGAGGCCAGCGTGCACGCGCCCATCTTCGGCGTCTTCCCCTCGAACTTCCTGAGCCTCGTGCGCAACGACGGCGCGCTCGACTTCTACGACGGGGGCCTGCGCGCGCTGGACGCGCAGGGCGCGACGATCTTCGACCACGTGGATTACACGCGCTACAACCGCTACATCCACGAGGAAGTGAAGTCCTGGTCGTACATGAAGTTCCCGTTCATCATCAACCTCGGCGACGAGGACGGCTGGTACCGCGTGGGGCCGCTGGCCCGGATGAACACCTGCGACTTCCTCGACACGGTGTTCGCGGAGCACGAGCGCCAGCTGTTCCGCCAGGCGGCCAACGGCGGCATGCAGCATGCGACGCTCGCCTACCACTGGGCGCGACTCATCGAGATGCTGCACGCGGCCGAGGGGATCGAGCGCCTGCTCGACGATCCCGACATCATCGGCACCGACCTGGTGGTGAAGGGCGAGCGCGCCCTCGAGGGCGTGGGCGTCATCGAGGCGCCGCGCGGGACGCTCTTCCATCACTACAAGGTGGATGAGAACGACGTCGTGGTGCGCGCCAACCTGATCGTCAGCACGACCAACAACAACCAGGCGATGAACGAGGCCGTGCGCACCGTCGCGGCCAGCTACCTCGACGGCCAGAAGCTGACCGAGGGATTGCTGAACCACATCGAAGTGGCGGTGCGCGCCTTCGACCCGTGCCTGTCGTGCGCCACCCACGCGCTGGGCCGCATGCCGCTGCAGGTGGAACTCGTGAACTGCGAGGGACAGGTCATCGACCGCCTGGTGAAGGGCGCGGATGGCGCGTGTACGCCGGAGGCCCGCGCGCCGTGACGGCGCACGTGGTGCTCCTCGGCTGCGGCAATCCGAGCCGCGGCGACGACGCCCTGGGGCCGGCGCTGCTGGCGCGCGTGCGGCAGTGGCTCGAGGAGCGCCCCGACGTCGACGTGCGCGTCGTCGAGGACTTCCAGCTGCAGGTCGAGCACGCCCTCGACGTCGTGGACGCCGACCTCGTGCTCTTCGTCGACGCCGACGCATCGGCGCACGCTCCCTTCTGCCTGCGGCGCACCAAGGAGGAGCGCGACAGCTCGTACACCTCGCACGAGCTCAGTCCGGAGGCAGTGCTGCACGTCGCGCACGAGATCACGGGGCGCACGCCACCGCCGGCGTGGGTGCTCGGCGTGCGCGGCGAGTCCTTCGAGCTGGGCGAGGAAATGAGCACCAACGCGCTCGGACATCTCGAAGTCGCGTGGGACGAGCTGCTCGAGCTCCTCAACGACCCGCGGCCCGGTGTGTGGGACGCGCGCGCCGCCGGGTGGTAGCGCGTCGCGGGACGCGGCTGGGCGCGCGCCGGTGTAAGTTGCGCACGTGACAATTCTCGGGTGGGTGACGGCCACGCTCATCGTGGCGGTGGGCGCGGCGGTGCAGGGCTCCGTCGGGTTCGGGCTTGGCGTCATCGGCGCGCCCATCCTGATTCTCATCGAGCCGCGGCTGGTCCCCGCGCCCATCCTGCTCGACGCCTTCCTGCTCACGCTGCTGGTCACCATCCGCGAATGGAAGCATGTGCGCGTGGCCGACCTCGGCTGGTCGGTGCCGGGCCGCCTGCTGGGCACGGGACTGGCGGTCTGGGTGCTCAAGGCCGTTCCCGAGACGCGCCTGCAGTTCACGATGGGGCTCTTCATGCTCCTGGCCGTCGGCATGACCATGGTGGGCCCGCGGGTGCGCGTCGGCCGCCGCAGCCTGTTCGGCGCGGGCACGCTCGCCGGCGTCATGTCCACGATCACGTCAATGGGTGGACCGCCGATGGCATTGTTGTACCAGCACGAGGAGGGCGGGCGTCTGCGCGGGACACTGGCCGCGTTCTTCTCCCTGGGCGTCGTGCTCTCGCTCGGCGGACTCTACCTCGTGGGCCGGTTCGGCTGGACCGAGGTGAGGCTCGCCGGGCAGTTGCTCCCCGGCGTCCTCCTCGGCTTTGCCCTCTCCGCGTGGACGGCGTCGCGCCTGGACAAGCGCCAGACGCGCGCCGTCGTGCTCACCACCTCGGCGCTGGCCGGTGTGGTGGTGGTGCTGAAGGGCCTGCTGTAGCGGATCGCGCTATCGTCCCGGCACCGACGCGTCAATGAACGTGCGCAGGCCGGCGCGCAGCTTCTTCATCGAGGCGGCGTCGATGTACATCATGTGGCCCGCGGTGAAGTGCTCGACCTGGATGCGGTTTCTCCGCACGCTGTTCTCCACCGTCATGTGGTCGAGTGTGTACTGCACCGCCCAGTACGGCGTGGCCATGTCGTAGTAGCCCATCGCGACATACAGGTGCATGTCGGGGTTCTTCGCGAAGGCGCGCTCGAGGCTCGGCACGACGTTGGGAAACGTCCCCTCGTCGTAGCGCCAGCGGCCGACGCCGCCGCCCAGGATGTAGTAGAGGTCGTCGCTCTTGAAGTTGAGCTCGCGCCGCACGTAGTCGTTGAGCACCGGCGTGAACGAGTTGCGGATGCTCGCGTCGCTCGGGTCGAAGTTCGTGCGCCCGCCGAGCGGGTCCTGCATGTATGCGGTGAGCCGGCTGTCGAGCCGCCCGCTCATGCGGCGCTGGTCGCGCAGCAGCTCGACGCTGAACCGGCCGAGTTCGAGGCGCAGGTCGGCGTCATTCACCAGCTGCTCCGTCATGCCGGTAAAGCGGGCGATCTTGCTCACGACGGCCTGCTTCTCCGCGGCGGGGAGGGCGTCGCCCTTCATCAGCGCCGCGGCGTACTCGCCGCTGGCGAACTGCTCGGCCTGCCGCGCGAACTCCTCCAGCGAAAGCCGCTGCAAGTCGGGTGCGACGCGCTTGTGGTAGTAGGCCGTCATCGCGAACGAGGGGAAGAAGCCCACGTAGGCGATGTCATTGCCGCGGCTCGGCCGTGAGTTCTCGAAGTTGAGAACGGCGCTCAGCAGGATCACGCCGTTGAGCGCGATGCCATTGTCCGTCAGGTAGCCCGCCAGGTGCGCCGCACGCGTGGTGCCGTAGCTCTCGCCGGCGATGAACTTGGGGCTCGTCCAGCGGCCATTGCGCGTGAGGTACAGGCGGATGAACTCCGCCACCGAGCGCATGTCCTCATCGAGGCCCCAGAACTTCGGGCCGTTGGCCGCGGACGTGGCGCGGCTGAAGCCGGTGCCAACCGGGTCGAGAAAGACGAGGTCGGCCTGGTCGAGCAGGGTATTCGGATTGTCCACGTAGCTGGCCGGCGGCGGCGGGTTGGTGCCGTCGGGGTTCAGCTTCACGACCTTGGGCCCGAACGCGCCCATGTGCAGCCAGACGGTCGCCGAACCCGGGCCGCCGTTGAAGATGAAGGCGATGGGCCGCGTGGACGGCTCGGCGCCGTCCTTCGTGTATGCCACGAAGAAGATGTTGCCCTCGGTCTCGCCGCCCTGCGGGTTGCGGATGGGCATCATCGCCGCCGTGGCCGTATACCGGAAGTCTCCCGCGCCGCGCAGCGTGTGGCGCGTGACGGCGGAGATCTCCTCTTCGGCACGGCGCGGTGCCGGCGCCGCGGCACGGGCCGCCGCCGAGTCAGGGCGCGCCGCGGCCGCGTCGCTGGCGGGCGCTCCGGGCGCGGTGGGTGCACCGGCGGCGGTCCCCGGCGCGCCGCCGCGCCCTCCCGTGCGTGCGCCACCCTGCGAGAGGACAGGAGTCGCGACCAGCAGGAGCAGAGGGAGATAGCGCATGGCAACGAGCCTCGTGAAAGGGAGGGGCGCCGGAGGGCGGTGAGAACGGAACACTGAACGATGGGCTACGACCGGCGCCGGCGGAATGTTGGATGGCGCGCGTGCCGTGCACTCGCCGCCACGTCCGCCCGATCGCGCCGTCGCGCGCTATATTCTCGCGGTTCCTGTGTCGGCAGACGATCCCGGAGGATCATCGCATGAGCATCAAGCTGCGCCTCACCGTCCTGAACTTCCTGCAGTTCTTCGTGTGGGGAGCCTGGCTCATCTCGCTGGGCGGCTACATGATCGTCACGCTCGGCTTCACGGGCGGCGAGGTCGGCAGCGTCTACGCCACCATGGGCATCGCCTCGCTCTTCATGCCGGGATTGCTTGGCATCGTCGCCGACCGCTGGCTGAACGCCGAGAAGGTGTACGGCCTCTGCCACCTGATTGGCGCCGGATTGCTGCTTTGGGCCTCGACCGTGAAGGATTATCGCATTCTATACGTGATCATGCTGTTCAACGCGATGGTGTACATGCCAACGATCGCGCTGGGCAACACGGTGTCGTACAAGGTGCTCGAGCAGAAGGGGCTGGACGTCATCACGAACTTCCCGCCGATTCGCGTCTGGGGCACCATCGGCTTCATCGCCGCCATGTGGATGGTGGACATCGCGGGCTGGACCAAGAGTTCGATGCAGCTGTACATCAGCGCGGCGTCCGCGGCCTTCCTCGGCCTGTACGCGTTCACGCTGCCGGCCTGCCCGCCGACGCCGGCGACCAATGAGAAGCGCAGCATGGTCTCGGCGCTGGGACTCGACGCCTTCGTGCTGCTCAAGCGGGGCCAGACCGCCGTCTTCTTCATCTTTGCGATGCTGCTCGGCGCGGCGCTGCAGATCACCAACGCGTTCGGCGGGGCCTTCCTCGACGACTTCAAGACGAACTTCCCCGGCACGTTCGGCGTCCTGCATCCCAACCTGCTCCTGTCGATCTCGCAGATCTCCGAGACACTGTTCATCCTGACCATTCCGTTCTTCCTGCGCCGCTTCGGCATCAAGACCGTGATGCTCATCAGCATGGTGGCGTGGGTCTTCCGCTTCGGATTGTTCGCCATCGGCGATCCGGGCGCCGGCCTGTGGATGCTGGTGCTCAGCATGATCATCTACGGCATGGCCTTCGACTTCTTCAACATCTCCGGTTCGCTGTATGTTGACCGCGAATCGGACAGCACCATCCGCGCGAGCGCACAGGGGCTGTTCATGATCATGACCAATGGCCTCGGCGCGTTCATCGGCGGCACGGTGAGCGGCTGGGTCGTGGACTACTTCACGGCGGACGGCGTGAAGGATTGGCGCAGCATCTGGTTTGCGTTTGCCGCGTACGCGCTGGTGCTCGCGGTGAGCTTCCCGTTCCTGTTCAAGTACCAGCACCCGAAGGGCGAGGCGTTGCCGGCGCACGGGCAGCACTGAACGGCAGACGGCAGACGGGAGACGGGAGACGGAAGACGGGAGATCGCGAACCGAAGGGCGACGCCGACGGACGGCTGCGGTACCGACGCGAGGCCCCGGCGAAATGCCGGGGCCTCGCCCGCTTCATCCGTCACGGCGCCGCCGGTGCGCCAGCGCGCGGCGCTACGGAGTCTCCATTCCCGGGTGCCCGTAGTCGCTCGACCGGATGTTCTGGATGCGTTCCACGTACTCGCGGTCGCCGATCTGGTTGTTCCACGTGCTGGTGGCCCTCGCACCCACGTAGCCCGCGAGAAAGAGCCCCACGACGGCGGCCGCGTAAGCCATCGGGCTCACGGTGCGCCGGCCGATCTGCACCACCAGCGCGCCCTTCGCCGGGCAGACGGCCACGCAGTCGAGGCATCCGGTGCAATCGACGCTGCGGATGGCGGGGCGCGACGAGACCGGGAGCCGCGCCATGCACGCCTTGTCGCACAGGCCGCACGACACGCAGGCGTCGGCGTTGCGGCGCACGCGCGTCGGTGAGGCCCACGAGAAGAGCCCGAGCAGCGCGCCGTAGGGACAGAGATACCGGCACCACAGTCCCTGAATGAAGACCGAGCCGATGACGAGCATCGCCATGATGACCAGCCCCGTCGTGCTCATCTGCGTGAAGAACAGTCCCATCTTGACGTCGGCCACCTTGTTGTACGGCGACGTCAGGAATTCAGTGAGCGAGGCCCGCCCCATCGTGATCACCGAGAGCACGAAGAAGCCCATCAGGATGTACTTCAGGCTCCGCAGCGGAATGTCCAGCCATTTCCACGGGCGGAAGTTGCGCCCAAAGGCGCTGCGGCCGAGGCGCGAGAGCAGTTCCGAGAGAAATCCGACCGGGCAGATCCACGAACAGAACGCCTTCCGGACGAGCAGCGCGACGGCGATGGCCACGAGCACGAGCACCGTGGCGGCCGGATGAATGACGTTGAGGCTGCCCTGGTAGAACCAGTCGAGCACGCCCATCAGCCCGGAGATCGGGAGAAAGGCTTCCACGCCCGCCGGGCGGGCGGGAAGGGGAAGCGTACCCGCCTGCGCGGCCCGCACGAAGCGCGCGAACTGCACGCCGAGGACGATGCAGGTCAGGGCGAAGACGCCTTGCACCGCCAGGCGCACGCGGTACTTGCGTTCGGCTTTCTTGCCGAATCGGCCGGCGAGCCAGGCGTGCACAGCGAGCGCCGGAGTGGCGTCCGTCATCGCCCGACGTCCTAGCGGACGCGAAAGTGGCAGATCAGATGACGATTTGACCATGACCCCAAGCTATGCGGCGCCGACCGCCGCGGAGTCAGGGGCAAGGAGGGACCTCGGCGCGGGAACTCCGCACAGCGCTCGGTGTGACCGGCATATCCGGACATATCTGTAGGGGGTTGTGCCGATGCCGATTGTCGAGTAAAATGCGCGATATGCACCTGACCTTTGCGCTCCTTCGACTTATTAGCCTCGCGCTCAGCACCGCGTTTATCGCGCTGCTGCTTAGCGTCGGGGGAAGGGAGCGCGCGCGCCTGACTGTGACCTAGGCGCCACACGCACCCCTCCCGCGTAGATCGGGAGGGTCGACTTCGGGTGCACCGAGGCTCTCTCCTGACCGGAGAGGGCCTTTTTCGTTTCCCCTGTCGCGATCGACGCGACACCGCCCCCAAGCCAGACTGCGCATGAAATCGGACATCGTCAAACGAGGACGCGATCGGGCCCCGCACCGTGCACTCTTGCGCGCCACAGGCCAGATCCAGGACGCCAGCGACTTCGACAAGCCGTTCATCGCGGTCTGCAATTCGTACGTGGACATCGTCCCGGGGCACGTGCACCTGCAGGCCTTTGGCCGGGCCGTCAAGGAGGCCGTGCGCGCGGCGGGCGGGGTGCCGTTCGAGTTCAATACCATCGGCGTCGACGACGGCATCGTGATGGGGCACGCCGGCATGCACTACTCGCTTCCGTCGCGTGAACTCATCGCCGATTGCGTGGAGACGATGGTCGCGGCGCACCAGTTCGACGGCCTCATCTGCATTCCGAACTGCGACAAGATCGTCCCCGGCATGCTGATGGGCGCGGCGCGCGTGAATATCCCGACGATCTTCATCTCCGGCGGCCCCATGCAGGCGGGCGCTGACCGCGCGGGGCGCGCCATCGACCTGGTCTCGGTCTTCGAAGGGGTCGGCCAGCATGCGGCGGGGACCATCGACGACGCGCGACTCGAGGAACTCGAGACGTTCGCCTGCCCGACCTGCGGCAGCTGCAGCGGCATGTTCACCGCCAACTCGATGAACTGCCTGTGCGAGGCGCTGGGCATCGCCCTGCCGGGCAACGGCTCGCTGCTCGCCACCGACCCGGGCCGACTCGACCTCGCCCGCCGCGCGGCCCGTGAAGTGGTGCGCATGGTGCGCGATGGCACGCGCTTCCTCGACATCGTCACACCCGCGGCCATCGACAACGCGGTGGCGCTCGACGTCGCGATGGGCGGCTCCACCAACACGGTGCTGCACGTGCTCGCGCTCGCCGCCGAGGCGGACGTCCCGTACTCGCTGGCGCGCATCAACGAGGTGGCGGAGCGGGTGCCGCAACTGGCCAAGGTGTCGCCAGCGTGGGATGGCGCGCGGCAGTGGCACCTGCAGGACGTCCACGCGGCCGGCGGTGTGCCGGCCATCATGGCCGAACTGGCATCGCGCCCGGGGCTGCTGGCGACCGACGTGCCCACCGTGACCGGCCGGACGCTGCGGGAGAACCTGGAGACGGCGAGCAACGCGAATCCGGCCTGCATTCGGACCATCGCGGCGCCACACGCCGCGCGCGGCGCCCTGTGCGCACTCTTCGGCAACCTCGCCCCCGACGGCGCGGTGATCAAGGTCGGTGCCGTGGACCAGCACGAGATGCGGTTTCGCGGGCCCGCGCGCGTGTTTGAAAGCGAGGAGCAGGCGCTCGCTGCCGCGGAGTCGGGCGGCATCGCGGCGGGTGACGTCGTCGTCGTGCGCAACGAAGGACCGCGCGGCGGGCCCGGGATGCGCGAGATGCTCGCCCTCACGTCGTTCCTCAAGGGGATGCCGCTCGGCGGATCGGTGGCCCTGATCACCGACGGTCGCTTCTCCGGTGGCACGCGCGGACTCTGCATCGGGCACGTCTCGCCGGAGGCCGCGGAAGGCGGCGCCATTGGCCTGTTGCACGACGGTGATGTCATCGACATCGACCTCGCCGGGCGTCGGCTCGACGTGATGCTCACCGAGGATGAACTCGCGTTCCGGCGCGCCGAATGGACGGCGCCGGCGCCGCGCATCACGCGCGGGTGGCTGGCGCGGTACGTGCGCATGGTGACGAACGCCGCGCGGGGCGCGGTGCTGGAACCGGCGCCATGGCGGCCGGCGACTCGGACGCCGGTCGCGCCCGCGACATCGGCCGCGGCACCCATGGTTACCCACCGGGTGCACGCATGACGTCCCCGCAGCGTACCGGCGCCCAGATCCTGTGCGAAGCCCTCCTGCGCGAGGGCGTCGACGTGATCTTCGGGATTCCAGGCGGCGCGATCATGCCGTTCTATCACGCGCTCTGGGAATACCGCGACCGCCTGCGGCACGTGCTGTGCCGGCACGAGCAGGGGGCCGGCCATGCCGCCGAAGGATACGCGCGGGCGAGCGGACGCGTGGGCGTCTGCGTGGCCACCAGCGGGCCGGGGGCCACGAACCTGGTGACCGCCATCGCGGATGCCTGGATGGACGGCACGCCGATGGTGGCCATCACGGGGCAGGTGTCGAGCGCCCTGCTTGGCACCGATGCGTTCCAGGAAGTCGACATCACCGGCATCACCGTGCCGATCACCAAGCACAACTACCTCGTGCGGGATGCCGCGACCCTGCCACGCGTCATCGCGGAGGCGTTCCAGATTGCGCGATCGGGACGCCCCGGGCCGGTGCTGGTGGACGTCACGAAGGACGCGCAGCAGGCGACGGTCGCGCCGCGGTGGGAGGACGCGCCGCTGGCGGCGACGGTGCGCACCGACGCCGCCGCGCGCGAGGAGGCGATGGCCGCGGCCGCCGACCTGCTGGCCGGCGCGCGACGGCCGCTGCTGCTCGCCGGTGGCGGCGTCATCCAGGCCGGCGCTTCGGCCGAGCTGCTCGCCTTCGCCGAGCACGCATCCATTCCGGTGGTCACGACGCTGCACGGCATCGGCGTCCTGCCCGAGAATCATCCGCTCGCGCTCGGCATGCCGGGCATGCACGGATGGGTGCACGTGAACCGGGCCATCCAGATGTGCGACGTGCTCGTCAGCCTCGGCAGCCGCTTTGACGATCGCGTCACGGGCAAGGCCGCGCATTTCGCGCCGCGGGCGCGCATCGTGCACGTCGACGTCGATCCTACCCAGATCGGCAAGGTCGTGCGCGCCGACATCGGCATCGTGGGTGATGTGCGCGAGGTGCTGCGCGGCTGGCTCGCGAGCGTGCCCGCGCTCGATACCCGTGTCTGGCGTGACGAAGTCCGGGCGCTCGCCGCCGAGCACCGGCCGCGTCAGGTGTACGCGCGCCGGGTGCGCACGGCTCCGCTGATGCCGCACGACGTCTTCGATGCGCTGAATGACGCCTTCCGCGACCGCGACGACTGGCGCGTGGTGACGGACGTCGGCCAGCACCAGATGTGGGCGGCGCAGCTGCTCGACTGGCGCACGCCGCGCTCGCACATCACCAGCGGCGGCGCCGGCACCATGGGCTTTGCCCTCCCCGCCGCGCTCGGCGCCGCGCTCGCCGCCCCCGAGTCGACCATCTGGGTCGTCTGCGGCGACGGTGGTTTTCAGATGACCAACCAGGAAATGGCCACCCTGCTGCAGGAGGGCGTGCGCAATGTGAAGATCGCCGTCGTGAACAACGGCTATCTGGGCATGGTGCGCCAGTGGCAGGAGCTGTTCGAGCAACGCCGGTACAGCAACACCCGGCTCAGCGGCCCCGACTTCGCGCGGCTCGCCGAGGCGTACGGCATTCGCGGCCGCACGGTGACGCGCGCCGAGGACGCCCCCGCCGCCATCGCCGACGCCTGGCGGCACGACGGCTGCGCGCTCGTCGACTTCCGCGTCGAGGGCGAGGCCAACGTCTTCCCCATTGTCCCCGCCGGCCGCGCCATCGGCGAGATGCGCGTCTCCTGACTTCGCTCCCCGTCGTCGTTCCCCTTCACGTGGTATCGCCATGCACCGACACACCCTCAACGTTCTCGTGCAGGATCACCCCGGCGCCCTCCACCGCGCGGTGTCGCTGCTGCGCCGGCGTTCCTACAACATCTCGTCGCTCGCCGTGGGCCGCTCCGAGCGCGACGACGCCAGCCGGATGACGCTCGTCGTGGATGCCGCCGACGCGCGACAGGTCGTGCGCCAGCTCGCCTCGCTCATCGAGGTGCTCGCGGTGCACGACGTCACCGGCAGCGGAGCCGTGCAGCGCGAGACCGTGCTGGCGCGGGTCGGCGCGCCTGGCGATCACCTGGCCGCGGTGGTCAGCCTGGCGCTCGACTTCGGCGCCCGCGTCGTGGACGTCGGCGACGCGGTGGCGATCGTCGAGCTCACCGACGTGCCGGAGCGCGTGGACGGATTCATCGCGCACCTGCAGCCGTTCGGCATCGTGGAACTGCGGCGCAGCGGCACGCTGGCCATGACCCGCGGCGGCACCGCCGACGGCGTCCCATATCCCCAAGCACAGGCCGATGGATCGGCCGGAGAGGACATGCAATGACCGCCCGCATCTATTACGATCGCGATGCCGACCAGTCGCGCCTGGCCGGCCGCCGCGTGGCCATCGTGGGATTTGGCAGCCAGGGGCATGCGCACGCGCTCAACCTGCGCGACAGCGGCGTGGACGTCGTCGTCGGCCTCCCGCCGCGGTCGAGGAGCCGCGAGGCGGCGGAAAGAGCCGGGCTCCGCGTGCTGACGGCGCGCGACGCGGCCGCCGAGTCGAATATCGTGATGGTGCTCGCGCCCGACACGGCGCAGGCGAAGCTGTTTGACGACGAACTGTGCGCCGCGCTCACGCCGGGCAAGACGCTGATGTTCGCGCACGGCTTCAACGTGCACTACGGGCTCATCACGCCGCCGGCGGGCGTGAACGTGTCGCTGGTGGCGCCCAAGTCGCCGGGCCACCGGGTGCGCGAGCTGTTCACCGAAGGCGGCGGGACGCCCGGACTCGTGGCGGTGGCGCAGGACGCCAGCGGCGACGCGATGGCGGACGCCCTCGCCTACGCGATGGCCATCGGCTGCACGCGCGCCGGGGTGATCGCCACGACCTTTCGCGAGGAGACGGAAACCGATCTCTTCGGCGAACAGGCCGTCCTGTGCGGCGGCGTGTCACACCTGGTGAAGGCGGGCTTCGAGACGCTGGTCGAGGCGGGCTACCAGCCCGAGATGGCGTACTTCGAATGCCTGCACGAGCTGAAGCTCATCGTGGACTTGATGTACCAGGGCGGGCTGAACTACATGCGCTACTCGGTGAGCGACACGGCCGAGTACGGCGACTACGTGGCCGGTCCGCAGGTCATCACCGGCGAGACCCGCGACGCGATGCGCGCGCTGCTGGGCCGCATTCGCGACGGCTCGTTCGCCGCCGACTGGGTGCGCGAGAATCGCGACGGACGTCCGTGGTTCAACGCCGCGCGCGGTCGCGACACCGAACACCCGCTCGAGCGGGTGGGCGCCGACCTGCGCGCCATGATGCCCTTTGTCCAGCCCAAGGTGGCGCGACCGGGAGTCGTCGGCACATGACACCCACTCACGAAGGGATCGACCACGCGCCGGTGCTGATCTTCGACACCACGCTGCGGGACGGTGAACAGGCGCCGGGGTGCACCATGACGCCGGCCGAGAAGCTCCAGGTGGCGGGCGCGCTCGCCCGCCTGGGCGTGGACGTCATCGAAGCGGGATTCCCCGCCGCGTCGCCGGGCGATTGGCAGGCGGTGCACGAGATCGCCGGACGCATTGGCGGTCGCGCCGACGCGCCGGTGATCTGCGCGCTGGCCCGGGCCACTCCACGCGACATCGCCCAGGCGGCGTCGGCGATCCTGCCGGCGCGCCGCCGGCGCATCCACACTTTCATCGCCACGTCGGACCTGCACATCCAGCACAAGCTGCAGAGCACGCGCGCCGAGGTGCTCACGCGCGCCGCCGAGATGGTGCGCCTGGCGCGCTCGCTCAGCGACGACGTGGAGTTCTCGCCCGAGGATGCGACGCGCAGCGATCCCGTCTTCCTGCACGAGGTGCTCGCCGCCGCCGTGGAGGCGGGCGCCACGACGCTGAACATCCCCGACACCGTCGGCTTCACCACCCCGGAGGAGTACTTCGCCCTCATTGCCTCCATCCGCGAGCAGGTGGTGCGGGACCGGCCGATCGTCCTGTCCACGCATTGTCACGACGACCTCGGACTGGCCGTCGCCAACTCGCTGGCCGGCGTGCGCGCCGGGGCGCGGCAGGTGGAGTGCACGGTGAACGGCCTCGGTGAGCGCGCCGGAAACGCCGCGCTCGAGGAAGTGGTGATGGCGATCGCAACGCGCCCGACGGTCTACGGTGCGCAGACGGGCATTCGATGCAGCGAGATCGGCGCTGCGTCACGAATCGTGTCCCGTTGCACCGGGATGCGCGTCCCGCCCAACAAGGCCGTCGTCGGCGCCAATGCCTTTGCGCACGAGGCGGGCATCCATCAAGACGGGATCCTGAAGCACCGCCAGACCTACGAAATCCTCGATGCCGCGCAGCTCGGACTGGAAGGGGCGCGACTGGTGCTCGGCAAGCACTCGGGCCGCCATGCCCTCAAGCGTCACCTGGCGACTTTGGGCTACACGCTCGACGCGGCGGAAGTCGAGGCCGTCTTCGCGCGCTTCAAGGAAGTGGCCGACCGCAAGAAGGTGGTCGACGACCGCGAGCTCGAGGCAATTGTCGCCGGCGAGATTGCGAGGGCCACGACGGGCTTTGCGCTGGAGCTGGTGCAGGTGTCGTGCGGCACGCACGCCATTCCGACGGCGACCGTGCGGCTCAAGGGTCCTGGCGGCGAAGCCCTCGTGGCCGCGAGCGAGGGAGATGGACCGGTCGATGCAGTCTGTCGCGCCATTGAAGAGTGCACGGGCGACCGTGCCGAACTCGTGGAGTTCTCCGTGGACGCGGCGGCGGAAGGAACCAACGCCGTCGGCGGCGTCACCATCCGGCTGCGCGAGCGCGCCGCCGTGGCGTCGGCCTTGGCCGCCGCCGAGGGACGCGAGTCGGTGCCGTCGGCGCCGCCGTCACTCGCGCGGGTGGTGACGGGTTTTGGGGTGCATACGGACATCATCGTTGCGGCCGCCGAAGCGTATGTCTCGGCGGTCAACGCGCTCACGCGTGCGCGATTGGCGGCGTCGGCCACGCCGTCGCCCGATGCCCTGGAGGTGGGCGCGTGAGGACGCTCTTCGAAAAGGTGTGGGACGCTCACGTGGTGCGGCGGCCGGCGATGGCCGTGGCCCAGGCCGACGGCGCCGACGAATCGGCCGCCGAGCGCGCCGCGGCGATGCCGTCGACGTTGTATGTCGACCTGCACCTCGTGCATGAGGTCACGTCGCCGCAGGCGTTCGCCGAACTGGCCGCGCGCGGCCTGCGCGTACGCCGCCCCGATCGCACGATGGCCACGATGGACCACAGCACGCCGACCACGGCGCTCCCCGACGGCGGCCTTCCGGTCATCGGCGACGGCGCGGCCGCGCAGTTGCGTCGGCTCGAGGAGAACTGTGCGCGCTTCGGCGTGCCGCTTCTCGGCTGGGGTGACGCGCGGCGGGGCATCGTGCATGTCATCGGTCCCGAATTGGGCCTCACGCAACCGGGCATGACCGTCGTCTGCGGCGACAGTCACACCAGCACGCACGGGGCGTTCGGCGCGCTCGCCTTCGGCATCGGCACGTCCGAAGTCGGCCATGTGCTGGCTACGCAATGCCTGCTGCAACAGCGACCGCGCACCATGGAGGTGCGCGTGGACGGCACGCTCGCGCCGGGCGTCACGGCCAAGGACATCGTGCTCGCCATCATTGCGCGCATCGGCGTGGGTGGCGGCACGGGGCACGTCATCGAGTACACCGGGAGCGCCATCCGCGCGCTCGCAATGGAAGGACGCATGACGATCTGCAACATGAGCATCGAGGCCGGCGCGCGGGCAGGGATGATTGCGCCCGATGACACGACCTTCGAATACCTATCCGGACGCCCTTATGCGCCCTCCGCGTCGCAGTGGGACGATGCGCTCCGCCGCTGGCAATCGTTTGGGGGCGACGAAGGCGCACGCTATGATCGCAGCGTCACGCTCGCCGCGTCCGATCTTGCTCCAATGATCACGTGGGGTACGAATCCCGGGATGAGCATCCCCGTGGACGGCGTGGTGCCGACGCCGAACGGACACAGCGACCGTGCGGCGATGGAGCGCGCGCTCACCTATATGGGTCTCGAGCCGGGCAAGCCGCTGATGGGCCGCCCCGTGGACGTCGTCTTCCTCGGCAGCTGCACCAACGCGCGGCTCGGTGACCTGCGCGATGCCGCCGGGGTGCTCCGGGGCCGGAAGGTGGCGCCCAACGTGCGCATGCTCGTGGTGCCCGGATCGCAGGCCGTCAAGCGCGCGGCGGAATCGGAGGGGCTCGACGCCGTCTTTCGCGCGGCGGGCGCGGAGTGGCGCGAGAGCGGCTGTTCGATGTGCCTCGGCATGAACGACGACACGGTCGGCGCGGGGCAGTACGCGGTGAGCACCAGCAATCGCAACTTCGAGGGCCGGCAGGGGAAGGGAGCACGCACGCTGCTCGCGAGTCCGCTCACGGCCGCCGCCTCCGCCGTGGCAGGCGCCGTGGCTGACCCCAGGAGGATCGCGTGACGCTCAAGCCCTTTGGCCTGCTCGACAGCGCGGCCGTGTGGTTGCCGCGCGACGACGTGGACACCGATCAGATCATTCCCGCGCGCTTCCTCACCACGACCGAACGCACCGGTCTGGGGCGCCACCTCTTTGCCGACTGGCGGTACGACGCGCACGGCGAGCCGCGGTCCGATTTTCCGTTGAATGCCGTCGATGCCGCGCAGACGCAGGTGCTCGTCGCCGGGCGCAACTTCGGCTGCGGCTCGTCGCGCGAGCACGCGCCGTGGGCCCTGCTCGACTGGGGCTTCCGCGCGGTCATCGCGCCGTCGTTCGCCGACATCTTCCGCAGCAACGCGCTCAAGAACGGGTTGCTCACCATCTGCCTGCCCGGCGACGCGCACGCCGAATTCGTGCAGGCGCTCGGCGGCGCATCCGCGGGCCGCGACGCCACGCGACTGCAAATCGATCTCGCCAACGACGTGATCGCGATCGGCGACATCTTCTGCGCCCGCTTCGAGACGGAACCGTTCGCCAAGCGCTGCCTGCTGGACGGGGTGGACGAACTGGGCTACCTGCTGGCGCAGGCGGCCGACATCGCGGCCTTCGAGGCGTCGCACGTCTCCTTCACGCCGACCACGGGTGCGGTCGCCGAGGGGGCCTCGTGAGGGCGCGCATTGCGGTGCTGGCTGGGGATGGCGTCGGTCCGGAGGTGACAGCCGAGGCGGTGCGCGTGCTCGAGCGCGTTGCCGCCCGATTCGGGCACGAATTCGCGTTCGTGGAATGCCTCGTCGGTGGCGCCGGCATCGATGCCGCCGGCGATCCGCTGCCCGCTCGCACGCGCGCGCAAGTCGCGGACGCCGACGCGGTGCTGCTCGGCGCGGTGGGTGGTCCCCGATGGAGCGATCCCTCGGCACCGGTGCGCCCGGAGCAGGGACTGCTGGCGCTCCGCGCGGCCATGAAGGTGTTCGCCAACCTGCGACCGGTGACGACGCGCGACGCGCTGGTCGACGCCGCACCGCTGCGACCCGAGTTGTTGCGCGGAGTCGACGTGCTATTTGTGCGCGAACTCACCGGCGGCCTCTACTTTGGCGAGAAGACGCTCGCGCCGGGTCCGGACGGCGAGACCGCGACCGACCTCTGCTCGTACACCACCGGCGAGATCGAGCGCGTGGCGCGGGTGGCCGGGCGGCTGGCGCGCACGCGCGGTCGCCGGGTGACCTCGGTGGACAAGGCCAACGTGCTCGAGACCTCTCGATTGTGGCGACGCACCGTCACGCGCGTGATGCGCGACGAATTCCCGGACGTCGTGCTCGAGCACGCCCTGGTCGATTCGTTCGCGATGCAACTGCTGAGAGCGCCCGCGTCGTACGACGTCGTGGTCACCGAGAACCTGTTCGGCGACATCCTCACCGACGAGGCGGCGGTGCTCGCCGGGTCGATCGGGCTCCTGCCGTCGGCCTCGCTGGGCCTGCCGCGCGCCGACGGCCGCACCCCCGGGTTGTACGAGCCGATTCACGGCTCCGCGCCGGACATCGCGGGTACGGGCAAGGCCAATCCCGTGGGCGCCATACTCTCCGCGGCCATGTTGCTGCGGCATTCGCTCGACGCAGAGCAAGAGGCGTCGGCGGTGGAGCAGGCCGTCCGCACGGTGCTGGAAGACGGATGGCGCACGCCCGATCTGCTGTTGAGCGGCCGTGGCCCGGCTTGCACCACCGCGGAGCTTGGCGCGGAGATCTGTCGCCGGCTCTAGTCGGCCCCGCGCCCGCTCCTCTCTGATCTCGCCCCGGGGCGCCCGTCGCGCCGTCGCGCCGCGCCCCACACGCCACGTCGCGTGATCGCGCGCGCCGGTGGTTTGTCGCGCCGCCCGCCGCGCGTACCTTTATCGTGAATCGTATTCCGCCTTCGCGATCCTGAATCGGAATCCGCATTCCATATCCTCAATCAACCCCAATGCCGCTCTTCAAGCCCACGCGCAGCCTGTGGCAGCGCCTCAAGGACGTCGCCCTGCTCGATGTGGGCGTCCTCGCGCGCGGGGGAGTGAACGCGGGCTCCATCGAGCAGCTCGAGACGCTCCTTCTCGAGGCCGACTTCGGCGTGCCGGTGACGATGCGGCTGGTCGCGGAAGTGGAACGCCAGGCAAAGCGCGGCGCCATCAAGACCGAGGCGGAGTTTCTTGCGGCGCTCGAGGTGGGGATCGTCGCCGCGCTCACCGCCGGCAATGGCGATCCGGCCTTCGTCCTCCCCGACAGCACGCCGGCGGTCGTCCTCGTCCTCGGCGTCAATGGCGCCGGCAAGACGACGTTCATCGGCAAGCTGGCAACGCGCCTGCGGGGCCAGGGAAAGCGCGTGATGGTCGCGGCGGGTGATACGTTCCGTGCCGGCGCCATCGACCAGCTGCGGGTCTGGGCCGAGCGCAGCGAAAGCGATTTCATCGGCGCGCAGTCGGGCGGTGACCCGGCCGCGGTCGCCTTCACGGCCATCGACGCGGCGGTGATGCGCGGCGTGGACGTCGTGATCATCGATACCGCCGGGCGCCTGCACACGAGCGCAGGGCTGATGGAGGAACTGCGCAAGGTGGCGCGCGTGATCGCCAAGCGCCTCCCAGGCGCGCCGCACGAGTCGCTGCTCGTGCTCGACGGCACCATCGGCCAGAACGCGGTGGTGCAAGCCAAGAGCTTCGCCGAGGCGGTGCCGCTCACCGGCCTCGTGGTCACCAAGCTCGACGGCACGGCGCGCGGCGGCGTCGTGGTCGCGGTGCACGAGGCCATCAACGTTCCGGTCAAGTTCGTCGGTGTCGGCGAGCAGGCGGGGGACCTCGCGGACTTCGACGCCGCCACCTTCGCGCACGACCTCGTGGAGGGGTGACGCCCGCCAACCGCCCGCCCACCCGGGTGCTCGACACCCCGATCACCTTCCTCAAGGGAGTGGGGGAGCGGCGTGCCGAGGCCTTCCGCCGGCTGGGCGTGCTCAATGCGCGCGACCTGCTGTTCCATATTCCGCATCGGTACGAGGACGCGTCCACCGTGCGTCGCATCAGCACGCTCCGCATCGGCGAAGACGCCACTGTCATTGGGAGCGTGATCAGCAAGGGGATCCTCCCCACGCGAAAGGGGCTGCGGATCTTCCAGGCGGTCGTGCAGGATCCGAGCGGCCTCATCGAAGTCTCCTGGCCGGGTCAGCCGTTCCTCGATCGCTCGATCAACAAGGGCGACGTGCTCCTCCTCAGCGGCACCGTGCGCTTCTATCACGGGCGCCAGCTGATGCCGCGCGAGTGGGTGAACCTCGGCGCCGACGACACCGGGACCGCCGAAGGACGCGTACTGGCGGTCTATCCCGCCACCGAGGGACTCTCGTTCAAGCAGATCCGCGTCATCATCGAGAAGCATCTCGATGCGCTCATCCCGGCCTGCGAGGAATTCCTCCCTGGCGACCTGCTGCGCCAGACGGGGCTGCCTGGGATCCAGGAGGCGCTGCGACGCGTGCATCGGCCATCGAGCGTGGCCGAGGCGATCAGCGGACGCGACCGGTTGGCGTACGACGAACTTCTGTGCGTGCAATTGTTGCAGCGCCGGGCCAACGCCATCGCCCGTCAGGCGCGGCAGGGCATCGCGTTCGAGAACAGGCGCGACCTCACGAGCCGGCTGAAAGCGTCGCTCCCGTGGGAGCTCACCGGGGCGCAGGTGCGCGCCACGCGCGAGATCGTCACCGACATGACGAGCCCGCTGCGCATGCACCGGCTCCTCCAGGGCGACGTCGGGAGCGGCAAGACGATTGTGGCGCTGTTCGCCTGCTGCCTCGCGATGGAGAACGGTTACCAGGCGGCGGTGATGGCGCCCACCGAACTGCTGGCCGAACAGCACTTCCGCACCTTCAGCACGCTCCTCGCACCGCTCGGCGTGGAGCCGGTGCTCGTGGTGGGGTCGATGAGCGCCAAGGCGCGCAAGGCGGCCGCCGCCCGGCTCGCCGAGGCCGGCCCGGTGCTCGTGGTCGGCACGCACGCGCTCGTGCAGGAGGGGACGCGCTTTGCCAACCTCGGGCTCGCCGTCATCGACGAGCAGCATCGCTTTGGCGTGGAACAGCGCGCCACGCTTGGCGAAAAGGGGCGGGCGCCCGACATCCTGCTGATGTCGGCCACGCCGATCCCGCGCTCGCTGGCGCTGACGCTGTACGGCGACCTCGACGTGAGTGTGCTCGACGAACGCCCCCCGGGACGACAGCCCATCACGACGGCGCTGCGCGCCGAGACGGGGCGCGACCGCGTGATGGAGTTTGTCGAGGTGCAGATCGCGGCCGGCCGCCAGGCGTATCTCGTCTACCCGATCATTGAAGAGTCCGACAAGATCGCGCTGAAGGCGGCGACGACGGCCTTCGAGGCGCTGGTCGCCGGTCCCTTCAAGCACCGGCGCGTCGCGCTCCTGCACGGCCGGCTGTCGAGCGACGAGAAGGACGCAATCATGCGTTCGTTCCGCGATGGCGGCATCGACCTGCTGGTGAGCACGACGGTCATCGAGGTCGGCATCGACGTGCCGAATGCGACGGTGATGGTCATCGAGCACCCGGAGCGCTTCGGGTTGTCGCAGCTCCACCAGCTCCGCGGCCGGGTAGGGCGGGGGGCCGAGGAGTCGTTCTGCATCCTGCTGGGGGACGTGGGGCCGGAGTCGCGCGAACGGCTGCGCCACGTCATCGAGACGGAGGACGGCTTCGCGATTGCGCGCGCCGACCTGCGCTTGCGCGGGATGGGCGATCTCTTCGGCAAGCAGCAGAGCGGCCTGCCGGCCTTCAAGATTGCGGACCCGGTGCGGGACGAAGAACTGAGCGAGATGGCGCGCGCCGCGGCGGAGCGGCTGCTGGCCGCGGACCCCGCGTTGCAGGCGCCGGCGAACCGTGCGTTGCAGCGGACGCTGACGGCGAGGTACGGGAGGGCGATGGAGCTGTTTCGGGTGGGTTGAGACGGAACGGGGAGGGGGTAGAGGCCAAGCGAGGAGCGAAGAGTCATGGAACGAGGAGGGAGATCCTGGGCGCGCAGGAGACCTCCCTCCTCGTTCCGCACCCCCTCGCTCCTCGCCAGGCCTCTACCCCCTCCCCGTTCCGTCAATCTTCCGTCGTCCAGCTTCCGCCAAAGCCTTGGTATCCCTTATGTTTCTTTGCTGTGCCGGAAATGCTTCTCCATCCGGCACTTGCGGGGACTCCGGTCCCCTCGCCAATCCCCACCCGCACTCTGAACCGTCCCTGGAGGACCATGATGCGTAGCTGGCTCGCTACGGACCTGATGGCGCGTGTGTTGCCCGCCCGTCGATTCCGCGCGCTGGCGGCCTTTGCCGCCGTCTTCATGCTTGCCCTGCCGCTGTCGGCGCAGGCCCCCGCGGCGGAGCCGCAGGGCGCGCCGACCGCGGGGCCGACCACCGCGCCGATCGCCGCTCCCGCGGCCGACGCCCAGGTGCCGGCCGCTCCGGTCGTGGAGCACAAGCCCGGCGGCGAGGCCAACCTCGTCCTCCCCGACATGAAGAGCGTCACCTTCGTCGGCGGTCTGAACGGCTACTCGCTGCTCGCCCTTGGCCTCCTCTTCTGCGCCGCCGGCCTCCTCTTCGGCCTGATGATCTACACGCAGCTGAAGAACATGCCGGTGCACCGCTCGATGAAGGAGATCTCGGAACTGATCTACGAGACCTGCAAGACGTACCTCGTCACGCAGGGCAAGTTCATCATGATCCTCGAGGCGTTCATCGCCGTCGTGATCATCCTCTACTTCGGCGTCCTGCTGAAGTTCGAGGCGTTCAAGGTCGCCATCATCCTCGCCTTCAGCCTCGTCGGCATCGCCGGCAGCTACGGCGTGGCCTGGTTCGGCATCCGCGTCAACACTTTCGCGAACTCGCGCACGGCCTTCGCCGCCCTCAAGGGCAAGCCGTACCCGCTGCATTCGATCCCGCTCCGCGCCGGCATGAGCATCGGCATGCTGCTCATCAGCGTCGAGCTGCTGATCATGCTCTGCATCCTGCTGTTCATTCCGCGCGAGTACTCGGGCCCGTGCTTCATCGGCTTCGCCATCGGTGAGTCGCTCGGCGCCGCGGCGCTGCGTATCGCCGGCGGCATCTTCACCAAGATCGCCGACATCGGCTCCGACCTGATGAAGATCGTCTTCAAGATCAAGGAAGACGACGCCCGCAACCCCGGCGTGATCGCCGACTGCGTGGGCGACAACGCCGGCGACTCGGTGGGCCCGAGCGCCGACGGCTTCGAGACCTACGGCGTGACCGGCGTCGCGCTGATCACGTTCATCCTGCTCGCCGTGCACGACCCGGTGGTGCAGGTGCAGCTGCTCGTCTGGATCTTCGTGATGCGCATCATGATGCTCGTCTCGAGCGCGGGCTCGTTCTTCCTTAACGACTTCTGGGCGAAGGGCAAGTACGGCAACTCGGACGAGATGAACTTCGAGCACCCGCTCACCACGCTCGTCTGGCTGACCTCGATCGTGTCGATCGCGCTGACCTTCGTCGTCTCGAAGGTCATGATCCCGGATCTCGGCGGCAACACGAACCTCTGGTGGCAGCTCGCGGCCATCATCTCGTGCGGCACGCTCGCCGGCGCCGTCATCCCGGAACTCGTCAAGGTCTTCACCTCGGTCGATTCCAAGCACGTCCGCGAGGTCGTCACGTCGTCCGATGAGGGCGGCGCGTCGCTCAACATCCTGTCGGGCCTCGTGGCCGGCAACTTCTCGGCGTACTGGCTCGGCATCAGCATCGTCGCCCTGATGAGCACGGCGTTCTGGGTCAGCGGCCTGGGCCTCGGCCAGGTCCTTAACGGCCAGCCGCTCATGCTCGCTCCCGCGGTCTTCGCGTTCGGCCTCGTGGCGTTCGGCTTCCTCGGCATGGGGCCCGTGACCATCGCCGTCGACTCGTACGGCCCGGTGACGGACAACGCGCAGTCGGTCTACGAGCTCTCGCTCATCGAGGCGGTCCCGCACATCGAGGCGGAAGTCAAGCAGGACTATGGCTTCGACGTGAACTTCGCGCGCGCCAAGCACCTGCTCGAGGAGAACGACGGCGCGGGCAACACCTTCAAGGCGACGGCCAAGCCGGTGCTCATCGGCACGGCGGTGGTGGGCGCCACCACCATGATCTTCTCGATCATGATGGGACTCACGAGCGGCCTGACGGTCAACACGGACAAGCTGTCGCTGCTGCACGCGCCCTTCGTGCTCGGCCTGATCACCGGCGGCGCCATGATCTACTGGTTCACCGGCGCCTCCATGCAGGCCGTGACCACGGGCGCGCACCGCGCCGTCGAGTTCATCAAGAAGAACATCAAGCTCGAGGGGGCCGAGAAGGCGTCGGTCGAGGACAGCAAGACCGTCGTGCGCATCTGCACGGAGTACGCGCAGAAGGGCATGTTCAACATCTTCCTCACGGTCTTCTTCGCTACGCTCGCCTTCGCGTTCATCGAGCCGTTCTTCTTCATCGGCTACCTGATGTCGATCGCGATCTTCGGCCTGTACCAGGCCATCTTCATGGCCAATGCGGGCGGCGCGTGGGACAATGCCAAGAAGGTCGTCGAGACGACCATGAAGGCCAAGGGCACGCCGCTGCACGACGCGACGGTCGTCGGCGACACCGTGGGCGATCCGTTCAAGGACACGTCGTCGGTGGCGCTCAACCCGGTCATCAAGTTCACCACGCTCTTCGGCCTGCTGGCCGTGGAGCTCGCGGTGAGCATGAGCGCCGAGCGCGGCAACGGGCTCACGACCGGCCTGGCCGTCGTCTTCTTCCTGATTTCCGCGTTCTTCGTGCGCAAGTCGTTCTACGGCATGCGCATCGGGCAGTCGTCGAACTGACGCAGTCGAGCACCTTGTAATGGAGAAGGCCCGCCAGGCGTTTGGCGGGCCTTCTCGTTTCGGCCCGTCGCGCGGTAAGCTTGATGCCATCGGGGCGGCCCGGATTGTCCACGGGGCGCGCCGCCTGCGTCGAACCGACGCTGGTTCGAAGACCTGTCCTGGAGCCGGATGTGCGCTGGCTGCGCAATAGGGGAAGCGCCTGGAGTCTGGTTGCGATCGCGTTCGCGGTCACGGCCGCGCTTGGCGCGATCGTCGACCAGACGAACGTACGGGTGCGGCAGGCGGAGGAGCGGGATCTCGCCCGGGCGGCCCTCCGTCCCTACGCCGACAACGTGGCGGCCGCGATTGAACGGCGCGTGGCCCAGGTCAGCGGCATCCGCGCCTTCGTGCAGTCGCGGCGGGACTTCGCGACGCTGGCCCACGAGTTCGATTCCTTTGGCGCGGGTCTCGTCGTCGCCGGGAGCACCTTGCGGGCCATCGAACTCGTGCGCGGCGATCGCATCGAACTGATCTACCCGGCGGCGGGCAACGAGGCGGCGCTCCACCTCGACCTGCGCAACGACCCGCGTCAGGAAGTGGTGCGGGATTTCCTGCGCGCCGCCGCCACCGACAGCATCGTGCTCAGCGGTCCGCTGCCGCTGAAGCAGGGACAGAGCGGGCTGATCATCCGGCAACGCGTGCGCGCCCCTTTCCTGAGCGGCGGCGGGGATCAGGTGGCGCTGGTCGTGGATACGCGGGCGCTGCTCGCGGAAGCGGGTCTCACCGACGTGCCGTCTACCATCGCGCTCGCGCTCTACGATCGCGGCGGCCGGCTCGTCTCGACGACGGGCGCCCCGGTGCCGCAGAACCCCGAGCGGCTCGTCGTGAACGTGCGGGACGGCAGGTGGGAGCTGCGCGGTGGCCCCGCCGCGGGCTGGGCCGCGACCGAAGGACTGCACGTGCTGCCGCTGCGGCTCGCCATCACCTTCATCACGCTGCTGGTGACGGCGCTCGTCTTCCTGGTGGCGGGGCGCGAGGAGCGGCTGTCGCGCGCCGTGGAAGCGCGCACGGCCAGCCTGCGTGACCTGGTGGAGGAGCACCGCGAGACGATCGCCCGGCAGAACGAGGCGGAACGGGCGCTCGCCGCGAGCGAGGAGCGCCTGCGGCTGGCGCTCTCCGCCTCGCGCACCACGACATTCACGGTGGACCTGCCGAGTGGTCGCATGGAGTGGCTGCACGACGGCCCGTCCGTCATCGGCCTGCGCGAGGCGGACCAGCCCACGGCCAGCGTTGGCCAGGCGTCGCAGTTCATCGATCCCCGCGATCGGGCGATGGTGACCGCCGCCTACGCCGAGGCGTGCCGCGCGGCGGGCAAGGGGGCGCTGGAAGTTCGCACGATCGGCGCCGATCAGGTCTCTCGCTGGATTGGCCTGACGTGGCTCTCGCAGGCGGGTGACCACGGTGTGGTGCATCGCATCGTCGGGACGGTCACCGATATCACGTCGCGCAAGCAGCTGGAGGAGCAGTTCCTGCACTCCCAGAAGATGCAGGCGCTGGGCGCGCTCGCCGGCGGGGTCGCGCACGACTTCAACAACCTGCTCACCGTGATCGTCGGCGCCGGGCAGCTCGCGCGCATGCGGCTGGCGGAGGGCGCGCCGCCGGAGGCGCTCGAGGAGGAGATCGACGAGCTGCTCTCGGCGGGCGGGCGCGCCGCGCTGCTCACGTCGCAGCTGCTCACGTTCAGCCGGCGCCAGATCGTGCAGGCGCAGCATCTCGACGCCGCCGAACTGGTGCGCAGCATGGGGACGATGTTGCGGCGCCTCGTCGGCGAACGGATTCGGGTGGAGACGGCGCTGCCCAAGGAAGCGGTGCCGCTCTTCGCCGACCAGGGGCAGATCACGCAAGTGGTCATGAACCTGGCGGTCAACGCGCGCGATGCGATGCCCGAGGGTGGCGTCCTGCGCATCGGCCTCCGTTGCGCCGGCCGGCCCAGCGGACCGCCGCTCCCCGAGGAATCGCTGCACGGCGAGCGCTTCGCCGTGCTCTCCATCAGCGACACCGGGTGCGGCATCGACCCGTCGATTCGCGCCCAGATCTTCGATCCCTTCTTCACGACCAAGCCGGTTGGCGAAGGAACCGGACTCGGCCTCTCGACGGTCTACGGGATCGTCATGCGGCTCGCGGGGACGCTGCGCGTGTCGTCCGAGTCCGGGAAGGGAACCACCATCGAGGTCTACCTTCCGCTCGCGGCGGCTCCCCCCGCGCCGCAGACGCTGGCGCAGGCGCTCGCCGGGGCGCCGCGTGCGGTCGGTCGCACCGTGCTGCTCGTCGAGGATGATGTCGCGCTGCGGCAGGTCGCCGAGCGCATTTTGAAGGGAGACGGCTATCGCGTGCTCTGCGCATCGGACGGAGAAGATGCGCTGCGGGTGTCACGGGCGTTCGTCGGCAGCATCGACCTGCTCGTCGCCGACGTCGTCATGCCGCGCATGGGTGGAATGGAACTGGCGGCCGTGCTGCTCTCGGAGCGTCCGGCCTTGCGGGTGCTTCTGATGTCCGGCTACGCACGCTCCTCGGCGGCGCCAGCCGTGCTGGCGAACGTCCCGTTCGTCGCGAAGCCGTTTCGTCCCGCCGAACTGCTCGCGGCCGCAAGGACTGCCATCGCCACGCCGTGAGGCGCGGGGCGTGCGGGGCGTGCGGGGCGTGCGCTGGGAGCGCGCGGAACGCGCGCGCCGCTACCGGCAGAGCCAGGCCGTCCCTTCCACGCGCTGGCGCGCCTTCCGGTTGGTCGTCGAGTCGGTGATCGTCACGAAGACCGGGCGGGCGGCGTCCTCCTGGACCGGCGTGGAGCACTCGAGATCGTCCTTCTTGAACGCGATCTTGCCGTCCTTGTCGGCAAGAATCCGCCCGAGGTCGAGCTCGGTGGCCGTGCCGGGCAGCGAGGTCGTCGTGATGAACACCGGGCCCTCGGGGGTGAACTTCTTCCCCGTGATCGTGATCTTCACGCGGTTCCGCCCCAGCTGCTCGGCCTCGACGCCAATGGAAAGCTTGTCCTGTGGCGGCGCGGTGCGCCGGGCGGCTGCAGTGCCGGTCATCGCGGCCACGGCGAGAGCGGCGACGGCGAGGGTGCCGATTCGTGCGGAAGACATCATTGAGGTTACTCCGGCCGGTAATTGAAGATCTCGGTGCCGCGCCGCTCATACTATATTGATTGCGTCTGCGGGCAAGGGCCGATGGGTCCGGTCCGTGACGAGGTTGTCCCCCGGATTTCGCCTCCCTGATCAGCCCCGAGTCCGCCATGCGCCTCTCCTTTGCCCCGCGATTCCTGTGCATCGCCGCCCTCACGGCGGCGCCTGCGCTGCTGTCGGCGCAGTCGACCAAGCTTGCGTGCGACGCGGGCCTGACCGTGCCGGCCGGATTCTGCGCGCAGGTCGTCGCGGATCGTCTCGGTGCGCCGCGCCACGTGGTGGTGGCCGCCAACGGCGACGTGCTCATCAACGCCAATCCGGCGCGTGGCGGCGCCGAGAGCGGAACTGGCACCGGACCCGGTGGGGGCGTGATCCTGCTGCGCGACACCGATGGTGACGGGCGCGCCGACCTGGTGCGCCGGCTTGGCGGAAGTGGCGGCACCGGCATCGCCCTTGGTGGCGGATTCCTGTGGGCGACGGACCGCAACAATGTCGTGCGATACCGCTACGCGGTGGGCGACACGATGCTGGGGACGGCGGACACGATTCTCGTGGACCTCCCGACCGGCGGCCACAACGCCTACAACTTCGTGGTGCACGGCAGCGTGCTGTACCTCAACGTCGGATCGCGCACCAACTCGTGCCAGGAGCGCGACCGGCAGCCGAATTCCAAGGGCGTGGATCCCTGCGTCGAGCTCGAGACGCGCGCCGGCATCTGGACGTTCGATGCCAACCGTCCGCGGCAGACGCTGGCGAGCGGCCGTCGCTTCGCGACGGGCATCCGCAACGCCGTCGGCCTCGCGTGGAACGAGCCGGCGGACGAACTCTGGACGATGATGCACGGACGCGATCAGCTGGCGATGAACTGGGGCTTCAGCGACGACTACAACGCCGAAAATCCCGGCGAGGAGCTGCTGCAACTCCGGCTGGGCGACGATTTCGGCTGGCCTTATTGCTACTACTCCACGGAGCTCAAGAAGCTGGTGCTCGCGCCAGAGTACGGCGGGGACGGCAAGCAGGTGGGCCGTTGCGCGGCGAAGAAGGGGCCGGTCTACGCCTTCCCGGGCCACTGGGCCCCGAATGCGCTGCTCTTCTACACGGGCAAGTCGTTCCCGTCGGAGTATCGCCACGGCGCGTTCGTCGTCTTCCACGGATCGTGGAACCGCGCGCCGCTGGTGCAGGACGGCTTCCGCGTCTCGTTCGTGCCGCTGGCCCGCGGGCGGGCGGCCGGCGCGGCGCGCACCTTCGCCGACGGTTTTGCCTCCGAGGCGTTCAAGGGCAACCGCACCGCGGGACCGCCGCCGGCGGGCGCCCGCAATCACCGGCCGACGGGCATCGCGCAGGCGCCCGACGGATCGATCTACATTACCGACGATCTCAGTGGGACCGTCTACCGAATCCGTTACCAGGGGAAGTAATCGCGTGAGCCAGACGTTTGCCCGCATCGGAGAACTTGCGAAGTACACCGGCCAGGCCGTGACCGTGCGCGGGTGGGTGAGCCACCTGCGGTCGAGCGGCAAGGTCGCCTTCATCGTGATGCGCGACGGGAGCGGCGTCCTGCAGTGCGTCCTCGTGAAGAAGCAGATGCCCGAGAACGATTGGGCGCGCTTCGCCGAACTGACGCTCGAGACGAGCGTGGCCGTGACGGGCGAAGTGCGCGCCGACGATCGCGCACCGGGCGGATTCGAGCTCGGCGTGACGGCGCTCGGCATTGTCGGCGCTTCGCCGCTCGACTATCCCATCCAGCCCAAGGAGCACGGCATCGACTTCCTGCTCGACAACCGGCACCTCTGGCTGCGGTCGCCGCGCCAGGCGGCCATTGCGCGAGTGCGGCACGAGGTGGAGCAGGGGATCCACGACTTCTTCTACGAACGCGGCTTCCTGCGCGTCGACACGCCGATTCTCACGGCCGCCATCGGCGAGCGCGCCGGCCTGTTCGAGACGGAGTACTTCGACGAAGGGACGGCCTACCTGGCGCAGACGGGCCAGCTGTACGGCGAGGCGGCGGCCGCCGCCTTTGGACGCATCTACACCTTCGGCCCCACGTTCCGCGCCGAGAAGAGCAAGACGCGCCGCCACCTCACCGAGTTCTGGATGATCGAACCCGAGATGGCGTGGTATGACCAGGCGATGAACCAGGACCTGCAGGAGGAGTTCGTCAGCTATCTCGTGCAGCGCTGCCTCACGCGGCGCGCGGCCGAACTGAAGGAGCTGGAACGCGACACGTCGAAGCTGGAGACGGTGAACGGCGGCTTTCCGCGCATTCCGTATACCGAGGCGGTGGAGATCCTCCGGAAGAAAGGGAGCGACATCAAGTGGGGCGACGACCTGGGTGCCGAAGACGAAGCGCTGCTGGTGGCCGACTACGACCGCCCCGTCTTCGTGTGCAACTACCCGAAGGAGGCGAAGGCCTTCTACATGAAGGAGAATCCGGACGATCCGCGCACCGTGCTCTGTGCCGACCTGCTGGCGCACGAGGGGTACGGCGAGATCATCGGCGGGTCGCAGCGCGAGGACGATTACGACAAGATGGTGGCCCGCATCACGCACGAAGGGCTGCCGATGGACGCGTACGGCTGGTATCTCGACCTGCGCAAGTACGGCACGTTCGTGCACTCGGGTTTCGGCCTCGGGCTCGAGCGCACCGTCGCCTGGATCTGCGGCGTGCAGCACATCCGCGAGTGCATTGCCTTCCCGCGGATGATGCATCGCGTGCGGCCGTGAGCCCGGATCGTCGCGCAAACGCCGGCGTGGCGTCGTGAGCGCGATCACGCGCAACCCGGGCGAGCCGCTCGACCTCGAGCGCGTGCGCGCCATTCGCGTGAACCGCAGCGCGGCCGAGCGGCGCGCGGCGACCATCGGCACGCGCCGCACGGTGAAGAAGCAGTGGCAGGCCGCCTGGCTGCTGCGCGCCATCACGCTCATCGACCTCACGACGCTGAGCGGCGACGACACGCCCGGCAACGTGAAGCGGCTTTGCGCCAAGGCGCGGCACCCGCTGCGCCCCGATCTCGAGGAAGCGCTCGGCGTGGCGTCGCTGCGTCCCACCGTCGGTGCGGTGTGCGTGTACCACGAGATGGTGCCCACGGCCGTGGCCGCGCTCGAGGGGAGCGGCATCCCGGTGGCCGCGGTGAGCACCGGCTTTCCCGCCGGGCTGTCGCCGTTCAAGCAGCGCGTCGAGGAGATCGGCGCTTCGGTGCAGGCCGGCGCGCGCGAGATCGACGTCGTCATCACGCGCGGCTTCGTCCTCACGGGCCAGTGGGAGAAGCTCTACGACGAGGTGCGCGCCTTCCGCGAAGCCTGCGGCGAGGCGCACCTCAAGGTGATCCTCGCCACCGGCGAACTGGCCACGCTCACCAACGTGGCGCGCGCGAGCTGGGTGGCGATGCAGGCCGGCGCCGATTTCATCAAGACGTCCACCGGCAAGGAGAGCGTCAACGCCACGCTCCCCGTCTCGCTGGCGATGGTGCGGCAGATCCGCGAGTACCGCGAGCGCACTGGCTTCCAGATCGGCTACAAGCCGGCCGGCGGCATTCGCACGGCGAAGCAGGCGCTCGAGTTCCTGATGCTGATGAATGAGGAGCTCGGCCGCGAATGGCTCGAGCCCACCCTGTTCCGTTTTGGCGCCAGCAGCCTGCTCACCGACCTCGAGCGCCAGCTCGAGATGTTCGTGACCGGGCGCTATGCCGCGGCGCACCACCACCCGATGCCCTGACGACCATGGCGACCGTAGCCGAGCTGTTCCAGACGATGGAGTACGGCCCCGCCCCCGAGGCCGACGCACCGGCGCGCGCCTGGCTGGCCGCGCACGACGGCACCTTCGGGCACTTCATTGGCGGTTCGTGGACGAGAGCGGGGAAGACGTTCGACACCGTTGATCCCTCGACGGGAACGCGCCTCGCGCGCGTGACGCAGGGGACGGCGAAGGACGTGGCTGCCGCCGTGGCGGCTGCGCGCAAGGCCTATCCGGCCTGGAGCAAGCTCACGCCGCACGCCCGCGCGCGGCACCTGTACGCCCTCGCCCGCATGGTGCAGAAGCATGCGCGGCTGTTCGCGGTGCTCGAGACGCTCGACAATGGCAAGCCCATTCGCGAGTCGCGCGACGTGGATGTGCCGCTCGTGGCGCGTCACTTCTATCATCACGCCGGGTGGGCGCAACTGGCCGACACCGAGTTCGCCGGCTACGGACCCGTGGGGGTCGTCGGGCAGATCATCCCCTGGAACTTCCCGCTGCTGATGCTCTCGTGGAAAGTGGCGCCGGCGCTCGCCGCCGGAAACACGGTCGTGCTGAAGCCGGCCGAGTTCACGCCGCTCACCGCGCTGCTCTTCGCGGAGTTCGCGCGGCAGGCGGGACTCCCGGCGGGCGTGCTGAATGTCATCACCGGTGACGGCGAGACCGGCGCCGCGCTGGTGAATCACCCCAAGGTGGACAAGATCGCCTTCACCGGCTCCACCGAAGTGGGGAAGATCATCCGCCGGGCGACGGCCGGGAGCGGCAAGAAGCTCTCGCTCGAACTCGGCGGCAAGAGTCCGTTCGTCGTCTTCGAGGATGCCGATCTCGATGGCGTCGTCGAGGGGGTCGTGGATGCCATCTGGTTCAACCAGGGGCAGGTCTGCTGCGCCGGCTCGCGCCTGCTCGTGCAAGAGGGCATCGCCGAGAAGCTGTACGGCAAGCTGCGCGCGCGGATGGAGAAGCTTCGTCTCGGACCGCCGCTCGACAAGACCATCGACATGGGCGCCGTGGTGGCGCCGGTCCAGCTCGAGCGCATCCGCGCGCTGGTGGAGCAGGGGAAGCAGGAAGGAGCAACGGTCTGGCAGCCGGCACGGCCGGTGCCAACGTCAGGCTCGTTCTATCCGCCCACGCTCTGCACCGACGTCTTTCCGTCGAGCACCATCGCGCAGGTGGAGATCTTCGGCCCGGTGCTGGTGGCGATGACGTTCCGCACGCCGGAAGAGGCCGTGGCGCTCGCGAACAACACGCCGTACGGCCTCGCCGCCTCGGTCTGGACCGAGAACATCAACCTCGCGCTCGACATCGCGCCGAAGATCAAGGCCGGCGTGGTCTGGGTGAACGCCACGAACCTCTTCGACGCCGCGGCCGGTTTCGGCGGCTATCGCGAGAGCGGCTTCGGGCGCGAGGGTGGGCGCGAAGGAATGTGGGAGTACATGCGCAGACGGAAGACGGGAGACGGGAGACGGGAGGCCCGTCGTTCGACTTCGTCCGTCACCCGTCTTCCGTCTTCCGTCACGCCGTCTTCAGGCGGCGCGGTCGACCGCACCGCCAAGCTCTACATCGCCGGCAAGCAGGCGCGTCCCGACAGCGGCTACTCCCGTGTCGTGACGACGCCCAAGGGGCGCATCCTCGGCGAAGTCGGCGACGGCAATCGCAAGGACATCCGCAACGCGGTCGAAGCGGCGCACGCGGCCAAGGGATGGGCGGCGAGCACGGGACACCTGCGCGCGCAGGTTCTGTACTACATCGGCGAGAACCTCGACGCGCGCCGCGCCGAGTTCGCGGCACGACTGGCGGCGATGACGGGCGGCACGACCGCCGCAGGACGGCGCGAAGTGGACGCGTCGGTGCGCCGCCTCTTCACGTACGCCGCGTGGGCCGACAAGTGGGACGGCGCGGTGCATGGCGTGCCACTGCGCGGGGTGGCGCTGGCGATGCACGAGCCCATCGGCGTCGTTGGCGTGGGAGCATCCGAGGACGCGCCGCTGCTTGGCCTCCTCTCGCTCGTCGCCCCGCTCATCGCGACCGGCAACACGGTCGTCGCGGTGCCAAGCGAGCGGCATCCGCTGGCGGCCACCGATCTCTACCAGGTGTTCGAGACCTCGGACCTGCCGGGCGGCGTGGTGAACATCGTCACCGGGGAGCGCGACGCGCTGGTGAAGGTGCTCGCCGAGCACGAGGATGTCGATGCGGTCTGGTATCGCGGAAGCGCCGCGGGGGTGAAGACGGTGGAGTATGCGTCGGCGGCGAACATGAAGCGCACCTGGTGCGCGAGCGCGTCGCCGGACTGGTACGACGTGGTCGAGGGTGAGGGGCGCGTGTACCTGCGTGAGTCGGTGCAGGTGAAGAACATCTGGATTCCGTACGGGGAGTGAGTCCTGGGCGGTGGTGATGGTGATGGCAGAAGGCGGATGGCAGCTGGCCGATGGCAGTTGGCGGACCGGGGAGGAGACAGCGCATGGGTGACGAGGGACGACATCCGGTGGTGGACGAGCTGCTCGCGCTGCTCGACCTCGAGGCGCTCGAGGTGAACATCTATCGCGGCACCAACCGCGACATCGGCTCGGGGCGGGTGTTCGGCGGGCAGGTCTTCGCGCAGGCGCTCGTGGCGGCCCAGCGCACGGTGGCGGCCGGACGCGACGCGCACTCGGTGCACGGCTATTTCCTGCGGGCCGGCGACCTGAAGGCGCCCATCATCTTCTTCGTGGACCGGCCGCGTGATGGCGGCAGCTTCACCAGCCGGCGCGTCACCGCCATCCAGCACGGCGAGGCGATCTTCCACCTCTCGGCGTCGTTCCACGTCAGCGAACCCGGACTGGAGCACCAGGTGACGATGCCGGACGTGCCGCCACCCGAATCGCTCGTGTCGGAGCTCGACCTCATTCGCGAGCGTGCCGATCGCATCCCGGAGCCCATGCGGGCCGTGCTCACGCAGGATCGACCGATCGACTTCCGCACCGTGCATCCGGTCGATCCGTTCGTCTCGGAGCCGCGCGACCCGGTGCGGTACGTCTGGTTCAAGGCGATGTCGCGGCTCCCCGATGAGCACATCGTCCATCAGGCGGTGCTGGCGTACGCGTCGGATTACGGCCTGCTCCCCACGGCGCTGCATCCGCATGGCGTGGCGTACCGTGACCGCCGCCTGCAGATCGCCTCGCTCGATCATTCGCTCTGGCTGCATCGCCCATTCCGGGCCGATGACTGGCTGCTGTACAGCATGGAAAGCCCGGCGGCAGCCGGCGCGCGGGGCTTCACGCGCGGCGCCATATTCACGCGCAGCGGCGAGTTGGTGGCGTCCGTCGCGCAGGAAGGACTCATTCGCATCCGCACCGATGGCGCGTAGCACGTCGCGGGCAGTCTTGACACTCCTTCGCATTTAGGTCTAGCGTTGTGCGGTTCCCCCTCCAACTGAGGCATGTCATGCAGACGAAGTGGTTCTCAATCCGGTGGCTCGCCCTGACCGCGGCGCTGGTGGCGTCGGCGGGCTGCGCGGCGAAGGCCCCGGTCCGGGTGGCGGCGATTGCCTCCCTCCCCGCCGAAATTGCTGTGCGCGAGTGGCCGTACTGGGTGGACATCCCGATTCAATCGACGAACGCCGATCGCGTGTGGCGGACCGTCATCGACGTCGTCGGTGAACGCGCGGCCATCCGCATCATGGATCGTGAGGGCGGCTACCTGCAGACGGAGTGGCGCTCCAGTGACGTGCGCTTCGGCCAGTACCTGACCGAAGAGCGGATGACCATTCGCATCAAGACGGGCGAAGGACGCATTCGCATGGGGATCGAGTCGCGCTATCGCGGCACCACGTCGCTCACCGCGACGCTCGTCAACACGGCAGAGGCCGGATGGACGTCCGTCTACCGTGAACTGCAACAGCGCCTGGAGAGTGGATCATGATGCGCCGCGTTCTGCTCCTGCTGGCCACTGCCGCGGCGACGGCCGCCGCGCAGAAGCCTGAAGCCGGTGCGCCGGGGACCGTCGTGCTGCCGCAACCGCAGCCGGGCGGACGTCCGACGGCCACCTATTTCACGCTGGGCACCGCGAGCCCTTCCGGCGACCTCAAGGCCGTCGGCAAGACGGGCTACGCGATGGGGCTCGTCATTTCGCGCAGCTTCGGACCGCAGCACTTCATCGGCTGGCGGCTCGACCTGCCGCTCGCCGCGGGGGCCGAGAGCGCCGACGCGACGACGGGATGGACCTACCTCTCCCCCGGCCTTGGCGTCGTGCTCTCCGGACTGCGTGAGCGTTCGTACGTCCTGCCGTATGCATTCGCCTCGCTCACCTGGAACCGCGTCGGCAAGTTCGATACGGTGACCGGCAAGGAGGAGTCGAGCACTGGCATGGGCCAGGCGTTTGGCGCCGGCGTCGAGCTCCCGATCTCGAAGCGCAACCGCATTGGCGTCGAACTCCGCACCGTCGGTGCCGACCTCGATGGTTTCTCCGCGCAGTACACGGGGATCTCCATCGCCTTCATCAGCGGTGGCATCCGGCCGGCGCCGCGCTGAGGCAACGCGCGGTCGCTGAACGACCGGCACCGAACGAGCGGCGGGGGGGGCCCCCCC